>NZ_JBBCVW010000006.1:0-203494 GCF_037146215.1 Microbacterium sp. MMO-56
CCTGACCAGCATCGCCCCGACGGGCACGAACCGGAGATCGACGTGGATAAGCCAGAGCCCCGGCTGGCAGAACACGCACGCCCGCCCGCCGAAACAACTCAACGAAAAGCGAAACGCGGCTCAACCGAATCGCGACGGTGGATCAGGGCTCAGCTCGCCGAGCGCGGCGGTGACGTCGCCGCCGGCGAACTGGAACGACCGGCGGTACCCGGCAAGGAACTGGACGTTGCGCAGCAACACTTCATCGGGCTCGGATTGGACGCGGTACTCCCACCCGTGCGGTTCGATCACGCGCCGCGACCAACTCAGCGAGTCACGCACCTTCGGGATGGTGAGCTTCGCGGCGGGCTTCACATCCACCACGCAGACGGTGTGGTCCGCGTGGACGATCAGATAGTCGGGAATGTGGCGACGGCGTGTGCCCTTGTCCTCACCCTCGAGGAGGAACGGCTGAGAGAGAATCCAGTCGACGCGAGGGTCGAAGTCGGCCAGCAACAGGTTCGCGTACTCGAGCCGCGACTCGTGCCCGACATGCGCTTGCATGGTCGCCGACCAGTAGCTGCCCGAGAAGTGCCGCTGCCCCCGGTACCAGCGGAACTCACGCCACGGGACGACGGCGTCGAAGACGCTCAATCGAGCTGACTGCAGCGGAACAACGTCCACCTCGCCACCCGCTTTGCGAACCATCAGCCCGACATCCGCCTGGCGCGCTCCGCCCCGTGTCCCGAGTTGCTCGCGCGCCGTCATGAAGCCAGCGTGAGGGTCGAATCGGTCCGGGAGAATGCACGCTTCCGCCATAGATTCGCGAAATACGATTCAGGATCGCGCTCTTGATTTCACAAGCTAATTCGGTATATGCGAGTCACGAATACCAGTGAATGTGGCATCCACTGTAGTGCACGTCACATAGATAACAGTCACCGTCAGGGATACAAATATAGAGACCACAAAATCAACGCCCGACGGTCCCCACCGAAGCCCTGCGTCGGGCCCGTATGCGACACTCAAGGACATGACCATGTTGGAGCCCATCGCGCCGGAGGAATCCCGGCTCGTCTTCGGCAACAGCTACATGTACAGCGTCATGGTCGAGATCGCCGGTCTTCGCGGCGAGAAGTTCTCATCGAAGACGATCACCGACGCAACGAGGCTCTCCCCTGGCATCGTGCACCCACTGATCCAGAAGCTCCGCCGCGCGAACTTCATCGAGTTCGTCGAGCGCGTGCCCGGAGAGCGGACCATCCTGTACCGCGTCCGCGAGAATCCCTGGTGGAATGCGGCGAGCCAGTACGTCGAAGAGGATCGCGCTACCGAGCGCTCCGCATCCTGACGGCGACGATCGCGCCCGATCTGAGATCGCGACCGTTAGCTGTACTTCCCCGTGACGTTGTGAACGCGGGCTGAGGGGGTCTGGCCGCCGATCCCGGTGTGGGGCCTGCGTTCAACCGGTCGTTGCAACACCGGGTTGTTGAAGCGAGCGTGGCTGCTCCTCGAACACCTCGGCGGGTGTCTTCCAGTCGAGGGCCTTGCGTGGCCGGTTGTTCAGCGCGAGAGCGACCGCTTCGAGGTCTTCCGCGGACCAGCGTGAGAGGTCGGTGCCCTTCGGGAAGTACTGTCGCAGCAACCCGTTGGTGTTCTCGTTCGTCGGCCGTTGCCAGGGCGAGTGGGGATCAGCGAAGAACACCTTCGTGCCCGTCTCGAGCGCGAACTGGACGTGGGCGGAGAGCTCCTTGCCGCGGTCCCACGTGAGCGTCTTCCGGAGCTGTTCGGGGAGCTTGGTCATCGTCGCGATGAGCGCGGCGTTCATCGCGACGGCGCCGTAGCCGCCCAGCGCAGGACCGTTCTTGACCGGTGGGATCTCGCCATAGCCTTCCAGCCGCGGCAGATGCACCAGCAGGGTCGAGCGGCTCTTGCGCTCGACGATCGTGCCGATCGCCGACCGGCCGGTGCCGATGATCAGGTCGCCTTCCCAGTGCCCAGGGACGGCGCGGTCCGCAGCCTCTGCGGGGCGTTCGGAGAACACGACATCGGCGGTGACGTGCCCTTGCGGCCGGTTCTGCGCTCGAGCCCGTGGCCGCCGGAGTGCGCGGCCGGTTCGTAGGCAGGTAACGAGCTCGCGTTTGAGCGCACCACGGCCTTGGATGAACAGCGACTGGTAGATCGCCTCGTGGCTGATGCGCATGGACTCATCATCCGGGAAGTCGATCTCCAACCGATGCGAGATCTGCTCCGGGCTCCACGCGGTCGACCATCGCCGGTCCTGCCGGTGCGGCTTGTTCCGCCCCTTCCATGCCAGCGGCTCCGGGCCAACGACGACGCTGCCATCAGGCCGGCGAACGTTGCCGGCGAGACGGTCCTGGACGTACTCGCGCAGCCTGTCGTTGGTCACCAATCTCGCCGCCTTCGGTCGTTTCGCCGCCTGCTGCGCCTTCCATTGGGCAACCAGCGCCCGATACTCCTGCTTCCCGCTGCGCGTAGCGGCATTGCGGCGCAGCTCGCGGGAGATCGTTCCCGGGTCGCGGCCGATCCGGCGCGCGATCTCACGCACCCCGACATCCTTGGCGCGTAACAGCGCGATCTCCTCGCGCTCTTCGAAGGACAGGTAGCGACCGCTGGGCTCGGCCAATGAGATCGGTGGCATGCCGCCAGCGTGGCGAAACCAACGGGTTCCGACCGGCACGGACACGCCCACCTTCAGCGCCGCCTCGGCCGAGGTGATGCCCGTCGCGATCAGACACCAGAACTGCCGCTGCACCGCCCGCGAGGGCTCAGGTCGTCCAGGCGAACGCATCGGCGGCCGCAACGCTCGATCCGCACGCCACTGCCGACGCGCACCCTCAGGAACCTCGCTCGTCTTCGCGAGCCAATCCTTTGTCGCCACTGCTGAACACCTCCACGATCAAGGTGTTGCGACGACCAGTTGAATTCGCCGGGTCTGTGGTGATTGTAGTGATGCAGCCAGGTCTCGTATGCCGCGGCTCGCTCTGCTTCGCTGGCGTAGGGCTTGGCGTAGGCCCATTCGGCGGCGAGGGTGCGGTTGAAGCGTTCGACCTTCCCGTTGGTCTGCGGCCGATACGGCTTTGTCCACTTGTGCTTCACACCGTCGCCGAGCGCGTCCGCGAACGCGTGTGACCGATAGCACGCGCCGTTGTCTGTCATCACGGCGGTGACCGTGACTCCGAGGCTCGCGAAGAACGCGTTCGCGCGGGTCCAGAACCCTGCCGCGGTCTCCTTACGTTCGTCGTCGAGGATCTCCGAGTACGCGACTCTCGAGTTGTCGTCGACGGCGTGGTGCAGATACCGGTAGCCGCGGGAGCCGGCCGCTCCTGCCCGTGCGGCCTTGTCACGGACGGATCCCGCGGCACGGTCCTGCGCCGATCCGCGGCCGAAGGCGCGCCAGCCGCCGCCATCAGGGATCCGGCCCTGCTTCTTGATGTCGACGTGGATCAGCTGGCCCGGTCTTGCGACCTCGTACCGCTTCGGCGTCGGCTTGCGGACTGGCAGCCCGGTGGCCTGATCGATGTTCACGAGCTTCGGCATCCCATACCTGGCCAGCACCCGGCCGACCGTCGAGCGGGCGAGGCCCAGGTGATACGCGATCCGGTGCGGACCCCACCGGCGGGTGAACCGCAACGACACGATCCTCCGCTCCGTCTTCCGCGGGAGCCGGTTCGGCGAGGTCTGCGGCCTGAAGCTGCGGTCCGTCAACGGCAGCCCAGCCCGATACCGGTCGACCCACCGTTTCGCCGTCGCGGGCGAGCACTGGAACCGTTCCGCTACCCGCCGCAACGACCAGCCCCGATCCACGACGAGGACAGCAAGACGACGACGCCCTTCCGGCGTCAAAGGCGCGTTAGCGTGAGACACGAAGACCTCCGTGGTCAGGATGCGAGTGTGGTAACCCACATCCTGCCCGGAGGTCTTCGCCTACCTCACCCGTTCACAACCTCCCGGGGAAGTACAGTTAGCTCGTCGGAAAGTCGGGTCCGAAGACGACGGCCCATTGGCGCTTAGCCTCCGCGTGGTCCGCACGCTGCTCCGCCGCAATCGCATTCGCCGCGCGTACCCGCGCCGACTCTAGGGCTTGCACGACGTCCTGGTGCGCAGTCCATGACAAGTAGCCGCTCAGGTTGCCGCTCTGCCCTCCCGGATCCGCCACTGCCAACCTCGTCTGTGACCACTCGAAGAAGCGCAGCACCGCGACGCGATGATCAGTCCCGAGCTGCCCGAAGACCGTCGCGGCTACCGTCTCGAGATGGAACGACCGCAGTCGTCGTGAGTGTGCGCGATTCCACGCCTTCAGGAGCCGAATCACGGGCGACAACTGGTAGCCAAGATCACGGTGGCGATCCGCGTACCAGTTGGAAGCGACGAACGGAGCGGTGCTAATCCATGTGCCGTCACCCGCAGGCAGCTTGTAGACCCCGCCGCCGACCTCGAATACGGGAGCGATGTCAACGTGACCACCTCCCTCATAGAACACGCGCACGGCCTGCCCCCGAGTCCCGACCTGTTGAACTGAAAGCCCACTGTAGGCCGCACGGATGCGATAGATGAAGCTCTGCGAGTCCCACTGATACGTGTTCCACGCGTTCTTCACGTTCGAGAACACTGCCAGGACGTCGACATCGTCAAATGGTCGGATGATCGTGCCCTTCGCGGCAGAACCCATCATCTTGCACTCGGAAAACGGAAGATCGGACGAGGATGGGAAGGCTCCACTCAAGCGCTCCTCAACGCCTCGCCTCCTCGCCGGAATCAACGTTCCAGTCTGGTAGGCCGTGGCCGTCAGGCTCTCCTGAAAGCTCGCGAACGCCTGGGCTGTCGTCAGCGTCACACATCCTCCTCGTTTGGCCGCCCCATGGTCAGATCATCAGCGGCGGCATACATCGCCGCTTCGTTCCTCGGCCTCAACAGTCGGTATAGCCAGTTGGGGATCTGCGGCGTGGTCTGGCGGAGCTCGTAGATCCGTTCCTGCCAGACCAGCAGCTCCTGACCATCCACAGGAGCTGCTCCGGTAAGCAGGCGCGACTCGATGGTCGCGGCGAGATCCCGGCGATCTCGGGCAGCCAGGAATGTGCTGCGGATGTACTCAAATGCATCGAGGCACGCTGGCAACACGGGGAGAAGCACTCCCACGAGGAACGTACCCAAGCTGAGTCCCGCCGCCATGCTCACGATCGTCATCAACAACGCCCACCCGAGGCTTGCGCTGGCCCAGACGGCCACGGTGGCACGAAGTAGACGATCGGAGTACGCAGCGTTTGCTCGCTGGGACACGGCGACCGACGTGGCCCCTGACGCGCCGGGACTGATCGGATACCAGTCGAGAAGCTTCTCTCGTCGCGCGATGGCGAGGGTCTGTGCACGATCTCCGGCTATGGCGGCGATGTCCTCGCGGGTTGGCGCTGTCGTTCGGGCAATCGTCACGGGCATGGCGAAGACGTAGCGATCGAAGTCCTCCTGGACCGCAGCTGCCCTCCCCATCTTCAGGGTCTCACCCCACGCGAATGCTGTCCGTCCAAAGAAGAGCCAAGCTCCCGCGACGGCGCCGACGACGACCGCTGCCTGTGGGACGATGATGGCCAGCACGGGCGCTGCGATGCCAATGATCATCACGCCGACCCATCGAGCGGACTGCCATCGCTTCGCGACGCTGTATATGCGACGTTGCGCGATCAGCAAGCGGAGCGCGTCCATGTGATTCTGCCGCTCGCGCATCGTGGCGCTCGTTGGCGGCGTATAGTCGCGGCCCGCGTGCGAAGCCGTCATTGGTTGAATAGAAGTTTGAGATCGTCGATGGACTCGGCGCTCTCGCCGGCGACCCAGTGCGCCTTGGCACGACCCGCGCGCGCTACTGCTGTGTTCAGTTTCGAGAGAGCGTCCGCCGTGTTCGTGTCGGATGAGCACGCGGTGAAACGCGAACCCAGTCCTGTCGGATCGTTCATCGCGGCCAGCCCGACATCCTGGAGATGCTTCAGCGCGCCATGGAGATCCCAGACCGCCGAATACGTGTCCTGCCCATCCATGTACTTCGCGGCCCGCATCTCCAGGTAGCACGAAGAGATTGGAACGTTGCGCTTGTACTTCCAGACCTTCAGCTCGCGCGCCAGCTTCTTGACGGCACCACTGTGCCGACTGTTCACCCCGTTGACGTACGCGTTGTGGTCCTTGGGATGTGTGAGCATCCACCCCCCGGAAGGATGCGCGATCCAGTGGCCGGTCGTTGCCGGGTAGCCCGGCACGACTTCGACGGTTCCATCCGAGAACTTGCATACGACGGCGGGTCGACGCGTACTGATTGTGGTGCTCGGAAATCGCCTCTCCAGACTGCTCTTCACCTTCTCGAGCATGGTCCAGATCGACTCCGGACGGATCCCCTTGAGCGACACCAGGTAGTCCGCATCGCTGTAGATCCAAACGCCGGTCCCATGTCGTAGCGATCCAATCTCAAACATCTCGCGCACGCCAAGGTCGCTGTCGAGCCGCGACTCGATGGACGCGCGATGCCCTCGGGCCGCGTCGAACTGGGTCGAGCTCGGCGTGTACTTCGCGTTGAGGTCAGAGAGCCAACCGATGGGGGTGTCGCCCACCTATCAATCCTTCCGTCCACAGCAAATGGC
This sequence comes from Microbacterium sp. MMO-56, assembly GCF_037146215.1. Lineage (NCBI taxonomy): Bacteria > Bacillati > Actinomycetota > Actinomycetes > Micrococcales > Microbacteriaceae > Microbacterium > Microbacterium sp. MMO-56. Next base: position 6,624 of record NZ_JBBCVW010000006.1, read on the forward strand.
AGGGATGCCAAGTGCCTGCCAACTACCCGTGGAATATGTCATTTCGGCGTGGAACCTACACCTACCCGAAGTCCCCCGGGGCCATGTCCGTGAACCTCGAGAAGTGCCCCTGGAAGGCAACAGTGACGGTGTCGGTCGGGCCGTTGCGGTGCTTGGCGACGATGAGGTCGGCCTCGCCGGCGCGGGGGCTGTCCTTCTCGTAGGCGGCCTCGCGGTGCAGCAGGATGACCATGTCGGCGTCCTGCTCGATCGAGCCCGACTCGCGCAGGTCGCTGATCGCGGGCTTCTTGTCGGCGCGCTGCTCGGGGCCACGGTTCAGCTGCGAGAGCGCGATGACGGGGACCTGCAGCTCCTTCGCGAGGAGCTTGAGCGCGCGGGAGAACTCCGAGACCTCCTGCTGGCGGCTCTCGACCCGCTTGCCCGAAGTCATCAGCTGCAGGTAGTCGATGACGACCATCTGCAGGCCCACGCGCTGCTTGAGCTTGCGGCACTTGGCTCGGATCTCGACGAGCGTCATGTTGGGCGAATCGTCGATGTAGAGCGGAGCATCGTTGATGCGGCCGCGCGTCGAGGCGATCGTGGTCCAGTCGCGCGAGTCGAGCGAGCCCTTGCGCATCGACTGCAGCGGCACGGCGCCCTCCGCGCTCATGAGGCGCATCGCGATCTCGCTGCGCCCCATCTCGAGCGAGAAGAAGATCGTCGGACGGTTGTGCTTGATCGCGGCGGCCCGGGCGAAGTCGAGCGCGAGCGTCGACTTACCCATGGCCGGTCGCGCGGCGACGACGATCATCTGACCGGGGTGCAGACCGTTCGTGAGCTGGTCGAGGCCCTGGAATCCGGTGGGGATGCCGGTCATCTGCCCGTCGCGGCCACGCGCGGCCTCGATCTCCTCGATCGCGGCGCCGACGGCGACCTCGAGGGCGACGTAGTCCTCGGCCTGTTCGGCACCGGTCACGGAGTAGATCTCCGCCTGCGCGTTGTTCACGAGGTCGAGCGCTTCGCCCTGGCCGTTGTACCCCATCTGCACGATGCGGGTCCCGGCCTCCACGAGGCGACGCAGCAGAGCACGCTCGTGGACGATCGAGGCGTAGTACGCCGAGTTCGCCGCGGTCGGGACGATCGAGGTCAGCGAGTGGAGGTAGTCGGCTCCGCCCGCACGCAGCAGGTCACCGGTCTTGATGAGCTCGTCGGTGACGGCGACCACATCGGTCGGCTCGCCGTGGGAGTAGAGGGTGAGGATCGCCTCGAAGATCAGCTCGTGCTTGGGGACGTAGAAGTCGGTGCCGCGCAGCGACTCGACGACATCGGCCACGGCATCCGCCGAGAGCAGCATGCCGCCCAGCGTGCTCTGCTCGGCGAGGAGGTCGTGCGGCGGAGTGCGCTCGTTGCTGCGGTCCCGGGATCCACCGAGTCGCTCCTCCGAAATGTCCGCAATCGACATGGATGGCCTTCCTCACGCATCGTCCCCGAGCCCGCGCCGCCGAGCCTCAGGCCACGCTAGGCACGGCCTCCGACACCCGCAAACCAGCCTGTGGATAACTGTGTGGAGAATGTGGGCGAAACGCCGACGTGCCTGTGTATAGGAACTGTGGAAAAAGCGCGGACACGCCGCGCGAGCGGATCAAGAAAACGCACTTGATCAGGAACTTCTTCATTCACAACCTGTGGATGGACAATGTGATTGAAGTGTTGGTTGAAGGTTGGGCGAGCGGTGGGCGCCTGGGGAGAAAGCGTGGGATAACACGCGCAGAGCCGGGCGTTTGTCAAGTCCGGAGTCGTCGCGCGCGTGTCGTCGCCCGAGTCGGTATAAGCACGGCCCGACCGGTCGCGCGTTGCCCCGGTCCAGACATCCCCCAGACCCCGGAAACGCCGGATGCCGTGCCCTCCCGCGGGGGGAGAGGCACGGCATCCGGGTGCGACGGGCTTACTTCGCAGCGACCACCTGGAGGGTGATCACGGCGGTCAGGTCGTCACGCAGACGAACGGTCGCCTCGTGCTCACCGATCGCCTTGATCGGCGCGGTGATGTGGATCTTGCGCTTGTCGAGCTGGCCGAGACCGGCAGCGGCGACCGCGTCGGCCACGTCGGCGGTCTTGACGGCGCCGAACAGGCGGCCTTCCTTGCCGGCCTTGACCGACAGCTTGACCTTGGCGGCCTCGAGGGCGTCCTTGAGCGCCACGGCCTCCTCGTGGTCGTGAATCGCGCGGGCGTCACGAGCGGCGCGGATCGACGCCACCTGCTTCTCGCCACCGCGGGTCCACGCCACGGCGAAGCCCTGGGGGATGAGGTAGTTGCGGGCGTACCCGTTCTTGACCTCGATGACGTCGCCGGCGCTTCCGAGCCCGGCAACCTCGTTCGTGAGAATCAGCTTTGCCATGATGGGTGCTCCTTAACGGCCAGCGCCGGCGTAAGGCAGGAGCGCCATTTCGCGCGCATTCTTGATCGCCTTGGCGATCAGACGCTGCTCCTGCACCGAAACACCGGTGATACGACGGGCGCGGATCTTGCCGCGCTCCGAGATGAACTTGCGAAGCGTCGCGACGTCCTTGTAGTCGATGACGCCGACGCGGATCGCCTTCGCGGGAGCGGCGTTCTTCGCGCCCTTCCGCGGCTTACGGCGATCGCCGGTAGCCTTTCCAGCCATTGTTTTCCCTTACGTGTGAACGGATGCCGGAGCATCCGGAATCTCTGTGGTTCCTGAACCCGAGGGGATCAGAACGGCGTGTCGTCGCCGTAGGAGCCCGGAGCGCTCCACGCGTCCGGAGCGGCGGAACCGGGGGTCGCCCACGGCTCCTCCTGCTGCACCTGCGGGCGGGCCTGCTGCCCGCCGCCGAAGCTGCCGCCACCGCCGGAACCCGACGCGGCGCGGGTGACCTGCGCCGTCGCGTACCGGAGCGAGGGGCCGATCTCGTCGACCTCCAGCTCGATCGCGGTGCGGTTGTTGCCCTCGCGGTCCTGGTAGGAGCGCTGCTTGAGGCGGCCGGTCGCGATGACCCGCATGCCCTTGGTCAGCGACCCCGCGACGTGCTCGGCGAACTCGCGCCACACCGACGCGCGGAGGAACAGCGCTTCGCCGTCCTTCCACTCGTTGGCCTGACGGTCGAAGTTGCGCGGCGTCGACGCGATCGTGAAGTTCGCGACGGGCAGGCCGTTCTGCGTGTAGCGCAGCTCGGGGTCTGCCGTGAGGTTTCCCACGACGGTGATGATCGTCTCGCCGGCCATCGTCCGTTACGCCTTCGCTGCCTTGCGGGCGGCCTTGGCCTCGGCGCGCTCCTTCTCGGCGGCGACCTGGGCGATCGCCTCCTCGGCACGGAGGACCTTGGTGCGCATGATCTGCTCGTTCAGCTTCAGCTGACGGTCGAGCTCCTGCGTGGCGGCGCTGGTGGCGGTGAAGTTGACGACGGCGTAGATGCCCTCGTTCTTCTTCTGGATCTCGTATGCCAGGCGGCGCTTGCCCCAGACGTCGACGTTCTCGATAGAGCCACCATCGTTGGTGATGACCTTGAGGAACCCGTCGAGCTTGGGGGCGACCTGACGCTCGTCGATCTCGGGGTCGAGGATGACCATGAGCTCGTACTGGTGTGAGTGCGTCACTAACCCACCTCCTTCGGACTAGAACGGATGCCGGGCATTTCCCGGCATCAGGAGGGTTGATGCACGTGTCCCCGCCCGCACCGCAATCGGCTCGGGCAGAGGGACAACCACAACAGTCTAGCGGAGACGTGGGCCCGCGGCGACCGGGCCTCCACCGCCCGCGCACCCCGCGGGTAGCGTGGTCGCATGACCTCGGCGCCGGCATCCCTCCCCTTCGATGCACGTCCGCTCACGGAGCCCGTCGACCGCGCGGCGGCGCGCGCCTACGTCCGCGAGCTGCGCCGTTCCGGTCGCGCTCCCGCACCGAACGTCGTGGGGATCGTGATCGGCGTCGTGTTCGGCGCCATCGCGCTGTTCATGTTCGTCTCCGTCTTCGTCGGGATCGCCGGAGCGATCGCCGTCGTCGGGCGCGGTCAGGCCGGCCTCTTCGCCGTCGCACCGCTCGTCCTGCTCACCGTGCTGCTCGCGATCGTGGTGTCGATCATCGTGCGGATCGTCCGAGCGGGCAACGCCGCGCGATGGTATCGGCTCGACCGCTTCGCGCAGGCGAACGGCATGCGCTGGTATCCCGAGGTCACCGCGCCGCCGCTGCCCGGCATGATCTTCGGCGTGGGGCACGGTCGCCGCGCCACCGACGTCGTCCGCGGCGAGCAGCCTCGCCTCGTCGAGTTCGGCAACTACACGTACAAGACCGGGTCGGGCAAGAACGAGTCGACGCACCGCTGGGGGTACGTCGCCGTCAAGCTCTCGACCCCGCTCCCCCACATCGTGCTGGATGCCCTCGGCAACAACGGGCTCTTCGGCTCCAATCTGCCCGCCGTCTTCGACCGCGACCAGCGGCTCAGCCTGGAGGGCGACTTCGACCGCTACTTCACGCTGTCGTGCCCCACCGGCTACGAACGAGACGCGCTCTATCTGTTCACGCCCGACATCATGGCGCGCTTCGTCGACAACGCGGCCGCGCTCGACGTCGAGATCATCGACGACTGGCTGTTCCTGTACACCGGGCGCGAGACCTCGACGCTCGACCCCGCCACCTGGGCCTGGCTGTTCGCCGTCGTCCGCGCCCTCCTCGAGAAGCTCGACCAGTGGGAGCGCTGGCGCGACGACCGGCTGGCGACGGCGTCGGGTCCGGCCGTCGGTGCACCCGCGTCGGGGGCGCCGTCCGCATCCGGCGCGCCCTCGGCGGGGCTTCCCTTCGCCGCGCCGACCGCGGTGCTGCAGCCGCCCCCGGGGGTCGCGCCCGCGGGACGGCGTCTGCGCCGCGGCGTGCCGTGGGGGTTCATCGCGATCGCCGGGACGGCGTTCCTGCTCTTCGTGCTCACGCAGACGGGTGTTCTGGCCGGGATCGTCGGCACCCTCCTGCGCTGAGGCGTCTGCGCCGAGGCACAGGGCCCGCGCGAGGAGGGGTGCTCAGTCCTCCATCGGCGGGAGCAGCCGTCCGACGAGCGCCTGCATGGGGCCCATCAGGACCATGATGAACAGCGCGTTGTAGTTGACCGCCGGCACCGCGATCGACACCACGAGCGCCACCGAGAACAGGACGCACATCGAGATGTCGGCGGACAGCCCGCCGTGGAGGGTCTCGCGGGGCACATCGCCGAAGTCGTGGCGACGACGGAGCACGTAGAGGCGCTGGATCATGGCGACCAGCGCGACCAGGATCATGCTCCCGATGTAGATGGCCTTGGCGACGGCATCCTCGTTCGACATCCGCCCCGACAGCGCGGTCGCCACCGGAAGCCACACGATCGTCAGCACCCACGCCATCGAGATCCACAGGAGGGTCGTGTTGACCCGCTCCACCCCCGCGAACAGGCGCTGGTGGTTGAGCCAGAACATGGCGATGAGCGCGAAGCTCAGCAGGAAGCTGGTGATCTGCCACTGGTGGTCCCAGAACCAGTCGATCGCGGTGCCCTCCGCGTCGGCGACGTCGGACACGCTCTCCATCAGGGGGAGGATGAGCAGCGTCATGGCGATCGCGACGACGGCATCGAGGAAGGCCTTGGGCCGCTCTGCGGTGTACAGCACCGGGGGATGCTTCTCCTCGCGACCGCGCGGCATCGTCATGCTCAGATGATAGGGGGCGGCGGAACGGGGGCGGACGTCGGCGCCGTGCGGGACAATGGCGCGATGTACGTGGAGCGGCCGTTGCCGCACGGCTCGGCCGCCTGGCGCTCGCTCGGCGCGGCGGCGACGACCCTCCCCGCCGACGGGTGCCTCGACCTCATCGTGCGCGAGGGCTCGGTGCTCGTCGCGGGTCCGTCGACACGACCGATCCAGACCCTGCCCGACGGTGTCACCGGCTCGTTCGGCCTCCGGATCTCCCCCGGACTCGCCGCGGGCATCGTGCGGGTGGGGCTCGGCGAGCTCTCCGATCTCCTCCTGCCGCTCGACGCCGTGTCGGACCGCTCCCTCGTGAACCGGCTGACCGGGATCCTGCTCCCCTTCGGTGACGGCCCTCGCCCGATGGCCGAGCTCGCGCGGCTCGTCGCCGAGAGCCCCGACCGGGCGTGGGCCGGGCGCATCGTCACGCACGCCCGCGCGCGCCGCTCGCTGGGGGAGGTCGTCGCCGCGGAGGGCACGCCGGAGCGCACGCTGCGGCGTCGCGTCCGCGCCTCCTTCGGCTACGGTTACGGCACGCTGGTCCGGCTCGAACGGGCGCGCAGCGCGCAACGCCTGATCCGCGCGGGCGCCTCCGTCGCGGAGGCGGCCGCCCGCGCGGGATACGCCGACCAGCCGCACCTCACGCGGGAGTTCCGGCGCATCGTCGGCGCCACCCCGGCTCAGTTCGCGGCGAGCGGCGCGTAGAGGTCGATCGAGTTCCCGTCGGGGTCGAGCACGGTCGCGTACCGCTGCCCCCAGAACGCGTCCCAGGGGGCGACGTGGCCGGGGTATCCCGCCGCGACCAGGGTGGCGTACGCGGCGTCCACCTCCGCCGGGTGCTCGTGCGCGAAGGCGAGCGCGATCCGGTGCCCGCCCTCCGCGGGCTCGTATCCGGGGTCGAACGTGCGGATGGTGTCGACGGTGTCCCAGGCGAGGGCGGTGCCGTCGTCCAGGACCGCGTCGACGTGCGGTGCGTCGTCCTGACCATCGTCGATGCGGACACCGAGCGTGCGGTAGAACGCGAGCGAGGCCGCCATGTCGCGGGTGACGATTCCGATGAAGCCGAGAGCGAGTGCCATGCCTCCACGCTAGGAGCGACGGCCGCCGCGCGCGAGAACGGAACGGCCACGTCCGTGCCGTCGATCAGCGGCGTGCCGCCTCCCACGCTTCGCGGCGGAGCCGCTGCTCCTCGGGATCGGGCACCGGCAGCGACGCGATGAGCGTGCGCGTGTACGGATCCTGCGGCTCGCCGAGCACGCGGGCCGTCGGTCCCTCCTCGGCGATGAGGCCCTTGTGGAGCACGACGACGCGGTGCGCGAGCATGTCGACGACGGCGAGGTCGTGCGTGATGAACAGCGTCGCGAAGCCGAACCGCTCCTGCAGCTCGCCGAACAGGTCGAGCACCCGCGCCTGCACGGACACGTCCAGCGCGCTCGTCGGCTCGTCGGCAATCAGCAGCTTGGGATCGAGCGCGAGGGCGCGCGCCAGCGACGCGCGCTGCCGCTGGCCGCCCGACAGCTCATGCGGGAACCGGTCGCCGAACGCCTTGGGCAGCTGCACCGCCTCGAGCAGCTCGTCGACCTTGTCGCGCGCGGATGCCGCGCTGCGCGCCCCGCCGTGGACGATCAGCGGCTCGGCGACGCACTGCGCGATGGTGAGCAGCGGGTTGAAGCTTGTCGCGGGATCCTGGAAGACGAACCCCAGCTCGCGCCGCCGGGCGCGGAAGGCCCGCTCGCGCACCCCGTTCATCTCGGTGCCGAGCACCCGCAGCGACCCGCCGGCGACCGGAGTGAGCCCCGCGATCGCGCGCCCGATCGTCGTCTTGCCCGAGCCCGACTCGCCCACGAGTCCGAGCACCTCGCCGGGGCGGATCGTGAAGTCGATCGCGTGGACGGCGCGGAAGGTCGGACTGCCCAGGCGGCCCGGGTACTCGATCACCAGGCCCCGCGCCTCGACGACGGGTGCGACGGCGGGATCGGCCTGCGGAGGCCGAGGGCGATCGGTGAGCCGGACCCGCGGCACGGCGGCGAGCAGGCGCCGGGTGTACTCGTGCTGCGGGTGGGCGAACATCTCGGCGACCGGCGCCGTCTCGACGATCTCGCCGTCGAGCATGACCGCGACGCGGTCCGCGAGGTCGGCGACGACACCCATGTTGTGCGTGATGAGCACGATCGCCGTGCCCGTCTCGTCGCGCAGTCGCCGCAGCAGGTCGAGGATCTCGGCCTGGACCGTCACGTCGAGCGCCGTCGTCGGCTCGTCGGCGAGGATCACTCCGGGGCCGAGGGCGAGGGCCATCGCGATGACGATGCGCTGCTTCTGGCCCCCGGAGAACTGGTGCGGGTAGTCGTTCACCCGTCGCTCCGGCTCGGGGATGCCGACGCGCCCCAGCATCTCGACGGCGGTCGCCTTGGCCTCGGCGGCGGTGTATCGGCCATGGGCACGCAGCCCCTCGGCCAGCTGCCAGCCGACCGTGAACACGGGGTTGAGCGCCGTCGAGGGCTCCTGGAAGATCATCGCCGCCTTCGGGCCGCGCACCGCGCGCAGCGCGTCGCCGGTGAGCCCGACGACGTCGACGCCGTCGAGCAGCACGGCACCGCGGGTGGTCGCCGTGTCGGGCAGCAGCCCCAGGATCGAGCGGGCGGTGACCGTCTTGCCGCTGCCCGACTCGCCGACGATCGCGAGCACCTCGCCCGGGCGCACGTCGAGCGACACGTCGCGCACGGCGTGCACGTCGCCGCCATCCGTCGAGAACGTGATGTCGAGGTCGCGGATCTCCACCGCGCGGGCGTCGGATGCCATCACTGCACCTCTCCCAGGAACTCCTGCGCCGTGGTCTGCTGCGACGCGACGGCGTCGGCCGGCGTCTGCGCCGCCTTCGACCGGCGCCGGGCGCGCAGACGCGGGTCGGCCAGGTCGTTGAGGCTCTCGCCGATGAGCGTGATGCCGAGGATCGTGAGCACGATCGCGACACCCGGCGGGATCGCGGTCCACCAGATGCCCGCCGCCACGTCGCTGATCGACTTGTTGAGGTCGTAGCCCCATTCCGCGGCGGCGGTGGGCTGGATCCCGAACCCGAGGAAGCCGAGGGCGGCGAGCGTCGCGATCGCCTCGGACGCGTTCAGCGTCACGATGAGGGGCAGCGTCCGGGTCGAGTTCCGCAGCACGTGCCGGAACATGATCCGCGGCGTCGAGGCGCCGATGACCTTCGCCGACTCGACGAACGCCTCGGACTTGACACGCACCACCTCGGCGCGCACGACGCGGAAGTACTGCGGGATGAACACGACCGTGATGGATGCCGCCGCGGCCAGCACGCCGTACCACAGGCCCGACTGGCCGCCCGAGATCGCGATGGCGACGACGATGGCCAACAGCAGCGTCGGGAACGCGTAGATCGCGTCGGCGACGACGACGAGCACGCGGTCGACCCAGCCGCCGAGGTACCCGGAGAGCAGCCCCAGCAGGATGCCGACGAACACCGACAGCACGATGGCGACGATGACGACGTACAGCGCGGTCTGGGCACCCCAGATGACGCGCGACAGCACGTCGAACCCGCCGACGGTGGTGCCGAGGAGGTGCTGCGGGCTCGGCGGCTGCTGCGCGCCGAAGTTGACGCCGTCCGCGCTCGTGAGCTGCGCGTAGCCGTAGGGCGCGAGCCACGGAGCGAAGATCGCCGTCAGCACGAACAGGCCCGTCAGCACGAGGCCGGCGACGAGCATCCCGCGCTGGAGCCCCACGCTCTGGCGCAGCTGGTGGACCACCGGCAGACGGTCGAGGAGGCGGATCTTCGCCATGTCAGAACCTCACTCGGGGGTCGATGAACGCCGCGATGATGTCCACGACGAAGTTCGTGACGGCGACGATGATCGCGATCATCGCGACGATGCCCTGCACGGCGACGAAGTCGCGCGAGGACAGGTACGCCGCGAGCTGGAAGCCCAGCCCCTTCCACTCGAAGGTGGTCTCGGTGAGCACGGCCCCGCCGAGCATGAGCGCGATCTGCAGGCCGATGACGGTGATGATCGGGATGAGCGCGGGCTTGTAGGCGTGCGTGCGCACGAGCCGGCTCTCCCGGACGCCGCGCGAGCGGGCGGCGTCGATGTAGGGCATGTTGTACGTGCCGATGACGTTGGTGCGCACGAGCCGCAGGAAGATGCCCGCCGTGAGCAGCCCCAGGGTGAGCGCCGGGAGGACCGCGTGGGCGAGCACGTCGCCGATGTAGGCGGGGTTCCCGCTCGCGATCGCGTCGATGAGGTAGATCCCGGTTCCGCCGTCGCGCTGCAGTGCGATCTCGGTGCGGACGTTGGCGCGCCCCGAGACCGGCAGCCACCCGAGCCAGACCGAGAAGACGAGCTTCGCGACCAGGCCCGCGAAGAAGACGGGGGTCGCGTAGAAGAGGATCGCGCTGACGCGCAGCACCGCGTCGGGCCAGCGGTCGCGCAGCGCGGCGGCGACCATGCCGAGCGGGAGCCCCACGATGAAGGCGACGATGAGCGCGTAGACGACGAGCTCGAACGTCGCCAGACCGTAGGTGGCGAGCACCTGGACCACGGGCTGCTTGTCGGTGATCGTGGTCCCGAAGTCGAACCGGAGGATCTGGCCGAGGTACTCGAGGTACTGGACGAAGATGTTCCGGTCGTACCCGGCCTCGTGGATCCGCTCGGCGAGCTGGTCGGCCGGCAGACGCCCGCCGAGGGCGGCGGTGATGGGGTCGCCGGTCATCCGGATGAGGAAGAAGACCAGGGTGACCAGGATCAGCACGGTCGGGAAGATCAGCAGGAAGCGGATCAGGATGTACCGCCCGAGGGTGCCTCCGCCACCGCGGCGGCGCGGGACCTCGAGGGCGGGGGGCGGCTCGGCGACCGTGGCGGCGTCGGTGGTCATGGGTGCCTACTCTACGGAGGGAACCCGCGGCCGCCGGGTGATCCGGCGGCCGCGGGTTCGGCGAGGTGTCGTTACTTGGTGATCGGCGCGAAGCGCAGCTTGAACGACGCGTCGAGCGTCACCCCGGTGACGTCCGCACCGGTGACCGAGACCTGCGCGCCCTGCAGCAGCGGCACCGTCGACAGGTCCTTCGCGACGAGCTCCTGGATCTGCTCGATCTCGGAGGTGCGCTTCGCGGCATCCGTCTCCACCGCCTGCTGGAGGATCAGGTCGTTGACCTGCGGGTTGACGTAGTGGTTGCCGAGGAAGTTCTTCTCCAGGAAGAAGGGCGTCAGGTAGTTGTCGGCGTCGGAGTAGTCCGGGAACCAGCCGAGCTGGTAGGCCGGGTACACGTCGGCGGTGCGGTCCTTGGAGTACTGCACCCACTCCGTCGACTGCAGGTCGACCGAGAACAGACCGTCCTTCTCGAGCTGCGACTTCACCAGGGCGTACTCGTCGCCCGACGAGGGACCGTAGTGGTCGGGGCTGTACTGCAGGCTGAGCGCGACCGGGGTGGTGACACCGGCGGCCTCGAGGGTCGCCTTCGCCTTCGCCGCGTCCGGGCCGCCGTCGCCGTCGCCGTAGAGGCCCTTCAGCGCATCGGTCGCGCCGGTGAAGCCCTCGGGCACGTACGAGTAGAGCGGCGTGTAGGTGCCCTTGTAGACCTGGGTCGAGATCGCGTCGCGGTCGACCAGGTCGGCCACCGCCTGACGGACGGCGAGCGCCTTGGCCGGGTCGGCGTCGGCGGTCGTGGCGCCGTACGGCTGCGTGTTGAAGTTGAAGACGATGTAGCGGATCTCACCGCCGGGGCCGTCGACGACCTTGACCTTGTCGTTGCCCTTGAGGTCGTCGACGTCGGTGGCCGACAGGCTCCGGTACGCGACGTCGACATCGCCCTGCTGGACGGCGAGCTTCAGGTTCGAGGACTCGGCGAAGTAGCTGAGGATGACCCCGCTGTTGACCGGCGCCGGCAGCAGCCCCTTGTAGTTCTCGTTGGGCGAGAACTCGACGGACTTGTTGAAGTCCCACGCCGTGATCTTGTACGGACCGCCGAACGCGTCGCCCGAGACGATGTCGTCGTCGGGCGTGACCGCGTCGGCCGAGAAGACCTCCTCGTCGACGATCGCACCGGGGAAGCTCGTCAAGATGTACGGGAAGACCTGGTCGTTCGGCGTCTTCAGCGTGAACACGACGGTGGTGTCGTCGGGGGTCGCGACGCTGTCGAGGTTGTACAGGAGGCTGGAGGCGCCGTTGGGGTCCGCGATCTTGAGGTTGCGGTCGAATGAGAACTTCACGTCCGACGAGGTGAGGTCGTGGCCGTTGGCCCACTTCAGCCCCGCGGGGAGCTTCACGGTGTACTCGGTCGGCGAGGTGAACTCGGCGGACTCGGCCAGGTCGGGGACGACCTCGGTGGAGTTGTAGTCCGTGTTGACGAGGTACGGGAAGACCTGGGTCTGCACGGCGAGCGAGCCGTTGTCGTACGAGCCGGCGGGGTCGAGCGTCGTCACCTTGTCGGTGGTGCCGACGATGATCGACTCGCCGGACGCGGAGCCGGTGCTCTCACCGCTGCCGCCGCCGGCGCAGCCCGCGAGGAGGAGGGAGGCGACGCCGAGCGTCGTCGCGACGCCGAGGAGTCGTGCCCGCGCTGCTGCGCGGGACGTGTGGTGCTGTGCCATGGATGTGACCTCTGCTGTGGATGTCGACGGTCCCGCGGGAACGCGAGACCGATTTCCGCCATCCTTCCCCGAATGACGGGCGGGCACACCGTGATGACGGCATTCGTAACGAGACTGAAACCGAGTGTCATCCGGCGTGGGACGGATCCGACGGACCGTGACGAATGTCATGTCGGCGTCGTGACGCGCGTGTGAGGGCGGCGCGCCGCCGCAGGAGCAGAGTCGGAGGCATGGATGAGAACCAGGAGATCCTCGCGGTCGACGCCGCAGGATTGCAGAAGAGCTTCGGCGCGGTGCGAGCGGTGGACGGCGTGGATCTGCGCGTCCGCCCGGGCGAGATCGTCGCCTTCCTCGGGCCGAACGGTGCCGGCAAGACCACGACCATCGACATGCTGCTGGGGCTCTCCGAGCCCGACGCGGGCGCCGTGCGGGTGTTCGGGGAGAGCCCGCGCGCGGCGATCGCCCACGGACTCGTGTCGGCGGTGCTGCAGACCGGTGGGCTGCTGAAGGACCTCACGGTCCGCGAGACCCTCGCCCTCACCGCCAGCCTCTTCGCCGAGACGCGACCGGTCGACGAGGTCATGCGCCGGGCGGGCATCGAGGAGATCGGCGACCGCCGGGTCGGACTCTGCTCCGGTGGACAGCAGCAGCGCCTGCGCTTCGCGATGGCGCTGCTGAGCGACCCGGGCCTGCTCATCCTCGACGAGCCGACGACGGGCATGGACGTCGAGGGCCGGCGCGCGTTCTGGAGCGCGATCCGCGCCGACGCCGCCCGCGGCCGGACGGTCCTGTTCGCGACCCACTACCTCGACGAGGCGGACGAGTACGCCGACCGGATCGTGCTCATGAGCCGAGGCCGCATCGTCGCGGACGGCACGACGTCGGAGATCAAGAACCTCGTCTCCGGCCGCATCGTGCGGGCGACCCTGCCGCAGGCCGATCCCGCGGCCCTCGCCGCCCTCCCCTCCGTCGACGACGTCGAACTCGCCGGCGAGCGCGTCACGATCCACACCAAGGACTCGGATGCCGTCGCCCGCCACCTCCTGACCGCGACCGCCGCGCGCGACGTCGAGATCACCGCCCAGAACCTCGAGAGCGTGTTCCTCGCCCTCACCTCCGAAGGAGTCTCCGCATGAGCACCACGTCCCCCGCCGCCGCATCCCGGGTGTCGCTCGATCGCCGCGTCCCGCCGCTCGGCGGCTTCACCCTCACCTACCTCGGCATCGAGCTGAAGCGGCGCCTGCGCAACCGGCGCACGATCTTCTTCACCATCGCCTTCCCGATCCTGATGTACGTGCTGATCGGTCTGCCGCTGCGCGACCAGCCCCTCACCGACGTCCCGATCGTCCAGGGCGGCCTGTCGGTCGCCGCCTACATCATGGTCTCGATGGCCATGTACGGCGCGATGATGTCGGCCACCCAGACCGGGGCCGCCGTCGCGGTCGAGCGCGCGCAGGGCTGGAGCCGGCAGCTGCGGCTGACCCCGCTCAACCCCCTCGTCAACATCATCATCAAGATGATCGCGGGCATGGTCCTCGGGCTCCTCGCCGTCGTCGCGACCTACGTCGCGGGCGCCGTGAGCGGAGTACAGCTCACCCCCGTCGAGTGGATCGTGACGGGTCTGGTCGGGTGGGTACTGGCCAGCGCCGTGTTCACGACCCTGGGCCTGTTCGTCGGCTACCTCATGCCGAGCGAGAACGCGGCGCAGGTGACGAGCCTCATCGTCGTCTTCCTGTCGTTCCTGGGCGGGCTGTTCTACCCGCTGAACAGCATGCCTGACTTCATGCAGACCATCGCGACCTTCACCCCCGTGTACGGCATCAGCCAGCTCGCGCGCTCTCCGCTGACGGGAGAGAGCTTCGACATCCTGTGGCTCGTGAATGCGCTCGTGTGGCTCGGGATCTTCATCGCGGGCACCACGTGGGCCTTCCGCCGCGACACGAAGCGCGTGTGACGGGGAGTCCGGCGATGCGGCATCCGACGGCCGGACATCCGGCGGCCAGGCGTCCGGCGGCGGGGAAGGCGCCTCTACAGTGAGGACCGTGCCCCCAGCGACCGACGGCGAGACCGCACCCCGACACGGCGGGCCGGGCTGGATGATCCAGCCCGGCCCCGGCGGTGCGCCGCGGACGGTGCGGGAGGTCCTCACCGCCCGGGGCGCGGTGCGCTGGTACTCGGGGGCGGCCCTCTCGCTGATCTGGCTGTTCACGGCCGTGCCCACCCTGACGACGCAGCACGGACCGTTCGCAGCGGTGATCCCGATCATCCTCCTCGTCGTCTTCGCGGTCGGATTCCTCGTGGGGGCCCCGCTGTCGTGGTCCGCTCCCACCTCCCGCCGTCTCGTGCCGGCGGCCGCCCTGTTCGCGCTGTCGTTCACGCTCTTCCCGTGGCTCGGATGGGAGGTGCGCGGCTTCTGGACCTACGTCGGGGTCCTCGTCGGGATGGCGATGGTCTCGGTGCGCCTCACCTGGCTGCTGCTGTTCGCCCTCGCCGCCGCGGCGCTGTTCTCCGGCGTCGCCCTCGTCGGCTGGGAGGACGAGATCCTGTGGATCCCCGGGATCCTCATCTCGATCTCCGCGATGATGGCGGCCTTCGCCCGCAACATCGCGGCGATCAACGAGCTGCGCGCGACGCAGCACCAGATGGCCGTGCTCGCCGTCGAGCGGGAGCGCAGCCGCGTGGCGCGCGACCTGCACGACATCCTCGGCCACTCGCTCACCGTCATCACCGTGAAGACCGAGCTCGCCGGGCGGCTGGTCGACGTCGATCCCGAGCGCGCGCGCACCGAGATCGGCGAGGTCGAGGCCCTCGCCCGCGGAGCGCTCGTCGACGTGCGGGCGACGGTCGCCGGCTTCCGCGGCGTGAGCGTCACGGGCGAGCTCGCCGGAGCGCGGGCGGCGCTGACGGCGGCGGGCATCGAGGCCGACCTCCCCGGCTCCGTCGAGGCCGTCCCCGCCGAGAGCCGCGAGCTGGCCGGGTGGGTCGTGCGCGAGGGTGTCACGAACGTGCTGCGCCACGCGCAGGCCGCGCGGTGCCGCATCCGCATCGACGAGCGCCGGGTGACGATCGACGACGACGGCATCGGCCCGCGCTCGTCCCCGGACGGCGGCTCGGGACTGGCGGGCCTGCGCGGCCGTGTCGAGGCCGCGGGCGGGCGGATGTCGGTGGGCCGGAGCGATCTCGGCGGGTTCTCCCTGCGGGTGACGCTGTGATCCGCCTGCTGATCGCCGACGACCAGGCGCTCGTCCGCGGCGCGCTCTCGGCCCTCCTCGGTCTCGAAGGCGACATCGAGGTCGTCGCGGAGGTCGGTCGGGGCGACGAGGTGCTGGATGCCGCGCGGCGGACGTCCCCCGACGTCGCCCTCCTCGACATCGAGATGCCGGGCATGGACGGGATCACGGCGGCCTCAGCCCTGCATGCGGCGCTCCCCGGCTGCCGCTCGCTGATCGTGACGACGTTCGGGCGGCCGGGCTACCTCACGCGCGCGATGCGCGCGGGGGCATCCGGCTTCGTCGTGAAGGACACACCCGCCGCGCAGCTGGCCGACGCCGTGCGCCGGGTCGCCCAGGGCCTGCGCGTCGTCGATCCGGCACTGGCGGCGGACTCCCTCGCCCAGGGCGAGTCGCCGCTGACCGAGCGCGAGACCGACGTGCTCGCCGTCGCGCGGTCGGGCGGCTCGATCGCCGACATCGCCGGGGCCCTGCACCTGAGCGAGGGCACGGTCCGCAACCACCTGTCGAGCGCGATCGGCAAGACCGGCGCCCGCAACCGCGCCGACGCCGTCCGCGTCGCCGACGAGAACGGCTGGCTCTAGCCCCGCAGCGAGCGGATCATCGCCGCGAGCAGGCGCAGGGCCTCGGCGCGGTCGGGCGCCCCCAGCCCGTCGAGCATGCGCTCTTCGACCCCTCGCACGGCGACGCTCGCCTCGGCGAGGGCGGCGCGCCCCTGCTCCGTGAGCGAGACCGGCAGCACCTTTCCGGTGACGGGCGCGTCGGGGCGCGTGATCGCGCCCTCGTGCTCGAGCTTCTGCAGCAGCACGTTCATCGTCTGGCGGGTGACGAACGTCCCGCGCGCGAGATCCGAGTTCGACAGCCCCGGCCGCTGCGCCAGGAGCTCGAGGCACGCGTAGTGGGTGACGCTCATCCCGAGCGGCCGAAGGACATCCTCCATGGCGGCCCGCAGAGCGCTGGCGGCCTCCTTGAGGCGGTAGCCGACGGACGCCGGCAGGTCCACGCCGCGCTGGTCTTGACTCATGTCAGTATCCTGACATAGTCTCATCGTGTCAGATAACTGACACAGAGAGGATCACCCATGCCCGTCACCGGCCCCGACTTCATCTCCCTCCAGGTGCGCGACCTCGCGGCATCCCAGGCCTTCTACGAACACTTCCTCGGTCTGGTGCGTTCGCCCGCCGGCCCGCCGCACGCCGTCGTCTTCGACACGACGCCGATCGCCTTCGCCGTGCGGGACGTCGTGGACGGCGTCGACCTCGACGCCGTGCCGCAGCCGGGTCTCGGCGCCGCCATCTGGCTGCACGCGACGGACGTCCAGGGGATCCACGACGCCCTCGTCGCGGCCCGCCACACGATCACGTCGGACCCCGTCGACGGCCCGTTCGGGCGGACCTTCACGTTCGCCGACCCGGACGGATACCTCATCACGCTCCACGACCGCGCCTGACGCCCGCACCCCCGACCCCCACGCGGGACGCGAGGCGAGGGCGAGGGGCGAGGCGAGGGGACGCGGGGCGTCAGGCCAGGCCGAAGGCCTCGAGTTCGGCGGCGTCCAGCATCCGGGAGCGGATGAGGAACCGCTTGCCCGTCGGGCCCTCGACGCTGAACCCGGCCCCCCGACCGGGCACGGCGTCGATCGTGAGGTGCGTGTACTTCCAGTACTCGAACTGGGATGCCGACATGTACACCTCGATCGGGTCGTCGAGGCCCGCGTCGATCGTGCCGAGGAGCACGTCGGACGGCCCGGTGATGAACATCCCGATCGGGTAGCACATGGGGGCGCTCCCGTCGCAGCATCCGCCCGACTGGTGGAACATGAGCTTGCCGTGCTGCGCCGTCAGCTGGCGCAGCAGGGCCGCCGCGACATCCGTCACGGCGACCCGGCTGGTCGTGGTGGTCATGGCTCGTCGGCTCAGAAGAAGCCCATCGCGCCTTCGGCGTACGACACGAGCAGGTTCTTCGTCTGCTGGTAGTGGTCGAGCATCTTCAGGTGGTTCTCGCGGCCGATGCCCGACTGCTTGTATCCGCCGAACGCCGCGTGCGCGGGGTACTGGTGGTACGTGTTCGTCCAGACGCGTCCGGCCTCGATCGCGCGACCGGCGCGGTACATCGTGTCGGCCGACCGGCTCCAGACGCCGGCACCCAGGCCGTAGAGCGTGTCGTTGGCGGTGTGGATCGCGCCGTCGAAGTCGTCGAAGCTCGTCACCGAGACGACGGGCCCGAAGATCTCCTCCTGGAAGATGCGCATGCTGTTCTGGCCCTCGAACACCGTCGGCGCCACGTAGTAGCCGCCCGACAGGTCGCCGCCGAGGTCGACCCGCTCGCCGCCGGCGAGGAGCTTGGCCCCCTCCGCCTTGCCGATCTCGATGTAGCTGAGGATCTTCTCGAGCTGGTCGTTGGACGCCTGGGCGCCGATCATCGTCGCGGGGTCGAGCGGGTTGCCCTGCACGATCTTGCCGACGCGCTCCAGCCCGTCACCGAGGAACTGGTCGTAGATCGAGCGCTGGATGAGCGCGCGCGACGGGCACGTGCAGACCTCGCCCTGGTTGAGCGCGAAGAACGTGAAGCCCTCGAGCGCCTTGTCGTAGTAGGCGTCCTTCTGCCGGGCGACGTCCTCGAAGAAGATGTTCGCACTCTTGCCCCCGAGCTCGAGGGTCACCGGGATCAGGTTCTGCGAGGCGTACTGCATGATGAGCCGGCCGGTCGTCGTCTCACCGGTGAAGGCCACCTTGCGGATGCCCTTGTGCTGGGCGAGCGGGGCGCCCGCCTCGATGCCGAAGCCGTTGACGATGTTGACGACACCGGCCGGCAGCAGGTCGCCGATGATGTCGAAGAGGAACAGGATCGACGCCGGCGTCTGCTCGGCGGGCTTCAGGACGACGCAGTTGCCGGCGGCGAGCGCCGGGGCGAGCTTCCAGGTGGCCATCAGCAGCGGGAAGTTCCACGGGATGATCTGGCCGACGACGCCCAGCGGCTCGTGGAAGTGGTACGCGACCGTGTCCTCGTCGATCTGGCTGAGCGATCCCTCCTGAGCGCGCAGCACCCCGGCGAAGTAGCGGAAGTGGTCGATAGCGAGCGGGATGTCGGCGGCGAGCGTCTCACGGACCGGCTTGCCGTTCTCCCACGTCTCGGCGACCGCGATGCGCTCGAGGTTCTCCTCGATGCGGTCGGCGATCTTGTTGAGGATGTTGGCGCGATCGGCGGGAGTCGTCTTCTTCCACGACTGGAATGCCTTCCACGCGACATCCACCGCGCGGTCGATGTCCTCGACGGTGCCGCGGCCGACCTCGGTGAACGGCTTGCCGGTGACGGGCGTGATGTTCTCGAAGTACTGACCCTTGATCGGCTCGACGAACTCGCCGCCGATGTAGTGCCCGTACCGCGGCCGGTAGTCGGCGATGGAGCCGTGGGAGCCGGGTGCGGCGTAGACGCTCGAGACGCCCTCTTCGACGATGGTCATGATGTCTCCTTCGACAGTCCATGAGTGGCGGCAGCAGCGCCGCTTTTCGGATGTCGCCGAAGCTACGCCCCGCAACGTTGCATCTCGTTGCGAGGCGGATCCGCTAGGCCGAGAGCGCCGCGAGCCAGCGACGCGAGGCGTCGCGCAGCGCATCCGCGTCCGCCGGGTCGATGAGGCCCACGAGGCGGTGCTCGTTGGCCAGGTGCGCCGTGACCGCCTCGTCGATCAGCCGTCGGCCCTCCGGGGTGAGACCGATGATGCGCCGGCGACGGTCGGTATCCGCGCCCGTCCGCACGACGAGACCGCGCTCGACGAGCCTGTCCACGCGCTTGGTGAGCCCGCCCGAGGTGACCATGGTGTGGTCGGCGAGCTCACCGGCGGGCAGCTCGAACGGGTCGCCCGCACGCCGCAGGGCCGCCAGCAGGTCGAACTCCGCCTCGCTGAGCCCGAAGCGTGCGTACACGGCGGTGATCTCCTCGGTGAGCGCGCCCGCGAGCCGGTGCAGTCGACCGATGACGCCCTGCGGGCTCGGATCGAGGTCGGGGCGCTCGCGTCGCCACTGCTCCTGGATGACGTCGACACGATCCTTCATGCGGGAGACATTACCTTCCAAGGAAGCTATATTGCCTTCCGTGGAAGATAAATCCTGGCGGTGGATCCTCATCACCGCGATCGCACCGATCGCGTGGGGCAGCACCTACTTCGTGACCCGCCACCTGCTGCCGGCGGACGCTCCGCTGTGGGGTGCCGTGATCCGGTGTCTTCCCGCCGGCGTGATCGTCCTGCTCGTCGCCCGCCGACTGCCCCGGGGCTCGTGGTGGTGGCGGTCGACGCTGCTCGGCGCCCTCACCGTGGGGGGACTCAACGTGCTGGTCTACGTCGCGGCGCAGCGCCTCGCCACGAGCCTCGCCGCAACGATCATGTCGACGTCGGCGGCGGCCTTCCTGCTGCTGAGCTGGGTCGTCCTGCGCCAGCGGCCGACCCTCCGCGCGGTCGGTGCGGCGGGTCTCGGCATCGTCGGCGTGATCATCATGCTCCAGCCCGGAGGAGCGGGCGTCGCACCCGATCCCTGGGGGATCGCGGCGTCCGTCGTCGCGATGCTCGCCTCCTCGCTCGGCTTCGTGCTGACCCGGCGCTGGGGGTCCGACATCCCGCCCCTGACCATGACCTCGTGGCAGCTGGTCGCCGGTTCCCTCGTCGTCGTGCCGTTCGCCGTCGCGGTCGAGGGGGCGCCGCCGGCGCTCGACCTTCCCGCCGTGGCGGGATTCGCGTACGTGATCCTGATCGCGACCGCCGTGGCGTACGCCGCCTGGTTCAGCGGTCTGGCGCGCCTGCCGGGCGCGGTGGTCGGCATCCTTGGGCTCCTGAACCCGGTCACCGGCGTGCTTCTCGGGGTGCTCCTCGGCGGCGAACGGCTCGGCCCCGCGCAGATCGTCGGTCTCGCCCTCGTGCTGGGGGGCGTCGTCGCGGGGGCCCTGACGCCGGCCCGCGCCCCCGGAACGCCCCGCGCCGATCCCGCGACCTGAGCCCGATCGCGACCCGAGCCGACCGGACCCGACCGAAGCGCGCGGGTGCGCGGGTGCGCGGGTGCGCGCTACATCGTCGCGTCGACGGCGGCGAGGAGGGAGGCGAACCGCGGATGCGCCGCGAGGTCGTCGAGCAGCACGACCTTCCCGTCCGCGCCCGCGAGAGGGATCTGCCAGTTGGGGTACTCCGTCGAGGTGCCGGGCTGGTTCTGCGTGCGCCGCTCGCCGACCGCGTCGACGAGTGCGACGCCGAGCAGCTGAGCGGGGGAGGCGGCGATGAGGACGTTGAGCGCCTCGATGACCTCCTGCTCGGTGGGGGCGTCGCCGATCAGGCCCCGGTCGCGCAGGAGTCGCAGCATGCCGGCGCGCTCCGCGTCCGCCTCGGCCAGCTCCTCCTCGACCGGCCGGGTGAGCAGGCCCAGACGAGCCCGGAGGGCGACGTGCTCGTCGGCGAGGTACCCCGCCGTGGGCGGGAGGTCGTGGGTGTTGACGGTCGCGAGAAGCGATTCCCGATAGCTCTCCGGCGGGCGGAATCCGTCGCCCTCCCGCTCGAACCACAGCACGCTCGTGCCGAGGATGCCGCGCGCCGACAGGTAGTCCCGCACCCACGGCTCGACGTTTCCGAGATCCTCCCCGATCAGCACGGCACCGGCGCGCGAGGCCTCGAGCATCAGGACGCCGATCATCGCCTCGTGGTCGTAGCGCACGTAGGTGCCGGCCCCCGGGCCGAGCCCCGCGGGGATCCACCACAGCCGGAACAGTCCGATCACATGGTCGATCCGCAGCGCGCCCGCGTGCCGCAGCAGCGTGCGGATCATGTCCCGCAGCGGCGCGTACCCCGACCGGGCGAGCGCCTCGGGCAGCCAGGGCGGCTGGTTCCACGTCTGACCCTGCTGGTTGTACATGTCCGGCGGAGCACCCACGGCGATGCCGCGCGCGTACATGTCGCGCAGCGACCAGGCATCCGATCCCTTCGCGTGCACACCGACCGCCAGGTCGTGCATCACGCCGATCGCCATGCCGGATGCCTTCGCCGCCTCCTGCGCGCGCTCCACCTGCTGGTCGGCGATCCACTGCAGCCATACGTGGAACGCGACCCGTCCCGAGAGCTCCTCGCGCAGCCGCGCGACGAGCGGGGACGCGATGTCCCCTGCCTCGTCGGGACGGTCCCCGCCGGCATAGTGCTCCTCCAGCGCGCACCAGAGCGCGAAGTCCTGCAGCGGTCCGCCCTCGCGTGCGGCGAACGCGTCGAGCGCGGCGCGGCGCGCGGGCGAGAGCGGCACGACGAAGATGGCGTCGAGCGCCGCACGCTTCGCGGCCCACACCGCGTCACGGTCGATGCGTCCGGGGTCGGTGTCCATCGCGGCGACGGGCGCCCGGGCGGCCTCGACGAGGGCGCGCTCCGTGGGGGTGAGGTAGGCCACCTCGCGGATGTCCTCGGGGCGCACGTACAGCGGTGCGAGGAAGCGGCGTGTCGCGGGGAGGTAGGGCGACGGCTCGATCGGGCAGGTCACCTCGGCCGCGTGGATCGGATTGACGAGCAGGAAGTCCGCTCCCCGCTCGCCGGCGACGGCGGCGAGGTCGCCGAGGTCGCCGAAGTCGCCCATGCCCCAGGAGGCATGCGATCGCACCGAGTAGAGCTGCGCCATCAGTCCCCACCCGCGGCGGCGGCCGGGCCGAGCCGGCGGCGGAGCCATCCGCTCGGGGGTCACCACGAACACGGCGGACGCCGTGCGCACCGGGTCGCCGCCGCCGAAGGGCGTCTCCTCGGCGTGCACCGTGTGCCAGCCGAGCGGGAGGTCGGCGGGGACGGGAACCTCCAGACGCCACCGCCGGACTCCGTCGACGTCCCGCGACGGCGGGGCCTGGGCGGGGATCGGGAGGTCGCGCCATGTGCCGTCCTCGAGGGCGAGCGACAGGCGCACGTCGTGGGCGTCGGCGACGTGGACCGTCAGCGTCCGCGCGCCGGGACGCGACACGAGCGAGGGCGGCAGCAGGGCGCGCCACCGATCGTCCTCCGTCCGCTCCAGCGCGACGGCGGCATCCGAGGTCGCGTCGACCCGCATCGCGGCGAGCACGGCCCGGAGGGTGGATGCGGGCACGCGCACCCGGTCGCCGAAGAACGACCAGTACTCCGTCACGATGCCGTGAGCCTCCGCGAGCCGGGTCAGCTCGGCGCTCGGCACCTCGGCGGCGGCGTCGGTCTCAGCGGTCATGGCATCCCTCCGTCCGCGCCGGGTCGGCGTCTGCGCCCATCCTGACACGGCCCGCCGTGCGCTCACGCCCCGAGCTTCTCCATCCGTGCGACCAGGCCCGCGCGCCGCGGCGAGCGGGCCGGCAGCATCTCGAGGGCGAGCCGGAGGACCTCGACGTCCTCCGCTCCGTCGGCGGTGTCGGTGTAGGCGAGCAGCACCTCGACGGACGCCTCGCTCATGAGGGCCTCACGCAGCGCGAGGCGCACCGAGTCGCGGTACTCCTCGACGCCCGGCGCGTTCGATTCGGGCAGCACCGGACCGCGGTAGGCCGCGAGGGCGACGCGGTGCGCTCCGCGGTCGAGGAGGGACACGACCTGCTGCGCGTCGGTGTGGAGCTGCGCGGGCAGGCGGTACGGGCGCGACGCCGGCACGAGGTGCGGGGCGATCCGCTCCAGGGTCTTGCGCAGCCTGACCATCTCGGGGCGGAGCGTGCCGTCGCCGGCGTCCGGGCCGTAGACGAGCTCGGTCAGGCGCTCGGCCGACAGGCCCTGCCGATGAACCGCCAGCATCAGCAGGATCTCGGCGTGGCGGGCGGACAGCTCCGACGTGGTCTCCCGGCCCGAGCCGGTCACCTCGAGGAGCGCGCGGTCGCGCCCGAGCACCCGCAGCGTCGCCGTCTCCGGCGCCCGCACGGCGTCGCGCGCGGCGGGCCGACGCACGGGGATCGGCGCCGTCGCGGCGCCGCGGGCCCGCAGCCGGGCCACGAGGAGCTCGCCCTCCACCGCACGGGCCGTCGCGTCGACGAGGAGCTGCGCCTGGGGCGTCGCGGCCTCGGCGCCGCCCGTGACGTCGATGACGCCCAGCAGCCGGCGAGTTTCGGGGTCGTGCACGGGTGCGGCGGTGCACGACCACGGCTGGACCAGCCGGTTGAAGTGCTCCGCGCCGTGGATCTGCACCGATCGGCCGAGCGCGAGCGCCGTGCCGGGCGCCGAGGTGCCCACCACCTCCTCGGACCAGTTCGCGCCGGCGACGAAGCCCATCCCGCCCGTGAGGGTGCGCACGCGATGATCCCCCTCGACCCAGAGCAGGCGACCGGCGGCATCGCCCACGGCGACGACGACCCCGGCGTCCGCGTCGGGCTGCAGGAGCCCGCGGATCATGTCCATCGCCCCGGCGAGCGGGTGCGCGCGGCGGTAGGCCTCGAGCTCGTCGTCGACCAGGTCCAGGGGCGGCAGCGCGTCGGCCCCCACGAGGTTCGCCAGCGATCGGCGCCAGGACTCCCGCACGACGCTGCGGATCTGGGCGAGCCGCGGATCGACCGGGTTGCCCCCCACCAGCTCGTCGTGGGCGCGCTCGATCAGCAGCCGGGAGGTCTCGGGTGAGACGTCACGGCGAGACGACCAGGACGACGGCACCGGCGACTCCGATCAGCAGAGCGGTGCCGACAGTCTAGGTCGCCGCGCGTTCCGATAGCAGGCCCGATCGGTGTGAATCCGCCCCGGACCTGCGCCAGGGCCCGGTTCAGCCTGCTTTCGCCCCACCCGGGGCAGCACGCCGGGGCTCGGGCCGGGGCCCGGCCCGGGGCCGGGGCCGGGGATCTACCGGGTGGCCCACCACTGGCGGAGGCGGGCCTCGGCTTCCTCCGGGCCGAGGACGCCCTCGTCGAGCCGCAGCTCCAGCAGGAAGCGGTACGCCTCGCCGACCTCGCGGCCGGGCCCGATGCCCAGCACCTCCTGGATGCGGTTGCCGTCGAGCTCGGGACGGATCGCATCGAGCTCCTCCTGGGCGGCGAGCGCGGCGATGCGGGCCTCGATGTCGTCGTATGCGGCGGCGAGGCGCTGCGCCTTGCGGCGGTTGCGGGTCGTGACGTCGGCACGGGTGAGGATGTGCAGGCGCTCGAGCTCGTCGCCGGCGTCGCGCACGTAGCGGCGCACCGCCGAGTCGGTCCAGGCCCCCTCCGCGTAGCCGAAGAAGCGCAGGTGCTGCTCGACGAGCTGCGTCACGGAGGCGATCGTGTCGGAGTCGAACCGCAGCGCCTGCAGCCGCTTGCGCGCGAGCCGCGCCCCGGTCAGGTCGTGGTGGTGGAAGCTCACCCCGCCGCCGGGCTCGAGCTTGCGCGTCGCGGGCTTGCCGATGTCGTGCAGCAGCGCCGCGAGGCGCAGGGTCACGTCCGGCGCCGCACCCGGATGCCGCGCGTGCTCGAGCTCGATCGTCTGGCGCAGCACCGTCAGCGAGTGCTCGTAGACGTCCTTGTGATGGTGGTGCTCGTCGATCTCGAGCCGGAGGGCGGGGATCTCGGGGAGGATCTCTCCCATCAGTCCCGTGTCCACGAGGATCCGGATGCCGCGGACGGGATCGTCCGACGCGAGGAGCTTCACGAGCTCTCCCTGGATGCGTTCCGGGCTCACGATCCCGATGCTCCCGCGCAGACGCGCCATCGCCTCGAGGGTGTCCGGGCTCACCTCGAAACCGAGCTGCCCCGCGAAGCGCGCGGCGCGCAGCATCCGCAGCGGATCGTCGCCGAAGCTCACCTCCGGGTCGCTCGGGGTGCGCAGCAGGCCTGCGAGGAGGTCCTCGACGCCGCCGCTCGGGTCGACGAGGGCGGGGACGGGGAGCCGCAGCGCCATCGCGCCCACCGTGAAGTCCCGCCGCGCGAGATCGTCGTCGAGGCTGTCGCCGAACGAGACGGTGGGCTTGCGGGTGACGCCGTCGTAGCTGTCGGCGCGGTACGTGGTGATCTCGACCTGCTCGGCGCGGCCGCCGGGTCCGGAGATCTTGGCACCGATCGTCCCGAACGCCCGACCGATGTCCCACGTGGCGGAGGCGAGCGGCTTCACGATCCGCAGGATGTCGTCGGGGCGGGCGTTCGTGGTGAAGTCGAGGTCGTTCACGGCGCGCCCGAGGAGCGCGTCGCGCACGGGACCGCCGACGATCGCGAGCTCGAACCCGGCGTCGGCGAAGGCCGCGCCGAGCTTCGCCGTGATGGGCGAGGTCGCGAGCGCACCCAGCCGGTCGAGCCCCTCGGCCATGTTGAGCATGGGTTCCAGCCTACCGGCGCTTCGCTCGCGCCCCCCGGTCAGGCGAGGCGCAGGAAGCCCGTCATCACCAGCTCGCGCACGCGCGGGAGGAGGTCGGCCCGCAGCGCCACGGGGTCCACCTCGAGGAGCTGGGCGATCGCATCGGAGAGCGAGCCGATCGAGAGGTCGCCGTCCGACGCGCCCACCAGGGCGGCGAGCGCGGGGTCGACCTCGATCGTGCGCGCCAGCCCCCCACCCTGCCGCAGCTCGATCACGCTCGGGGACTCGGCTCCCGGCAGGTGGTGCCGCGCCTCGGTGACGTCCCCGGCGACGAGCGCGGTCGCGGCGGAGAGAGCCGCGTCGTCGAGCTCTGCGAGGACGTCCGCCGCAGCGAGGCCGTCGGCGAGATGAGCGCCGAGCCCGCCGTCGGCGACGCCCTGGGCGAGCGGTCCCGTCACGCGTTCGAACCGGCGCACGGTGGGCGTCCCGGTGGCGGCACGGCGCAGGACGAGATAGCCGAACCCGACCCCGGTCACCCCGCGCTCGGCGAAGTCGGCGAGCCAGGCCTCCACGAGCCTCCCGTACCCCGGCGTCCCCGGCGCGGTCCCGCCGTCGCGCACCCACAGCTCGGCGTAGGCCAGGGGGTCGAGGCGTTCGCGTTCGATCACCCAGGCGTCCAGCGGCACCGGCGAGGCGTCGACCCAGCCGCGCACGCGCTCGAGTCCCTCCGCGCCCGGACGGTCCTCCCAGTTCCCGAGCAGCTGCGCCGTCCCGCCCGGCGACAGGACGGCACCCACGCCCGTCACGAACGCGGCGACGAGGTCGTCGCCGGCGAAGCCGGCGTCGCGGTACTCGTAAGCGGGGACGCCCGCCGCGCGCGGGGTGATGACGAAGGGCGGGTTGGAGACGACACGGTCGAAGGTCTCGCCGCGGACGGGCTCGAACAGGCTGCCCCGGCGCGTCTCGATCCCGTCCACGCCGCACAGGAGCGCGTTCAGCCGCGTGAAGGCGAGGGCGCGCTCGGACACGTCGGTCGCGACGACGCGCTCGGCGAATCGGCGGGCGCGCAGCGCCTGGATGCCGCATCCGGTGCCGAGGTCGAGCACGCGCTCCGCCGGCGTCGGCAGCTGCAGACCCGCCAGGGTGAGCGACGCGCCGCCCACGCCGAGCACGTGCCCGGTCGGCAGCGGGCCGCCCAGAGCCGCCTCGTCGAGATCGCTCGCGATCCACCACTGCTCCACGCCGTCGACGTCCACGACGTCCTGCGGCCGCAGGAGCGCGGCGGGGACCACATGGTCGCCGTCGACCTCGGCGAGGCCCAGCGCGACCAGTCCCGTCGATCCCGTGCGCGGCAGGGCGGCGTCGACGGATGCCCGGGACGTCCGCACCCCGAGGAACAGCAGGCGCGCGAGCGTCGCGATCGTCTCGGTCGGCCCGTCCGGGCGAGACGCCGACAGCGCCGACAGCGCCGGACCGTGCAGACCGTGCCCGACGGCCTCGTCGGCGATCGGTCCCCACGCGCGTCGCACCGCGTCCGCGGTGTAGCCGGCCGCGTGCAGATCGGCGCGCAGATCCGCGCACACCGCCGGGTCGGGCTGGGGGTCCGTGCTCATGGGTCGTCTCCTCCGCTCGCGCCGGTGCGCGGCACCGGCATCCGTCGTCGTGGGTTCTCACGTGCGCACGGCCCGTCTCGGAGAGCGCACAGGGGTATGACCCTAGAATCGCACCTGATCGTGCGGCCCGACCGCACTCGAGTCGACACCCGTCATGACCTCCCATTCCTTCGCTCCCGCGCGCCGGCACCGGATGCGCCGCCTCGCCGCCGCCGCGGCGGTGCTGGCGAGCGCACTGACGGTCGTGCTCGCCGGCACCGCGGCCCTCGCACCGCCGGCAGCAGCAGCAGGTTCCACCGCCGCAGCCGCCCCGATCGCGACGACCGACACCTCGCCGGTGACGTTCGCCGTGGCACCCGCGTCGGCCGGCGTCGTGGCGGCCGATCAGCCGCTCCTCGTGAGCGCCTCGGCGCAGAATCCGACGGATGCGACGGCGGCCGGGGGCCCGGTCCGCGTCGCCGTCTCGGACCGCCCGCTCTCCACGCGCGCCGACGTCGCGGCCTGGCTGACGACCGCACCCTCCGACGGTGCGCGGACCGAGCGCGTGGTCGGCGGCGGCGATCTCGGCTCCGTCGCGCCGCAAGGCAGCGCGACCACGACGATCAGTGTGGATGCCGGCGCTCTCGCGGGGCTCGCACCCGGGGTCTATCCGCTGCGCGCCGAGTACGACTCCGCCCAGGGGACCCTGTCGGCGACGAGCGTGATCGTGGTCCCCGGGGACACCGCGCAGGGAGCGCTCGGCGTCGTCGTGCCGATCACCGCGCCTCCGATCACGTCGGGCCTGCTGACGTCGGCGGAGCTCACGACCCTCACCGACACCGGCGGCGCTCTGCGCCAGCTCCTCGATGCCGTCACGGGGTCCACCGCGATCCTGGCCGTGGATCCGGCCGTCGTCGCCGCGATCCGCGTGCTCGGCACCACCGCCCCCGCGCCGGCGCTCCGCTGGCTCGACGACCTGGTCGCGCTGCCCAATCCCCGCTTCGCGCTTCAGTTCGGCGACGCCGACGTCGCCGTCCAGGTCGCAGCCGGCCAGACGAGTGCGCTGAGCGTCCCCTCGCTCGACTCCTTCCTGGCCTCGTCCGGTTTCGCGCGCGCCACCCCCGCACCGACCGGCACCGACGCGCCCGCATCGCCGACCCCCGCGGCAGGCACTCCGACCGCGGGCGAGACCGGCGCGGCCACCGCCGACCCCACGCCCGCTCCCGGCGGCGCCCCGGCACTGCCCACCCTGGCGCAGCTCACCGACATCGGCGCCACGACAACCACCGTGTACTGGCCGGCCCCGTCCGAGGTGGGCGGCGAGACCGTGGCCGCCCTGGCCGCATCCGGAGACGGCCAGGGATCCGCGCCGATCACGCTGGTGGACTCGACCGCGTATGCGACCGACGCGGCGGCCTCGCCGGCGTGGGCGAGCGTGGACGGCGCACCGGTCCTGGTCGCCGATGCGGCGACCTCCGCCGCCCTCACCGCCGCCGCCACGAGCGTCGTCCCGGTCACCCGAGCGTCCTCGCTCGCCGAGGCGTCCGCCTACGCCCATCTCGCCGCCGCGGCGGCACCCGGCGCGCCGCTGCTCGTCGCGCTCGACCGGACGATCGCGTCCACGCCGGACGGCGTCCGCGCCGCCGTGTCCGTCGCGACGCGCCTGGCCGGGCGCACCGCCGTGGATCTCGCGTCCCTCACCGCCGCGGCACCCGTGACGACGACGCTGCGCGCGGCCACGGTCTCGCCCGAGCGTCTCGGCGACTTCGGAGCGCTGATGGACGATGAGGCGGCCCTCACCGGCTTCTCGTCGATCCTCGCCGACCCCGCCGTGCTCACCGCACCCGAGCGCGCCGCGGTCATGCAGCTCCTGTCGGTGGGCTGGCTCGCCTCCCCCGACCGCGCGGCCGATGCGATCAGCACCCACCGCGCGCAGACGCGCGACACCCTCGGCGCCGTCGCGATCGTGCCGCCGACGGACATCACCCTCGCCGCCTCCACCGCCCCCCTGACCTTCACGGTCCGCAACGACCTGCGCTGGCCGGTGCGCGTGCAGCTGGCCGCCACCGTGGGCGATCCCCGCATGATCGTCCAGAACCTCACCGACGTCGAGGTCGGCGCATCGCAGATCACCCGCGTCCAGGTCCCCGTCGAGGCGCGGGTCGCCAGCGGCGAGTCCTCGCTGCGGCTGCAGCTGCGCAGCCCGAGCGGCGTCGCGGTCGGCGAGCCCGTCGCGGTGCACGTCGCCGTGCGCGCCGAGTGGGAATCGGTGGGCCTGGGCATCCTGTCGGCCCTCGTGGCGGGGATGATCGTCATCGGCGCCGTGCGCACGGTGCGCAAGTACCGCCCCGGGCGCGCGCCGCGTGCGGGAGCCGACGATCCGTCCGCGAGCCCCGAACCGCTCGACCGGAAGGATGCGGATGGCTAGTCTCGGTCGCGCCAGCGCCATCATCGGTGCCGGGACGCTCTTCTCCCGCGTGACGGGCCTCGTCCGCTCGCTCGTGCTCGTCGCTGTCATCGGCTCCTACGGCAGCCGGGCCGCGGACGCGTTCAGCATCGCGGCGACGCTGCCCACCAACGTGTACGAGCTGCTCGCGGCAGGCGTGATCACGGGCATCCTGGTGCCGCAGATCGTCAAGGCCGCGGCGCACACCGACGGCGGCTCGCGCTATGTGTCCAAGCTGCTGACCCTCGGCGCGGTCGTGCTGATCGCCGCGACCGCGCTCACGATGGCGCTCGCGCCCCTCCTCATCTGGCTCTACGCCCCGTCCTGGGGTCCGCAGCAGCACGCCCTCGCGCTCACCTTCGCGTACTGGGTCCTGCCCCAGCTGCTCTTCTACGGGATGTTCGCGCTCCTGGGCGAAGTGCTCAACGCCCGTAAGGTCTTCGGCCCGTACAGCTGGGCGCCGACGGTGAACAACCTTGTCTCCATCGCGGGCTTCGGCGTCTTCCTCGCCGTGTTCGGCGGACCGTACACGTCCGTCGGCGAGTGGGATGGCGGCATGATCGCGCTCCTGGGCGGGACGGCCACCCTCGGCATCGCGATGCAGACGATCGTCCTGCTCTTCTTCTGGCGGCGGACGAAGCTGCACATCAGGCCGGACTTCCGCTGGCGCGGCATCGGACTGCGCCATATCGGCACGCTCGCCTGGTGGACCTTCCTCGCGGTGGTGGTCGGCCAGCTGGCGGGGATCGTGCAGTCGCAGGTCGTCACGAAGGCGTCCGGCGAGGCGAGTGTCACCGTCATGGTCTACGCGTGGCTGATCTTCATGCTCCCGCACTCGATCGTGGCGATGTCGATCTCGACCACGTACTTCACGCGGCTGTCGGAGGAGGTCGCCGCGGGCCGGCTGGACCGCGTCGCCCCGAACCTCGACGAGTCGATCCGGGCGATCGCGGTCTTCGGGTTCGGTTTCACGGCGGCGATCGCCGCGGCATCCGTCCCGGTGTCGCGCGTGTTCACGACCACGACCGACGGTGCGGTGGCGATGGCGTGGGTCCTCGTCGCCTACCTGCTCTCGCTCGTGCCGTTCGGCGTGCTGGTCATCGTGCGACGGGCGTTCTTCGCGTTCCAGGACACCCGAACTCCCTTCCTGTTCTCGTTCGTCCAGGCCGGGCTGGCCGCGCTCGGCGCCGGGCTGGCCTTCGTCGCCGTCATGACGGGGCTGCTGCCCCTCGGCTTCCTCGCGGCCGCCGTCGCCCTCACCCAGTCGCTCTCGACGTTCATCCAGCTCCCCGTCGCCCTGCGCCTGCTGCGGCGGCACACCGACACGACTGCCCTGCGTGCCACCTGGCGTGCACTGGGGCGCTTCGCCGCCGCCGCACTGCCCGCCGCAGCCGCCGGGTGGGGCGTCTTCCTCCTGCTCGGCGGTGAGAGCGGCTGGACGGCGAGCGACCGTCTCCTCGGCGCGGTGGGCGCGTCGATCGTGGGCGGTGCCGCCCTCCTCGTCTACATCGGCGTGCTCGCACTGCTGCGCGCGCCCGAACTGGCGATGGCCGTCCGCACGATCCGGCGGATCGGCGGGCGCTGACCCCGACGGCGGAATGCGCCGCGGCTAGCATGGGTTCTACGTCCTGAGGCCCGGTCCGGGCCGGGCGGAGAGGAAGAGCGCGTGCGACAGGTCATCATCATCGGATCGGGCCCGGCGGGCTTCACCGCCGCCATCTACGCGGCGCGCGCGAACCTTTCGCCGCTGCTGATCGCCAGTTCCGTCGAGGCCGGCGGAGAGCTGATGAACACCACCGAGGTGGAGAACTTCCCCGGGTTCCCCGAGGGCATCATGGGCCCCGACCTCATGGCCAAGATGCAGGAGCAGGCCGAGAAGTTCGGCACCGAGGTGCTCTACGACGACGTGACCGCACTCGATCTGGAGGGTCGCGTGAAGACCGTCACACTCGGCAGCGGGGCCGTCCACCAGGCCGATGCCGTGGTGTTCGCGACCGGTTCGGCTCCGCGCAAGATCGGCATCGACGGCGAGCAGCGGCTCTCCGGACACGGCGTGTCGTACTGCGCCACGTGCGACGGATTCTTCTTCCGCCAGCAGGAGATCGCCGTCGTCGGCGGCGGCGACTCCGCGATGGAGGAGGCCACCTTCCTCACCAAGTTCGCCTCCAAGGTCTACGTCATCCACCGCCGCGAGGAGCTGCGCGCCTCGAAGATCATGCAGGAGCGCGCCTTCGCGAACGAGAAGATCGAGTTCGTCTGGAACAGCGAGGTCGCCGACGTGCTCGGCGACGACGCCGTGACCGGTCTGCTGCTGCGCGACACCGTCGACGGCACGACGCGCGAACTGCCCGTCACGGGCGTGTTCGTCGCGATCGGCAACGACCCGCGCACCCACCTCGTGCACGGGATGCTCGACCTGACCGAGCACGGCACGGTGTGGGTCGACGGCCGCTCATCGCGCACGTCGCTGCCGGGCGTGTTCGCGGCGGGCGACGTGATCGACCCGACGTACCGTCAGGCGGTCACGGCGGCGGGCAGCGGCACGACGGCGGCTCTGGACGTCGAGCACTACCTCGCGGCCCTCGGCGATGCGGGCGCTCCCGCCGCGGATGCATCCGAGATCGACGGACTTCCCGACGCCGCGGCGGGCGCGGATGTCGCGGGCGTCGGCGCGGCCTGAGGAACAAATCCGCGCACCCCGCTGTTCATTGACTGCAACGCTTCTGTAAGGAGAAGAACATGACCGCCAAGGCCACGAACGAGAGCACCTGGCAGCAGGACGTCATCGACGCCGAAGGTCCCGTGCTGGTGGACTTCTGGGCCGCCTGGTGCGGCCCGTGCCGCATGGTCGGCCCCATCCTCGACGAGATCCAGTCCGAGCACAGCGACAAGCTGACGGTGTTGAAGCTCAACGTCGACGAGAACCCCAACCTCGCGATGCAGTACCAGATCACCTCGATCCCCGCGATGAAGGTGTTCCACAAGGGCGAGGTCGAGAAGACGATCATCGGAGCGAAGCCGAAGTTCGCCCTCGAGCAGGATCTCGCCGCGTACATCGGCTGATCCCGGGATCATTCCCTCGAACCCCGTCGGACCCCCCGGCGGGGTTCGTCGTATCCGGCGTGCCGGTGTGCCGCGTCGTCGGGTGAGGTCAGGATGCGTCGACGCGCACCGTGGCATCCCACCGCCGATGCGGCTCGCTGCCCAGAAGTCGCCACACCGCCCGGGTGAGGTCCGGATGATCGAGGGCGATCTGTCGCAGGACGCGGTAGTTGCGCGCGGCGGTCGGTCGATTCCCCCCGTCGGCCGCGATGTTCTCGGCGCGGAGCGTGAGCACCACGAGCTCATCGACGGTCGGCAGATCCTCCATGAAGTCCCAGGGGTCCTCGCCGTCGCGGACGCGCTCCTCGATCAGCACCGCCCGTTCGTCGGCCGCCTCCGCACGCAGCAGCTCGAGACTGGCGCGGCGCGGAAGGGAGTACGGGGCGGTCACCGTTCCAGCCTACGTCCCCGCTCGGACGTCGGTCCCGCGCGGCCCGCTCAGTTCGTGCCGTACTCGGTCTCGCCGAGCTCACCGAGGATCCGATTAAGGTCCTGAATGGTGGCGAAATCAATGTTGATCTGGCCTTTTCTCGCTGTGAGCGAGATTCTGACCTTCGTGTTCAGCCGATCGCCGAGCCGCTCGGCGACGTCGTCGAGGTGCGCTCTGCGCGCTCCGGCCTTCGCGATCGGCAGGCGGGCGCCGGGGCCCCGACCGGCCGTCGCGGCGGCCTCCGCCGCTCGCACGGACAAGTCCTCGTTGACGATCTTGTCCGCGAGGCGCTGCATCGCCTCCACATCGTCCAGCGAGAGGATCGCGCGTGCATGCCCGGCACTGAGAACACCGGCGGCGACGCGCTGCTGGACCGGCATCGGGAGCTTCAGCAACCGGATCGTGTTGCTGATCTGCGGGCGCGAACGTCCGATGCGCGCGGCCAACTGCTCCTGCGTGATCCCGAAGTCCTCCAGGAGCTGCTGGTACGCCGATGCCTCTTCCAGGGGGTTGAGCTGCGAGCGGTGCAGGTTCTCCAGGAGGGCGTCGCGGAGCAGGTCCTCGTCCGCCGTGTCGCGGACGATCGCGGGGATCGACTCCAGGCCCGCCTCGCGAGCGGCGCGAGTGCGGCGCTCGCCCATGATGAGCTCGTACGCGCCGTCCTCGTTGGTGCGCACGACCACCGGCTGCAGCACACCGAACTCGCGGACGCTGTGGACCAGCTCGGCGAGGTCGTCGGGATCGAAGGCGGTGCGGGGCTGCCGGGGGTTCGGGACGATCTCGTTCGGGTCGATGTACACCAGGCGAGCGCCGGGGATCGCGACGAGCTCGACCTCGTCATCGGTCACGCTCGTGTCCGGCTGTGCCGGCGCGCCCGCGTCCCCCGACTCGCCACCTGCGCCGGCCGGCGAGGCGTCGGCCGACGGGACAGGATGCGCGTCGCCTTCGTCCACGGGGGACTCGGTGCGGTCATCGACGTCGATCGCCGGCGTGCGCGCTCCCGGGAAGAACACATCGACCGGGCGGGCCTGAGAGCTCTCGGACGTCGGAATCAGTGCTCCGATCCCCCGACCGAGTCCGGTTCGCTTCGCCATCAGCTGTCTCCCTTGTTCGACGGGTGCCTGCGCACCAACTCCACCGCAGCCTCGCGGTATGACACGGCTCCGACGGACTGCCCGTCGTACGCGATCACGGTCTGCCCGAAGCTCGGCGCCTCGGAGACACGCACGGATCGCGGGATGACGGTGCGCAGCACCTCGTCCGGGAAGTGGTTCCGCACCTCCTCGGCGACCTGCTGCGCGAGCCTCGTCCGCCCGTCGTACATCGTGAGGAGGATCGTCGAGAGGTGCAGCGCGGGGTTCAGATGCTTCTGGATCATCCGGATGCTGCCCAGCAGCTGACTCAGACCCTCGAGCGCGTAATACTCGCACTGGATCGGGATCATCAGCTCGCTCGCGGCGGTGAAGGCGTTGATCGTCAGAAGCCCCAGGGACGGCGGGCAGTCGATGATGACGAAGTCGAGCCGCTCGTCACTGCTCTCCAGGTACTCGTCGAGCGCGGTGCGAAGACGATGCTCCCGCGCGACCTGCGACACCAGCTCGATCTCGGCGCCCGCGAGGTGGATCGTCGATGGAGCGCACAGAAGGTTCGGCGACTCCGGGCTCGTCTGGATGATGTCCTTCAGGGGGAACTCGTCGATGAGCACGTCGTAGACACTGGGGATGTCGGCGGTGTGCGGGACACCGAGTGCGGTCGACGCGTTCCCCTGCGGGTCGAGGTCGATCACCAGGACGCGTGCACCGAGGGACGCGAGGGCAGCGGCCATGTTGACCGTCGTGGTGGTCTTGCCGACGCCACCCTTCTGGTTCGAGACCGTGAGGACGCGGGTCGTGCCGTCGAAATCGACCGTGACACCCTCGAGCGCCTTGCGGCGCGACGTCAGATCGGCCAGCTCGCGGGCGATCGGGCTGTCGTCGAGGGAGAAGGGTGCGGGAGTGGTCGCGTTCTCCGATTCCGGCACCGTCAACTCCTGTCTTTCCGGGACTGTTCCACTGTAGTCGAGGCGTCGGGCACCCCGGCCCGCGCTGCGTGTTTCACGTGAAACGCGAGGTGCGCGGCACGCCGTGCCAGCGCGACCCAGGCCTAATGAGTGTGTTTCACGTGAAACGGGACACTGCCTTCCGCACAACTCCGAGCCGACGAAGCTCCGGTGGTCCGGTGAAGCGAGCGGAACAGCGATGTTCCACGTGAAACATTCCGCGGTGCGGGCGCGGTCGCTCGTGCCCGCGGCCGCAGTGTCGTCCCGTAGTCATCCATGGTCGACCGCACGGGACCGACGCGTGTTTCACGTGAAACAGTCAACGCGATTGGCGCGTCGCGGCGCTGGTCACGCGATCAGGACGCTTTCGTTGCGCGGATGACGCGCGTGGGTTCGGCGATGACTCCTTCACCGACGACCTCGACGCGGGTGTCCCTCAGCCGGTACTTGCGGATGGCCTTCTCCGCGGCATCGATCTCGTTCGCCGCGTTCGCACCCTTCATCAGGATGAGCTCGCCGCCCGGACGCAGCAAAGGTGCGGTGAGGGGGATCAGGGTCTTGAGTGCGCTCACCGCACGAGCGGTGACAGCGTCGAGCACCGGGCCGCGCGTCCACTCTTCTCCACGCGCACGCAGCACCTCGACGTTGTCCAGCTCCAGGGCGTCCACCTGCTCCTGCAGCCAGGTCACTCGGCGCTCCATCGGCTCGACCAGGATCCACTGGATGTCCGGTCGGGCGATGGCGAGCACGATCCCGGGAAGCCCGGCTCCGGATCCGATGTCCGCCACGGTACCGCCCGTGGGGAACAGCGGCGCGGGCACCGCCGAGTTGAGGATGTGACGCGACCACAGTCGCGGAGGCTCGAGGGGACCGATGAGGCCCCGCTCTTCGCCATGGATGCCGAGCGCCTCCGTGAACCGGCGCGCGCGGTCGATGGACGGCCCGAACACGACCTGAGCCTCTGCCGGCTCACTCTCGATGGTGATCATGTTTCACGTGAAACGGTCGTGCGCGCGGAGCGTCAGCCGCGACGGATCACCGTGTGGCGGTCTGCGCCCTCACCGTAGGATTCGGACACCAGCCCGCGGTCGGCGACGATGTCGTGGATGAGCTTGCGCTCGTAGCTCGACATCGCCGGCAGGGAGGCCTGAGAGGCGCCCTCGTCCAGGCGCGCGATCGCACGGTCCACCAGCTTCTCCAGCTGACGGTGGCGCGCATCCCTCGATCCGCCGACGTCGAGGATCAAGCGCGAGAACCGTCCCGTCTGCGTCTGCACGGCGATGCGCGTGAGCTCCTGCAGCGCCTGCACGGTGTCGGGGTCGGACAGCAGGCGCAGGGCGTCGGCGTCGTCGTTCTCCACCGACACGTAGGCACGCCCGCCGCGCACATCGAGCGCGAGATCGCCGTCGATGTCCGCGATGTCGAGCAGGCCCTCGATGTAGTCGGCGGCGATGTCGCCCTCCTGCTCCAACTGCTCGACCGATGTCGAGTCGTGCTCCGCGGTGGGATTCTGGGTCGTGTTGCTCATGCTCTCGTCCGCTCCGTGACTCACGTGTCGCTCTGGGGCTTGTTCTTCTGCGACTGCTTCTTGGCGCGCTGCTTGCTCACCGGCTGCTGGCGCTTGGGCGCCTCCGACTTCGCCTTCTGCGCCTCCTCGTAGAGACGCTGCTGCTCGGCCTGGTACTTCTCCAGCGGCACGATCTTGCCGTGCGCGTCGATCGCCTTGCCGCGGCGCGCCAGTCTCTCCTCGCGGGCCTTCGCCGCCTCGGAGCCGGGAGTCGGGAGGTTCCGGATCACGAGGAACTGCTGGACCATCGTCCAGATGTTGGAGGTGAACCAGTACAGGACGACGCCGAGCGGGAAGAACACTCCGGAGAAGATGAAGGCCAGCGGCAGGATGTACAGCATGATCTTCTGCATCTGGTACGCCTGGCCGGTCTTGGCCTCGGGCGACAGGTTGCGCGAGATGATCTGAAGCTGCGTGATGAACTGCGAGGCGATCATGAGGATGACGAGGACGACGAGGATCGCCACCGTCGCCTCCCAGCCGTCCGGCTTCTGCCCGATCGCCTCGGTGAGGCTCGTGTGCAGGGGAGCGACGCCGAACAGCTTCGCCTCGTAGAACTGCCAGGTCAGCTCTTTGCTGAGCAGGCCGACGCCGCCGAAGCCCCACTCGGCGTGCTTCTTCACGTCCGAGAGCGTGTAGAACATGCCGAGGAGGATCGGCATCTGCACGAGAAGCGGCAGACAGCTCGAGACGGGTGTCGTCCCGTGCTTCTTGTACAGCGCCATCGTCTCGCGGCTCATCGCCTCACGGGACAGCTGATCCTTCTTGCCGCGATACTTCTCCTGAACTTTTCGCAGTTCAGGAGCAATTTCCATCATCTTCCGCTGGCTCTTGATCTGCCGCACGAAGAGCGGGATCAGCGCCGAGCGGACCACGACGACCAGACCGATGATGGAGAGCACCCACGTGAGGCCGGCATCCGCCGGCAACCCGATCGAGGTGAAGATCCAGTGCCAGAACACGAGGATCGCCTCGACGATCCACTTGAACGGCCACATGATGGTGCTGAAGAAGTCGAGCGTCGCCGACGGGGCCGGCGTGGTCGGGGTGGGAACCACCGGACTCGGCGTCGCGGCAGCGGCGTAGAGAAGATCCAGCACGGATCAGTCCTTTCTCGGCGATGCGCCCGCGGGCGCTCCGTCTGTGGATGGCACGACGAACCCGTGCCGGGTGAGCGCGTGGCGGAAGTGCGCGTGCGGCGGGACGTCGTCGATCCCGCCCTGCGCCCACGGATGGCAGCGGGCCAGCCGTGCGGCGGTGAGCGCGCTGCCCTTGACCAGCCCGTGCTGCTGCACGGCCCCCACCGCGTACGCGGAACACGAGGGGTAGTACTTGCAGACGTCGCCGTAGACGTGCGAGATCGTGGCGCGGTACGCGTGCAGCACAGCGAGCCCCGCGTTGCGCGGGAGGAGGGGGAGGGATGGGACGATGCCGGCCGCGTGCAGCGTCCCCTCGCCCAGCGAGTACGACGGCAGCGTCGTGACGCTCATCTCGTGGCCCGTCGGGCCAGGCCGCGCACGACATCGCGCCGCAGCGCGGCGAAGTCGGCGACTGCGGCGGAGGGGAGAGCGCGGATCACGACGTCGGCGCCCGCGGGCACCTGTGGGAGCACCTCCGCGCACACCGCCTTGAGGCGGCGGCGGACGGTGTTGCGGGTCACGGCGGTTCCCACCTGCTTGCTCACGATGAATCCGAACCGCGGCGGGCGGTCTTCGGAGGTGGCGGCGACGTAGGTCACCGTGTGCGGGCCGGCACAGCGGGAACCCCCGCGGACGACGGCACGGTACTCCGCCCCGCGGGTGATGCGATTCCCCCGCGCCAGCACTGCGAGCGGATCAGGCCGAGAGCTCGGTGCGACCCTTGGCGCGGCGCGCCGACAGGATCGAGCGACCGGCACGCGTACGCATGCGGGCGCGGAAGCCGTGCTTCTTGGCGCGGCGGCGGTTGTTGGGCTGGAACGTGCGCTTGCTCATGAGGATCACTCCGGATCGGCGGTCACCCGAACGCTCTAGACCGGGGACACAGGTACAGGGGACTGCCCGTGTGGGCATAAGTCAACCGACTAAGGATACGTCGAGACGGCCCAGACCTCAAACCGGCGGCACGGGAGGGTGGGCAACCGAGACATTATCCACCGGCTGTGGATGAGGCCTGGTGAAGACACGCGGGCCGGAACTACAGTGGATTTTGCTCTCGACGGGGTCGCTGGATACCGTGGCTCGGGTAGTTATCCACAGGTCTGGGGATCGCCGTCGAATCCCCGCCTTCCCGTTCGCTCGACCCTGGGGAGCCCATGTCACCGCACGATGTTCCGGATGTCCCGGTCTGGACCGCCGTGTTGGAGCACCTCGACGGCGACGAGCGCGTCACGCCGCAGATGCAGGGCTTCCTGAACCTCGCCGTCGCCCAGGGTGTGATGAGCGGCACGCTGTATCTCGACGTGCCGAACGACCTCACCGCGGCGCAGCTGAACAAGCGCCTGCGCGCTCCGATCATGGAGGCGCTGGCACACGTGGAGGCGGAGCCGGCGGCCAGCACGTTCCGCGTCGTGGTCAACCCCGAGCTCGCCGACGCGCACCTGACGGCGCCGATCCCGGTGCAGTCCGGCGCGATCGGTGCACCGCTGCCCACGTCGGGCGTCCCGCGCCCGGTCGACGCCGAGCCGGAACCCGTGCTGAGCGCCGCGCGCACGGACACCCGCAGCGACACCCGGCTGAATCCGAAGTACAGCTTCGACAACTTCGTGATCGGACAGTCCAACCGGTTCGCTCACGCCGCCGCGGTCGCCGTCGCCGAAGCCCCCGCCAAGGCCTACAACCCGTTGTTCATCTACGGCGACTCCGGGCTCGGCAAGACCCACCTCCTCCACGCGATCGGCGACTACGCGCTGAGCCTCTACAGCGGGATCCGCGTGCGCTACGTCTCGAGTGAGGAGTTCACGAACGACTTCATCAACTCGATCGCGAACAACCGCGGCTCTGCCTTCCAGGCGCGGTACCGGGACGTGGACATCCTGCTCATCGACGACATCCAGTTCCTGCAGGGGAAGGCCGAGACGCAGGAGGCCTTCTTCCACACCTTCAACACCCTCCACGATCACGACAAGCAGGTCGTGATCACGAGCGACGTCCCTCCCCGGCATCTGACGGGGTTCGAGGACCGGATGCGCAGCAGGTTCGAATGGGGCCTCATCACCGACGTCCAGGCGCCCGACCTCGAGACCCGCATCGCGATCCTGCGGAAGAAGGCGCAGTCCGAACGCCTCCTCGTCCCCGACGAGGTCCTGGAGTACATCGCGACGAAGGTCTCGAGCAACATCCGGGAACTGGAGGGCGCCCTGATCCGCGTCTCCGCCTTCGCGAGCCTGAACCGGTCCACGCTCGACATCTCGCTCGCGCAGACGGTGCTCCGCGACATCGTCGACACCGACGACGCCAACGTGATCCTGCCGACCGACATCATCGCCGCCACCGCACAGTACTTCCGACTCACCGTCGACGATCTCTACGGATCGAGCCGGTCGCAGTCGGTCGCCACCGCGCGTCAGATCGCGATGTACCTGTGCCGCGAGCGGACGAATCTCTCGCTGCCCAAGATCGGGCAGCTGTTCGGGAACCGCGACCACACGACGGTGATGTACGCGTGCAAGAAGATCGCGCAGCTCATGAAGGAGCGGCGCTCGATCTACAACCAGGTGTCGGAGATCACGACGCAGCTCGGCCGCACCGCACGCTGACGCGCGGTCGTCCCGGCGACCCCGTGTGAACGACGAGCGACGCGCCGGTGAACTTGACATGCGGGCTGCTCCTGTCCCATCATGCGCGTTCTGCACAGTGTGGACAGCCTGTGGATAACTTCACGTCCGCACCGAAGGATTGTGAAGAAATCCGCCGACGCTGTGGATGACCGCCGAGAGCGGTCGTCGCCTCGGATCCCACGCGAACAGAGGAATCCGCAGCGCGCCCACAACTTACACGCGTGTGGTTCCCGCTCGTCGAGCGGGATCGGCCGACTTATCCACACTTTCCACAGGCGTTAACACCATGACAGAGATCCATTCAAGGAAAGCCCGTTCGATCACCTCTGCGCGGCAGGTGCCCCTCGCACCGGGCGAGGAGACCATCCCCGGAGAGGTGGCACCGAATGTCGGGGAGGAGGGCACTAGCATGGGAGGGCCCTACTCGACGTCAAGGGAGCGCCAGTGAAGTTTCACGTGAATCGCGATGTGTTCAGCGAGGCCGTGTCGTTCGTCGTCAAGCTCCTGCCGCAGCGCAACCCGCAGCCCATCCTGGCCGGCGTGCTGATCGAGGCATCCGAGGACGGACTGTCACTCGCGGCGTTCGATTACGAGGCGTCGGCTCGCACGACCATCGAAGCGACCGTCGACGACCCCGGGACGATCCTCGTCCACGGGCGTCTGCTCTCCGAGATCGCGAGCCGCCTGCCGAACGCCCCGATCCAGATCGAGGTCGGCGAGGACGACGGCATCGTGCTCACGTGCGGCTCAGCGCGCTTCACCCTCGCGTCCATGCCCGTGCAGGAATACCCCGCGATCCCCGAGGTGAGCGGTGAGTCCGGACTCGTGCCCGCCGAGGATTTCGCCACCGCGATCTCCCAGGTCGCTTTCGCCGCATCGCGCGATGACGTGACCCCGGTGCTCACCGGCGTCCAGCTGGAGGTCGCGGGAACGCAGCTCAGCCTCGTGGCGACCGACCGCTACCGCGTGGCGCTGCGCGACGTGGCGTGGGATTCCGGCACGGTCGCGAGCGACGAGTCGACCACCGCGCTCGTTCCCGCGCGCACGCTCACCGAGGTCGGCAAGACCTTCGCGCACACCGGCGACATCCAGGTCTCCTTCTCAGGCTCGGGCGATCGCGAGATCATCGCCTTCACCTCCGGCAACAAGACCGTCACGTCCTTGCTCATCAAGGGCAACTTCCCGCCGGTGCGACGCCTGTTCCCCGAGCAGACCGACCACTACGCGGTCGTCAACACGGCCGAGCTCGCCGAGGCCGTGCGCCGCGTCGCCCTCGTCCTCGACCGGTCGGCTCCGCTGCGGTTCACCTTCACGGAAGACGGCGTCTCGATGGACGCCTCCGGAACAGAGCAGGCCCGCGCGACGGAGTCGGTGGATGCGACTCTCGCCGGCGACGACGTGACCCTGGGACTCAACCCGCAGTATCTGCTCGAAGCGCTCCAGGCGGTCAAGAGCGAGTTCGCGCGGATCACCTTCACCTCGAGCGACAACGCGAACAAGCTGAGCCCCGTGCTCATCACGCCGCAGACCTCGGGCACGCCCGAGAGCTTCAAGTACCTCCTGCAGCCGAACCTCCTCCTGCGCTGACCCGCACCCGCCGAGTGTCCACGACGCGCGGCGGAACCCGGGCCTCACCCCGCGTGTGGTGGACACTCGGGGGAAGGCGGCGATGACGCAGAGGGCGCGGAGGGTGGCGTGGGAGACGGGGGCCGTAGGCTGAATCGGTGATCGTGGAGCAGCTGAGTCTCGTGGACTTCCGCAACTATGCGGTCGCCGACGTGTCGCTCGCCTCCGGTCCCAACGTCGTGGTCGGCCGGAACGGGCAGGGCAAGACGAATCTCGCCGAGGCCATCGGCTACTTCGCCACCCTCGGGTCGCATCGCGTCTCGCAGGATGCCCCGATGGTGCGCGACGGCGCCGACGCGGCGATCGTCCGGATGCGCCTCGCCTACGGCGAACGGCGAGTCCTCCTCGAA
Organism: Microbacterium sp. MMO-56; assembly: GCF_037146215.1. Lineage (NCBI taxonomy): Bacteria > Bacillati > Actinomycetota > Actinomycetes > Micrococcales > Microbacteriaceae > Microbacterium > Microbacterium sp. MMO-56. The sequence goes on from NZ_JBBCVW010000006.1 coordinate 49,265, forward strand.
GCGCAGCTGAACCGCACCGGCAGCAACAAGGCGCGGGTGAACGGCGCCCCCGTGAAGACGGCCGAGCTTCCGCGCTACGCCCAGGTCGTCCTGTTCGCGCCCGAAGACCTGCAGATCGTCCGCAGCGACCCGTCCGCGCGGCGCCGGTTCGCCGATCAGCTCCTCATCCAGCGGGCGCCACGGCTGGCCGGTGTCCTCGGCGACTACGACCGGGTGCTCAAGCAGCGCACGGCCCTGTTGAAATCCGCGCGTGCGCGCGGCATCCGCGGCGACGCCCTCTCGACGCTCGACGTGTGGGACGACAAGCTCGTGCAGCTCGGCACCGAGGTCATCCGCGCCCGCAGCGCCCTCGCCGCCGATCTCGCCGGTCCGGTCGCCGACGCGTACACCGCCATCGCGGGGGCGGATCATCGACCCGAGCTCGACTGGGTGCTCTCGATCGACGGCGTCGACCCCGACGAGGACGGCGCGGCGGGCGCTCCGGTCGGATCGCCGGATGCGTCGACGGGCACCGCCGACCTCCCGCAGCGGTTCCGTCAGGCACTCGCCGCGCGTCGCACCGCCGAGCTCGAGCGCGGCGTCACTCTCGTCGGTCCCCACCGCGACGATCTCCTGCTGCGCGTGCGCGGTCTCCCGGTCAAGGGATACGCCTCGCACGGCGAGTCGTGGTCGGTCGCGCTCGCGCTGCGCCTCGCCTCCGCGCAGCTGCTGCGGGCGCAGTCCCAGCTGGGCGATCCCGTGCTCATCCTCGACGACGTGTTCGCCGAGCTCGACGCGGATCGCCGCGCACGTCTCGCCTCCCTCGTCGAGGGATTCGAGCAGGTCGTCGTCACCGCCGCGGTGGAAGAGGACGTCCCCCGCGCACTGCGCGCGCGGACCGTGCGCGTCGTCGCCGGCGAGATCGTGGGGACGGAGACGGCGCCCGAGGAGACCGGAGGGGGTGCGTCCGATGCCGGATGAGATCCCCGAGACCGTCGCGACGTACCTGAGACTGCGCGGACTGGAGCCCTCGCCGCGCGCGGCCCGGCGGCGGAGGCGACGCGCAGCCGAGGACGACGACAAGATGCCCTTCGCGCCCGGACGCGACCCGAAGGGCCTCGGCGACGTCATGGCCGACCTCACCCGTCAGTCCGGGTGGGACTCGCAGCTGGCCCGCGAGGACCTCGTGCTGCAGTGGGAGGAGGTCACCGGCGAGGAGACCGCCCGGCACGCCCATCCGGTCGCGCTCGCGGACGGGCTGCTCACCGTGCAGTGCGACTCCACGGCCTGGGCGAAGAACCTCCAGCTCATGCGGGCGGAGATCGTCACGCAGCTCATGCGGCGCTTCCCGGACGCGGGTGTCCAGAACGTCCGTTTCGTCGGACCGGACGTCCCCTCGTGGAAATGGGGCCCCAGAGCCGTTCCAGGGCGGGGTCCTCGCGATACCTACGGCTGAACCACGTCCATCGGCATCCGGAGGGATTTCAGCGCGCCACAGGGCCGTTCAGCGGGCGGAAGGGTCGTCGGACACGATAGAATCGATCGACCCTGAAACACGACCCGGGAGCGCTCGAAACCTATGACGTCCGATACCCCCGACAGCGTTCCCGAAGACATCCCCGCGACGCACCCCCAGCCCGCGAAGAAGGTGGAGAACGACTACGGGGCCGATGCCATCCAGGTGCTCGAAGGCCTCGAGGCGGTGCGCAAGCGCCCCGGCATGTACATCGGTTCCACGGGTGAGCGCGGCCTGCACCATCTCGTCTACGAGATCGTCGACAACTCGGTGGACGAGGCCCTCGCCGGCTACTGCGACACGATCACCGTCACGATCCTCGAGGACGGTGCGATCCGCGTGGTCGACAACGGCCGCGGCATCCCCGTCGACATGCACAAGACGGAGGGGAAGTCGACGGTCGAGGTCGTCCTGACCGTCCTCCACGCCGGCGGCAAGTTCGGCGGCGGCGGATACGCCGTGTCCGGCGGTCTGCACGGTGTCGGCTCCTCGGTCGTCAACGCCCTGTCGACCCGCCTCGACGTCGAGGTGCGGCGCCAAGGCCACGTCTGGCGGCAGGAGTTCCGCGACGGCGGCGCGCCCCAGGCTCCCCTCAGCCAGGACGAGGCGACGGACGAGACGGGCACCACGATCACGTTCTGGCCGGATGCCACGATCTTCGAGACCGTCGAGTTCGACTACGACACGCTGCGCACCCGCTTCCAGCAGACGGCGTTCCTCAACAAGGGGCTGCGGATCACGCTCAGCGACCTGCGCCCGGCATCCGCCTACGTCGTCGACGGCGAGGACGGACAGTCCGTCGAGACCCAGCCGCACGACGACTTCCACTACGAGCGGGGACTGGTCGACTACGTCGAGTACCTCAACCGGGTACGCAAGGCGGAGGTCGTCAACGACGAGATCATCGAGGTCGAGTCGGAGGACACCGAGCGGCACATCTCGCTCGAGCTCGCGATGCAGTGGACGACGAGCTACACCGAGAACGTCTTCACCTTCGCGAACACGATCAACACGCACGAGGGCGGCACGCACGAGGAGGGGTTCCGGGCGGCGCTGACGACGCTCGTCAACAAGTACGCCCGCGCGAACAACCTCCTGAAGGAGAAGGACGACAACCTCACGGGTGAGGACATCCGCGAGGGGCTCACCGCGGTCATCTCGGTGAAGCTGTCGGAGCCGCAGTTCGAGGGGCAGACCAAGACGAAGCTCGGCAACACCGAGGCGAAGGCGTTCGTCCAGAAGATCGTCGGCGACCAGCTCACCGACTGGCTCGACCGCAACCCCGGGCAGGCCAAGCGCATCATCACGAAGGCGATCGACGCGGCGACCGCGCGCCTGGCGGCACGCAAGGCGCGCGAGACGGCGCGTCGCAAGAGCGTCTTCGAGTCCTTCTCGATGCCCGAGAAGCTCAAGGACTGCACCAGCAAGGACCCGTCGATCTCGGAGATCTTCCTCGTCGAGGGCGACTCCGCCGGCGGCTCGGCCGTGTCGGGGCGCGACCCCGAGCGTCAGGCGATCCTGTCGCTGCGCGGGAAGATCCTGAACGTCGAGAAGGCGAGACTCGACCGAGCGCTCGGCAACGCCGAGATCCAGGCGATGATCTCCGCGTTCGGCACCGGCATCGGCGAGGACTTCGACGTCGCCAAGGCGCGGTATCACAAGATCGTGCTGATGGCGGATGCTGACGTCGACGGTCAGCACATCACGACGCTGCTGCTCACGCTCCTCTTCAGGTACATGAGAGGCCTCATCGAGGCGGGCTACGTCTATCTCGCGATGCCCCCGCTCTACCGCCTGAAGTGGTCGAACTCGCCGCACGAGTACGTCTACAGCGATCGCGAGCGCGACGCCCTGCTCGAGGCCGGCGCGTCGGCGGGCAAGCGCATCCCGAAGGAGAACGGCGTCCAGCGCTACAAGGGTCTCGGCGAGATGAACGCCAAGGAGCTGTGGGAGACGACGATGGACCCCGACACGCGCACCCTCCGCCAGGTGACGATCGACGACGCGGCCGCCGCCGACGAGATCTTCTCGGTGCTGATGGGCGAGGACGTCGAGTCCCGCCGTGGGTTCATCCAGCGCAACGCGAAAGACGTCCGCTTCCTGGACATCTGACCCCCGCTTCCTCCGCCTGCGACGGCGGAGCCCGGACGATGAGACGAAAGCACGCAGATGACTGACGAAGAACGCCCCGACCCGACCGCGCACTACAACCACGGGAACATCGACCAGGTCGACCTCCAGGTCGAGATGCAGCGCAGCTACCTCGACTACGCGATGAGCGTCATCGTCGGGCGTGCGCTGCCCGACGTGCGCGACGGGCTCAAGCCCGTGCACCGCCGTGTCATCTACGGCATGTACGACGGGGGGTACCGCCCCGACAAGGGCTTCAACAAGTGCGCGCGCATCGTCGGCGACGTCATGGGGCAGTTCCACCCGCACGGCGACAGCGCGATCTACGACGCGCTCGTCCGCCTCGTCCAGCCGTGGTCGCTGCGCTATCCCCTCGCCGAGGGCCAGGGCAACTTCGGCACGCCCGGCAACATGGGCGCCGCCGCCTCGCGGTACACCGAGACGAAGATGTCGCCGCTGGCCATGGAGATGGTCCGCGACATCGAGGAAGACACCGTCGACTTCGAGCCGAACTACGACGGCAAGACGCAGGAGCCCACGGTCCTGCCGGCGCGGTTCCCGAACCTCCTGGTCAACGGCTCGGTCGGCATCGCCGTCGGCATGGCGACCAACATCCCGCCGCACAACATGCGCGAGGTCGCCGAGGGTGCGCTGTGGGCCCTCGAGCACCCCGACGCGTCGCGCGAGGAGCTGCTCGAGGCTCTCATGGCGCGCGTGCACGGCCCGGACTTCCCGACCGGGGCCCAGATCCTCGGCACGAAGGGCATCCGCGAGGCGCAGCGCACCGGCCGCGGCTCGATCACGATGCGCGCCGTCGTCAACGTCGAGGAGATCCACGGTCGCACGTGTCTCGTCGTGACGGAGCTCCCCTACCAGGTCAACCCCGACAACGTCGCCGCGAAGATCCGCGACCTGGCCCGCGACGGCAAGCTGAACGGCATCGCCGACATCCGCGACGAGACGAGCGATCGCACCGGCCAGCGTCTCGTGATCGTGCTCAAGCGCGACGCGGTCGCCAAGGTCGTGCTGAACAACCTGTACAAGCACACGCAGCTGCAGGACAACTTCGGGGCGAACATGCTCGCGATCGTCGACGGCGTGCCGCGCACGCTCGCCCTCGACGGCTTCATCTCGTACTGGATCGAGCACCAGGTCGAGGTCATCGTCCGTCGGACGCGCTACCGCCTGCGCGAGGCGGAGAAGCGCATGCACATCCTGCGCGGGTACCTCAAGGCCCTCGATGCGCTGGACGAGGTCATCGCGCTGATCCGCGCCTCGGCGACCGTCGAGGATGCCCGCGAGGGACTGAAGGCCCTCCTCGACATCGACGACATACAGGCAGAGGCGATCCTGCAGATGCAGCTGCGCCGCCTCGCCGCGATGGAGCGCCAGAAGCTCATCGACGAGGCCGCCGAGCTCGAGCTGAAGATCGCGGACCTCAATGACATCCTCGCCACGCCCGCGCGCCAGCGCACGATCATCGGCAGCGAGCTCACCGAGATCGTCGACAAGTTCGGCGACGAGCGGCGCACGCACATCCTGCAGGGCTTCGACGGCGACATGTCGATGGAGGACCTGATCCCCGAGGAGGAGATGGTCCTGACCGTCACCCGCGACGGGTACATCAAGCGCACGCGCAGCGACAACTACCGCTCCCAGCACCGCGGTGGGAAGGGCGTCAAGGGCGCGCAGCTGCGCGCCGACGACGTCGTCGAGCACTTCTTCGTGACGACCACCCACCACTGGCTCCTGTTCTTCACGACGAAGGGCCGCGTCTACCGGTGCAAGGCGTACGAGGTGCCGGAGGCCGGACGGGATGCCAAGGGGCAGCACGTCGCGAACCTCCTGGCGCTCCAGCCGGGCGAGGAGATCGCACAGATCCTCGACATCCGCGACTACCGGGTCGCCACGCACCTCGTGCTGGCCACGCGCGACGGCAAGGTCAAGAAGACCTTCCTCAGTGAATACGACACCAACCGACAGGGCGGCATCATCGCCATCCGTCTGCGCGGTCAGGACGAGGAGGACGGCGACGAGCTCGTCAGCGCGCTTCTGGTCGACGACACCGACGACGTCCTGCTGATCTCGCGCCAGGGGATGTCGCTGCGCTTCACGGCGACCGACGACTCGCTGCGTCCGATGGGACGTGCCACCGAGGGCGTCAAGGGGATGAGCTTCCGCGAGGGCGATTCGCTCCTCTCGGCATCCGTCGCGCAGGACGACGCGTACGTCTTCGTCGTCACCGAGGGAGGATACGCGAAGCGCACCCGCGTCGGTGAGTATCGCCTGCAGGGCCGCGGTGGACTGGGCATCAAGGTGGCCAAACTGAGCGAGGATCGGGGGGATCTCGCGGGGGGTCTGATCGTCTCCGAGGACGACGAGGTCTTGGTGGTTCTTGCCAGCGGCAAGGTGGTACGCTCTGCCGTGGCCGAGGTCCCCGCCAAGGGACGCGACACGATGGGTGTCGTGTTCGCCCGCCCCGACGACGACGATCGCATCCTCGCGATCGCCCGTAACGGGGAGCGGACGCTGGGACAGGCTCCGGAATCCGAGGAGCCCGCCACACCCGCCGCCGCCGACGTCCCCGCGTCGTCGAGCCCCGAAGAGAGTGACACGGACGCATGAGCACGGTAGCCGACAAGCTGGCGAAGAAGTCATCCAGCAAGACCAGCGCGAAGCAGGTGCGCCTGCGTCTGGTGTACGTGGACTTCTGGTCCGCCACCAAGCTGTCGTTCCTCGCGGCGGTGGCGCTGGCGATCGTCACGGTCGTGGCGACGTTCCTCGTCTTCCTCGTCCTGCAGACCACCGGCATGATCGGACGCCTCGACGAGCTGTTCAAGGCCTTCGATGACAGCTTCACGCTGAGCGACCACGTCGGCCTTCCGCAGGTCATGGCGTTCGCGGCGATCGTCGCGATCCTGAACCTGATCGTCGTCACCGTGCTCGGTGCGGTGGTCGCGGGCATCTACAACCTGATGGTCAAGGTCACCGGCGGATTGCTCGTCGGGTTCACGTCGAACTGACCCGATTTTCGGTTTGCCCGCTCGTCGGGTAAAGTCTTGGAGGTTGACGGCGGCAGCGCCGGTCTCCAGACGGGGCTATAGCTCAGGCGGTTAGAGCGCTTCACTGATAATGAAGAGGTCCCAGGTTCAAGTCCTGGTAGCCCCACACGATCCCCTTCCGGGGCCTTAGCTCAGTTGGTAGAGCGCCTGCTTTGCAAGCAGGATGTCAGGAGTTCGAATCTCCTAGGCTCCACATTCCGGCCCCTTCAGGGGGCGCAGCGGGCGACAGGGATTCCCGGCGGCGACGACGTCGGCCGGGATGTCGCGGGTCACGACGGATCCGGCGCCGATGATGCTGTTGTCTCCGATGGCGACTCCCGGTGTGATGGTCACCGATCCCCCGAGCCACACGTTGTTCCCGATGGTGACCGGTTCGGGGAGCTCCCACCCGTCCAGGCGCCGCTCGATGTCCTCGGCGTGGTTCGGCGTGTAGATCCCGCACCGGGGCCCGATCAGACAGTCACTGCCGATGCTCACGAAGCCGCCGCCGATGACGACGAAGTCGGCGTTGAGGAAGGTACGGTCGCCGATCGTCAGGCGCATCCCGTAGTCGATGCTGATCGGCGGGCGGAAGTCGATGCCCTCACCGGCTCCGGGCACCAGTTTCCGGAACAGCGCGGTCGCGTGCTCAGGCGCGTCGTGGAAGACGCGGCCGATCTCCGCACAGATGGCGTGCGCCTCGCGGGAGAGCTCCTGCAGCGCCGGAGACGTCCGGTACCTGATCCACCCGCCGTTCAGGAGCGAGGCGAGATCCTCGTCGACGGACGCCAGTTCGCGCACTCGCTGATCGATGAGGGCATCCGCACTCTGGGTCATATCCATCTCCTCCTATAAGTTGTTGTCAACAACATAAAGGAAACGGAGAAGCGCCGCCACTGCACGGTCGGTCGTGTCGGTCGGTGGGTCCGTCCGGCGGCCCGCGTGGGTAGGGTGTGGGCATGGATCTGCGCGTCGCCGCCTACGCCGTCGTCTACGACGACGAGCGCGGGCTGCTCCTCGCGCACTGGCACGAGGGGCGCCGCGGAGCGTGGACGCTCCCCGGGGGTGGCCTCGAGCCGGGCGAGGATCCCGCCGACGCGGTCCGCCGCGAGGTGCGCGAGGAGACCGGCTTCCGGGTCGAGATCGACGAACTCCTCGGCATCCACTCCCGGGTCATCCCGGTGCGCCAACGTCTGGGTTCCGGAGCGGATGTCCCCCTGCACACCATCCGGATCGTCTACCGGGCGCACGTCGTCGGAGGACAGCTGCGCAACGAGGTGGACGGGTCCACCGATCAGGCGGACTGGTTCCCGCGTATCGCCCTGAGCGCGCTCCCCCACGTGCAGCTCGTCGACATCGGCCTCGAGATGGCCGGCCTCGGCTGACCCGCGGCGGCAGCCGGCTCGCGTGGCAGCGTCGGGCGTCAGGCCGCCGGCTGCGAGATGTCGGCGACCGTGGCGGCGTAGGCGGCGATGAGGTCGTCCGCTGCCACGAAGAGGCTGTATCCGTGCGCGCCCGCGCCCATGGCGACGCGGCGCCCGACGATCGACTCGTCGGCGTAGACCGGCCAGTCGGTCGTGCTGCCGATCGGCACGATGGTGCCGCGCTCGTACCCGGTCGCCGCCAGCGCGAGCTCGGGTTCGGGCAACCGCAGCTTGTTGACGCCGACGAGAGCGCGTAGCTTCGGCCACGAGATCGCCCGGTCGCCCGGGATCAGCGCGAAGAGGTACGTGTCGTCGGCACGCTTGACCACGAGGGTCTTCACGATGTCCGCCGGTTCGAGGCCCAGCAGGTCCGCGGCCTCCGCGAGGCTCGTCGCCGCGGGGCGCTCACGGATCTCGATGTCGAGTCCCCGCGCCGCGGCCGCGTCGCGGACGCGGTCGGTGGGTTCAGGCATCCGGTGCGCGCAGCGGGTCGTCCGCCACCCACAGCTCATCGTCGGCACGCAGCGTCTGCCACGCCGCGTAGATCACGCCCGCAGCCGCGGCGACACCGAGGATGATGGCGATGACGCCGCCGGCGCTCACACCCTTCTTGGCGGGCGCGACGGGAACGGCGAACTGCTTCGTGACCTTCTTGCCGTACTTGTCGGCGTTCTTCTGGAGGGCCGCGATGTCGACGGATCCGAAGCCGCGGCCGGCCGCGAGCTGCTTGCGCTTCTCGTTGGCGGCATCCCACACCGACAGTGCCGAACCGATGACGCCCGCGGCGGTCGGAAGGACGGCCTGGTTGTAGACCTTCTTCGAGGTCGCGAGGCCCTGCTCGACATACGGTGCGGCGTACTGCTCGTACGTGTGCTGCACCGTGGGCACGACCTGCTCACGGTTGTAGTTGCCGAGCTGGCGTCCGGCCTCGCGGGCCACGTTCCCCGCCTGGCCGAGCAGCACCTGCTGCGACTCCCACAGAGTCGCCGCCTGGTCCTGGAGCTTGCGGAGTTCCTTCTTGCGCTTGCGGCTGAGGCTCACGGTGCCCTCCCTGGGGATCCGGTGGTTGTCTCTCCATCTTGCCAGACCGCTCCGACCGCGCGAGGGCTTGACAGGTGAAAGAATGCTCAGCATGACGATTCACACCGCGGTAGCGACCCTCCACACGAACCATGGCGACATCGTCGTCAACCTCTTCGGCGACCACGCCCCCCGCACGGTGCAGAACTTCACCGGCCTCGCCGACGGCTCGCAGGCGTGGACCGACCCCGCGACCGGCAAGCCGGGCGAGGGCCCCCTCTACACGGATGTCATCTTCCACCGCATCATCCCGAACTTCATGATCCAGGGCGGCGACCCGCTCGGTCAGGGCATCGGCGGCCCGGGCTACAACTTCGACGACGAGATCCACCCGGAGCTGAACTTCACCGCCCCCTACATCCTCGCGATGGCCAACGCCGGCCTGCGTCGCAACGCCATCACCGGCAAGGCGGAGGGCACGAACGGCTCGCAGTTCTTCATCACCACCGACCCGACCCCGTGGCTGCAGGGCAAGCACACGATCTTCGGCGAGGTCGCCGACGACGCGTCGCGCGCGGTCGTGGACGAGATCGCGGGCGTGCGCACGGGTGCCGGCGACCGCCCCGTCGAGCCCGTCGTCATCAGCTCGATCGACGTCGTCGCCGCCTGACGCGCGGCCGGGATCACCGACCCGAGAGACCCCGTGACCGACACCGACTTCCGCTCCAATCCGGACAACTTCTGCTACCGCCATCCCGAGCGCCAGAGCTTCGTGCTCTGTCAGCGCTGCCTGCGCACGATCTGCCCGGAGTGCCAGACGCAGATGCCCGTCGGGGTGATCTGCCCGGAATGCCTGGGCGAGCAGCAGAAGAAGTCGGCCACGATCACCCGGATGCCCCGTCGGCGCGCGGCCGCGGCCTCGCTCGGCGGGGCGCCCGTGGTGACCTACTCGATCATGGGCGTGACGATCCTCTTCTACCTGGTCGGTCTGATCCCGGGCATCGGCGACCAGATCTCCCGCGCCCTGGTCTTCTGGGCGCCGCTGACCTACGCGCAGCCGTGGCGACTGCTCACGGTGACGCTCGTGCACCTGAGCCCCTGGCACATCGCCCTCAACATGCTGGCGCTGTGGGCGCTGGGGCGCAGCCTCGAGCCGCTTCTCGGTCGATGGCGCTTCCTGGCGCTCTATCTGCTCAGTGCCCTCGGCGGATCGGTGCTGACGGCGCTGATCGCGCCCGGCACCGTCGTCGCCGGCGCATCCGGGGCCGTGTGGGGTCTGCTCGGGGCGATGTTCGTCATCGGCCGGCATCTCGGCGCGAACGTCACCGCGATCGCCGTCCTGCTGGCCTTGAACCTGGTGATCACGTTCCTGCCGGGATCGAACATCGCCTGGCAGGCGCACATCGGCGGTGGCTTGGTGGGTGCTCTCGTGGGGGTCGTCTTCGCACGCACCCGCGCGATCCGGATGCAGCGACGGCAGGTCTGGCTGCTGGTCGCCATCGCGGGAGGGCTGCTCGCCCTCCTGGCCGTGCCGGTGCTGATCTATCGCTGACGCCGCGGGATGCCCGTCATCCCCGAGCTGCGCGTGTGCGCCGAGTTATCCACAGGTCTATCCACACGTGGGGATGAATCACACCGGTGTAATTCACACCCGGACGGTCGATCGGACGAGGCTCAGCGCCACCGCGTGGTCATGAGGAAGCCGACGAACGCGATGCCGAAGCCGATGACGAGGTTCCATCCGCCGATGCCGGGGATGGGGAGCGCCTGACCGCTGAGGTAGAAGACGATCACCCAGAGCAGGCCGAGGATCATGAGCCCCAGCATGATGGGCTTGAACCACACCGGGTTGGGGGCTGCCTCGCCCTCTCCGTGCTCGGTGATCTGCTCGTCATCCCTGCCAGAACGTGCCATGCCGCGATTCTACCTGCCAGCCGCGCCTCAGCCACGCTGTGGGATGATCGCCGTATGGGGCAGACCGAGCCGCGCACACGCCGCAGCGAGCGTGCAGCACGGGAGGCGGCCGAGGCCGAGGCTCGCGTCGAACCCCGTGTGGAGCCCCCGGCTCCGGCGAAGCGCCGAGCGCGCACGTCCGTCGTCGGCGTCGTCGGCGAGCTGCTGATCACGCTCGGCGTGGTGGCGCTCCTGTACGTCTCGTGGCAGATGTGGGTGGGCGACTGGATCATCGGCGCCGAGAAGCACAAGGAGGCCGGTGCGCTGTCGCAGAGCCTCCTGTCGCAGGCGCCGACCGACGCGCCGTCGCCAGATGCGACCATGACCGCCGCTTCGGGCGACGTGCCCGTCCCCGTGCAGGCGCAGCCCGACCACGGCACACAGTTCGGCGTCATGTCGGTCCCCCGGTTCGGCCCGCAGTGGCAGTTCGCGATCGCCTCGGGGACGTCGCGACACGACATTCTCGATGCGGGGGAGATCGGTCACTACACGGACACGGGGATGCCCGGGGCGATCGGCAACACCGTCTATGCCGCCCACCGCTGGACATCCGGAGCGCCCTTCGATCCCATCGACCGGCTGGTGATCGGCGACGCGATCGTCGTGCAGACCAGCGACGGCTGGTACACGTACCGGTTCCGTACCCTCGAATACGTGCAGGACACGCAGGTGGAGGTCCTCCTCGACGTCCCGCAGAAGGTGGGGGTCGCCGCGAACGGCCGCTACCTGACCCTGACCAGCTGCGCCCCGAAGCTCAACATGCTGGAGCGGATCATCGCGTACGCGGTGTTCGAGAGCTTCACCCCGGCCTCCGCGGGCCCGCCGGCGTCGCTCGCCCCGCCCACGCAAGGAGCATCCGCCTGATGTACGCCGCCCTGTGGCGCATCCTCCCGGGACCCGCCTGGGTGCGCATCCTGATCCTGCTCGTCCTGCTGGCGGCCGTGCTCTACGGCCTGTTCTGGTACGTCTTCCCGTGGGTCGGGCAGGTGGTCAACCCGCAGGAGTCCACGATCGGTGGCTGAGCGGATCCTCGTCCTCGACAACCACGACAGCTTCGTCCACACCCTCGTCGGGTATCTGCACGAGCTCGGGGCGCGCACCGACCTTGTCGAGGCGGATGTGGTGCGCTCGCCGGCCGAGGTCCTCTCCGACGTCGCGGGGGTCCTGGTGTCCCCCGGTCCCGGGAGGCCGGAGGATGCCGGCGCGTCCGTCGACGTGATCCGCGCGGCGGCGGTCGCGCGGATCCCCCTGCTCGGCGTGTGCCTCGGGCATCAGGCGCTCGCCGTCGCCTTCGGGGCGCGGGTCTCCGAAGCGCCGGAGCTTCGCCACGGTCTCACGAGCGCGGTCCACCACGACGGCGACGGGCTGTTCGCGGGACTGCCGTCCCCGTTCGCCGCGACGCGGTACCACTCGCTCGCCGTCGAGCCCGACTCTCTCCCGCCTGAGCTCAGGGTGACGGCGTCGACGGCCTCGGGCGTCGTCATGGGGCTGGCCCATCGCGAGCTGCCGCTGCAGGGGGTTCAGTTCCATCCCGAGTCGGTGCTCACGGAGGGCGGCTATCGCTTGCTGGGGAACTGGCTCGAGGGCCTCGGATGCCCCGGAGCCGCCGCCCGCGGCGCCGCCCTGCATCCGCACCGCCGCGTCACCCCCTGACCCCGCCCCGTCGCTCTCGCCCCGCCCCGCCCTTCGCCCCGTCGCCCTCGCCCCGTCGCCCCCTCGTCCCGATTCGTCGCCCCCATCCCGTCTCTCCCCAACCCCCCGAGTGTCCACGACACGCGGCCGCACCCCCACCCCGCACCGCGCGTCGTGGACACTCGGCGGGCCGGGCCGGGCCGGGCCGCGCCCGGCGCGGGTGCGGCCCGGCCCGACGTCCGGCGGTCCGCATCCGCACCGCCACCCCACCGTGTCACCCATTGCGCCGCGTCACCCATCGCGCCGCGTCACCCATTGCCCGAGTGTCCACGACGCGCGGCCACAGCCCTACGCCGCACCGCGCGTCGTGGACACTCGGCAGGGCGGGTTGGGCGGACCGGCGCAGGTGCGGGGAGGTCCGACGTCCGGCGTCCACATCTGCGCAGCCCCGCCACCCCACCCAGCCGCGTCACCCACTGCCCGAGTGTCCACGACCCGCGGGCACACACCCATGCGGCACCGCGCGTCGTGGACACTCGGCGGGACTGGAGGGCGCGACAGCGCGAGGGGCGCGCAGAGGCGAGGCCCGCGCGAGCGAGGGGCGCGACAGCGCGAGGGGCGCGACGGCGCGCAGGGGCGGGGTCAGCCCTTGCCGGTGCAGACGCGGAGCTCCACCGTCGAGTGGATCGGCACATCGCCCGGGGCGAGCGACTGCGCGGCCACGGTCGCCTCGCCGGGTGCGGCGGGGCAGTCCGGGTCGTCCACGACCACGGGCGTGAGCCGGAGGTTGTCGGCAGAGAGGGCGCGCTCCGCGGCATCCGCCGTATAGCCGACGACGTCGACGAGCGTCACCTTCCCGCTGGCGACCACGAGGTTCACCGCCGTGCCGAGGGCGATCTGAGTCCCCTCGCGCTGATCCGCCGACATCACGGTTCCGGCGGACAGACCAGGATCGTTGCGCGTCGTGACCGTCCCGAGCGACAGGCCGGCGGTCGTGAGGGCGGATGTCGCCGCGGCGGTGTCGAGGCCGGTGAGCGTCGGCACGGTCGCCTTCTGCTGCCCCGTGGACACGTACACCTTGACGGACTGCCCGGGCGCGACCGTGGTCCCCGAGCCCGGTGAGGTGCTGACCACGTTGCCGGCTGCGATCTGGTCGTCGCTCTGGTCCACGCGCTCGGCCTGCAGGTCCCGTTCGAAGAGCAGCTCGTTCGCGCGCTCCCACGACATGTCGACGACGTCGGGGACGACGCGGGCGCTGTCGGGGATCGTCGTGCCGGGCCGGTTGCTCAGCACCCAGAACAGGACGGAGATCAGCACGACCGCCAGGACGGCGATGCCTGCCCAGATCCAGGCGACCGGCGGTCCCTGCTGCGTCCGCGCCATGGTCGTGTCGGTCGAGAGCTGGCGCAGCGACCGGGCGGTCTCGGCCGCGTGCCGCGGATTCGCACCGTACAACTCGCTGGTGAGTGCGCCGACCTCCTTCTTGGTCGGCACGTGGCCGTCGCGGGTCGCATCCAGTGCCGCGCGGAACGACGCCGCATCCTGGAAACGCTGGAAGGGATCCTTCGCCAGGGCGCGGAGCGCGACGGCGTCCAGGGCGCGCGGGACCGTCTCGACGAGCTCCGACGGAGCCACCGGGGTCTCACTGACGTGCTGATATGCCACCGCGACGGGGGTCTCGCCGCGGAACGGAGCGCGCCCGGTGAGCAGCTCGTAGAGGACGACACCCGTCGAGTACACGTCGGCGCGGGAGTCGACGGGCTCGCCCTTGGCCTGCTCGGGCGAGAAGTACGCCGCCGTCCCGATGATCTTGGTCGTCTCGGCGACGGTCGACGACGAGTCCGACACCGCGCGCGCGATGCCGAAGTCCATGACCTTGACCTGCCCGGCGGGGGTCACCATCACGTTGCCCGGCTTGATGTCGCGGTGCACGACGCCCGCGCGGTGGGAGTACTCGAGTGCTTCAAGGATGCCGTCGGTGTAGCGCACCGTGTCGGCCAGAGGCACCGGACCCTCGTCGATGATGTCCTTCAGAAGACGCCCGGACACCAGCTCCATGATGATGTACGGCACCGGATGCGACGTGCCGTCCTCGTCCGTCTCGACGGCCTCGCCCGCGTCGAAGACCCGCACGATCGTGGGGTGTGACATCCGTGACGCCGCCTGCGCCTCGAGGCGGAAGCGGGTCCGGAACGTGCCGTCGGCGGCGAGCTCCCGCTTGAGGATCTTGATCGCGACCTCGCGGCCGAGGGTGAGGTCGCGCCCGCGGTAGACGCTCGCCATCCCGCCTCGACCGATGAGGTCGCCGACCTCATAGCGATCGGACAGCACGCGGTGCTCTGCAGACACTTCTCCCCCTGGACCGGCTCGCAAGCCAGCCTATCCGACGCTCAATCAGCGCGCGGGCGGCGTCGGGGTCCCCGTGGAACCGGCCGTGATGGATGCCGCCGCCTCGGGCGACTTGGGCGATTCGCGGTCCCCGCACGACACGGTGTACTGGACGGTGAGCAGCCGCGTCACCTCACCGTTGACGGTCACCGCGACGGGACGATCGCCCGCCTGGAACGTGCGCTCCGTCGTGCCGTCGTCGAACGTGCCGTTGAGCACGGACAGGTTGTAACCGGTGACCGACCCCGTGCCCGACGGGCAGGTGTACGCGTCCCAGACCACCTGGGCGACCGTGCCCTGCTTCACCTCGGAGACCGTCGCGCCGCCGACCTGGATGCGTGCGGCGCCGGACGGGGCGGGAAGCGCCGTCTGCTCCGCGTAGGCCGTCAGGGTGAACTGCTGGGCGAACGGGACGTTCGCCTGCGGCTCGTAGCGGTAGACCTTCCCGACCTCCTCGGCCGTGGGGGCCGGGTCGCCGGGCATGCAGCTGACGTTGGTCAGACCGGCGTCCTCGGCCTTCTGCTTGGCCGCCGTGCAGTCCATGCCGATGAGGTTGAGCGCGTCCACGTTCACCGAGGTCGGCGTGGGCGTGCTGGGCTTCGGCGTCGGAGTCTGCGGTGTCTCGCCCGTCGCGCTGGGCGTCGTCGGCGCCGGGGCGGGCGTGTCGTTCGACACGAGCGCGAAGACGGTCGCCCCGAGCACGATCAGCAGCAGCGCGATGAGCGCGATGAGCGGCCACGTCCACGGGCTGCGCTTCTTCGTCGTCGCCGCGGGCGCTGCGGCCTCCGCCGCCGGCCCGGGCGCGGCGGTCGGCATCAGTCGCGTCGTCTCCTCGCCCGTCGGTCGGAGCAGCTGCGTGGCGTCGTCGAGCCCGCCGGCTCCGCCGATCGCGGGGACGATGGCGACCGCCCCGGCGATGTCGCCGCGGCGCAGCGCGGTCGCGGCGCGGGCGACGGCGGACGCGGTGGCGGGCCGGTCCTCGGGCTTCTTCGCGATCATGCACAGGACGAAGTTGCGCACGGGCTCGGCGATGGTCGCGGGCAGCGGCGGCGGGGCGTCGTTGATCTGCGCCATCGCGATCGCGACCTGCGACTCGCCGGTGAACGGGCGCTTGCCGGCCAGGCACTCGTACGCGACGATGCCGAGCGAGTAGATGTCCGTCGCGGGCGACGCGGGATGACCCGACGCCTGCTCCGGCGAGAGGTACTGCACGGTCCCCATGACCTGACCGGTCGCCGTCAGCGGCACCTGGTCGGCGATGCGGGCGATGCCGAAGTCGGTGATCTTCACCCGCCCGTCGGGCGTGATGAGCAGGTTTCCGGGCTTGATGTCGCGGTGGACGAGCCCGGCCGCGTGGGCCGCCTGCAGGGCGGAGGCGGTCTGCGCGACGATGTCGAGGGTCTTGTCGGTGGACAGCGACCCCTCGCGCTCGAGGATCGTCGACAGCGCCTCACCGGGGACGAGCTCCATCACCAGGAACGCGGAGCCGTTCTCCTCGCCGTAGTCGAAGACGCTCGCGATGCCCTCGTGGTTGACGAGCGCCGCGTGCCGGGCCTCGGCGCGGAAGCGCTCGAGGAACCCCGGGTCGCCCATGTACTCGTCCTTGAGGATCTTGATGGCGACCGTCCGGCCGATGACGTGGTCGGTCGCCTCCCAGACCTCGCCCATGCCGCCGATCGCGATCCGCGAGTCCAGCTCGTAGCGCCCGCCGAAGCTCACACCCTGCGTCGGTCTCATCTGGTCAGCACCGCCTCTATGACTTTCTTCGCGATGGGGGCCGCGATCCCGTTGCTCGTTCCGGACTGCCCGAGCCCTCCGCCGTCCTCGATCATCACCGCGACGGCCACTTTCGGGTCGTTCGCCGGAGCGAAACCGGTGAACCAGAGGGTGTACGGATCACCGGGTCCGTGCTCCGCCGTGCCGGTCTTCCCGGCCACGTCGACGCCGTCTATTCTTGCACCGCTGGCTGCGCCGTCGCTGACATTGGCGATCATGAGGCCGGTCATCGTGGCGGCGTCCGCCTCCGACAGCGCGCGCCCGAACGAGCTGTCCTCGAAGGTCTGCTGCACGGTCAGATCGGGTGCGACGACGCGGTCGACCATGCGCGGGTTCATCACGATGCCCTTGTTCGCGATGGCCGCCGAGACCATCGCGATCTGCAGCGGCGACGCCTTCACGTCGAGCTGTCCGTAGCCGGTCTGCGCCGTCTGATCGGGCGAGAGCGGTCCCGCCGGGTACACCGAGGTTGCGGTCTCCAGCGGGATCTCGAAGCTCTTGCCGAAGCCGTACTTCTGCGCCTCGGCGCGGATCGCGTCGTCGCCGAGGGCGACGGCGAGCTCCGCCATCGGGATGTTGCAGCTGAGGCGCAGCGCGGTCGCGAGGTTGACCTGTTCGCCTGGGCCGCACGTGCCCCCGTCGAAGTTGCGGATCGAGGTGGAGGTGCCCGGGAGCGTGTAGGTCGCCGTGTTCGGGAACGTCGAGTCGGGCGTGAACTGCCCGGACGCGAGGGCGGCGGATGCCACGACGAGCTTGAACGTCGAGCCGGGAGGGTTCAGGGTGTCGATCGCACGGTTGGTCAGGGGATCGACCGCCGAGGCGAGGAGCTCGTCGTGCGTCGTGTTGACCTGCGCGCCGTCGTGCACGGCGAGGGTGTTCGTGTCGAAGCTCGGACTCGTCGCCATCGCGAGGACGCGTCCCGTGGCCGGCTCGAGGGCGATGACGGCGCCCTGGTAGGAGCCGAGGGCAGCCGTCGCGGCCTTCTGCACCGCGGGGTCGAGGGTCAGCAGCACGTTCGACCCGCGGGGTGGCTGACCGGTGATGATCTGGTCCATCCGGGAGAGGAACTGCGAGTTCGCGGTTCCGGAGAGCTCGCGGTTCATCGCCTGCTCGATCCCGGTGGCGGACTGCAGCACGGGGTTGATGTAGCCCGTCACGCCCGCCCACATGGGGGCGTCGGCGTACTCGCGCTGCCAGCTGTAGATGTCGTCGCTCGGCACGGACGAGGCGATCACCTGGTCGCCGGCGATGATCGATCCGCGCTGCACCTCGAACGAGTCGTACAGGGCCCGCTTGTTGCGCGGGTTGTCGGCCAGGTCGCCCGCCTGGGCGACCTGGATCCAGCTCGTCGCGCCGAACAGGGCGACGAACATGAGCAGCATGATGATGCTGAGGCGGCGCAGCTCCTTGGTCATCCGATCACCACCCGCGGTCTCGAGCGGACGGCGTCAGAGATGCGCAGCAGGAGCGCCACCACGATCCAGTTCGCGACGAGCGACGAGCCGCCCGCGGCGAGGAACGGCGTCGTGAGGCCCGTCAGGGGGATGATCCGCGTCACGCCGCCGACCATGATGAACACCTGCAGCGCGATCGTGAACGACAGTCCGGTCGCGAGCAGCTTGCCGAAGTCGTCCTGCCCCGCGATGCCGATGCGGATGCCACGGCTCGTGAACACCATGTACAAGCAGAGGATCGCGAAGACGCCGATGAGGCCGAGCTCCTCGCCGATGCTGGGGAAGATGTAGTCGCTCTGCGCCAGCGGGGTGAGTCCCGGCCGGCCCCGGCCGAGGCCCGTGCCGATCAGGCCGCCGTGGGCGAGTCCGAAGATGCCGCTGACCAGCTGATAGCTGCCGCCCGTGCGGTCGATGACGTCCGGGTCGAAGGCGTTCAGCCAGTTCTGGAAGCGCCAGCCGACGTAGGTGAGCACCTGCGAGGCGATCACCGCGCCCGCGACCGCCAGGCCGACGCCGATGACGACCCAGCTTGTCTTGCCGGTCGCGACGTAGAGCATCGCGATGAACATGCCGAAGATGAGCAGGCCCGTCCCGAGGTCGCGCTGGAGGACGATGATGCCGAGCGAGGCGAGCCAGATGAGCAGGAGCGGGCCGAGCTCGCGTGGGCGCGGCCACGTCATCCCCAGGAAGCGTGTTCCGACGGAGCTGAGCGCCTCGCGGGTGCGCACGAGGTACCCGGCGAAGAAGATCGCCAGGGCGATCTTGGCGAGCTCGCCGGGCTGGAACGAGAAGATGCCGCCGATCGAGATCCAGACGTCGGCGTTGGCGTCGGTGCCGAGACCCGGGACGAAGGGCAGCAGCAGCAGCAGGATGCCGGCGAAGCCGAAGACGTAGGTGTAGCGCAGCAGCACGCGGTAGTTCTTGAGGACCACGACGATGGCCACGGCGGCGGCGATGGCGATGACCAGCCAGACGAGCTGTCGCGTCGACAGCGCCGCCCACCCGGAATCGCCGTCCTCGATGTCGATGCGGTAGATCATGGCGACCCCGAGCCCCGACAGCACCGTCGCGATCGGGACGACGAACGGGTCCGCCTGCGGGGCGCGGTAGCGCAGCACGACGTGGAGGGCCAGGACGAGCACGGTGAGCGCGCCGCAGTAGTAGAGGAAGGTCCAGTCGATCCCGCCCAGGGCCCCCAGCTGCACGAGGGCGACCGCCGCGCCGTTGATGACGAACGAGAACAGCAGCAGGCCGAGCTCGCGGTTGCGCTGCGTCTGCGGCATCCGGAGCTTGCGCAGCGCCTTCAGCACGGTGGTGTCCGTGTTCAGCACGCCGGTCACGGGGAATCCTCCAGGGTCTTGCGCATCGTCTCGACGATCGCCTGGGCGTCGGCCAGGGAGCGCGCGGAGATCGTCTGCTGGACCGCGAGGCGCTGGTAGAACGGCAGCTGGTCCAGAGCGATCCCCGTGTCCTCGAACGGCGACGACAGCGAGATCGGCCCGATGTCCTGCTGGACGCCGCGGAAGATCACGACCGAGTCCTCGTCGGATCCGACGAAGTAGCGCGACTGGGTCCACGAGTAGGCGCCGAACGCCGCGAGGGCGAGAGAGGCGAGGATGACCGCGAATCCGACGATCCACCACACACGGCGGCGCCGCGCGCGGCGCCGATCCTCTTCGATGAGCTCCTCGAGGAACTCGGCGGCGGGCTCGAAGTGGGTGGGTTCGTTCGCGGCCTGGCGGGCGGGGTGCAGCCAGCTCGTGCGGCCGGTGCGCGCGGCCGGGACCTCGACCCCGCGCGGGTTGGAGGCGGAGCCGACCACGGTCCCCGTGCCGCTGAAGAGCGGGTGACTGCCCCCGACGTCCACGATCACGACCGTGACGTTGTCGGGCGCGCCGGCGTCGAGCGCCTGCTTGAGGAGGATGTCGGCGGTGCGGCCGGGTGGAAGGTGCTGTCCGAGCGCCTTCGCCGTGTGGGTGTCGTCCACCACGCCCGACAGTCCGTCGGAGCACAGCAGCCAGCGGTCGCCCGGCTGGGTCGGCATGATGAACGTGTCGACCTCGGGATCGGGGTCCATGTCGCCGAGCACGCGCATCAGCACCGAGCGCCGCGGGTGGTAGCGCGCCTCTTCGGGCGTGATGCGGCCGGAGTCGACCAGACGCTGCACGAACGTGTGGTCCGCGGTGATCTGGGTGAGGGCGTCGTCGCGGTAGAGGTAGATGCGCGAGTCGCCGATGTGCGCGATCACGGCGTAGTCGTCGACCATGTCGAGCGCACTCACCGTCGTGCCCATCCCGGCGAGCTCCGGGCGGCTCGCGACGGTGTCGATCAGGACGGTCGCGGTGGCGCTGATCGTGTCCCGCAAGGCTTCCTCGGCCGCTGTCGGCGTCGGGAAGGGGTGGTCGAGCTCCTTCAGCCGGTGCACCGCGATGCTCGAGGCGACGTCGCCGCCCGCGTGGCCGCCCATGCCGTCGGCGACGACGAACAGGTTCGCGCCGGCGTAGCCCGAATCCTGATTGTTGGAGCGCACCTTCCCCGTGTGGGAGATGGCGGCGCTCGACCCCTCGAAGACCATGGCGGCGTCCGGCTACTTCCGCAGCTCGAACGTCGTCGCGCCGACCTTGATGGGTGCGCCCACCCGCACCGCGACGGGGGTCGCCACCCGTGCGCCGTCGTGCCAGGTGCCGTTCGTCGAGTCGAGATCCTGCAGCATCCACTGGTCGCCCCACAGCAGCAGCCGGGCGTGGTGGCTGGACGTGTAGTCGTCGCGGATGACCAGACCCGATTCGCTGGATCGGCCGATCGTGAGCGGCTCGCCCGTCAGGGGCAGCTCGAGACCCGCCTTCGGCCCGCTCGTGATGACGATCCGCGAGACGGCGTCGCGCGTGGCCTGCGCCGGACCGGCCGGGCGCGCGGCGGGGCGTGCGGGCGGTGCCGCGACGGGGACGACCGGTGCGACCGGGGCGGTCGCGTCGGCCGGTGCGGATGCCGGACCGGCCGACGCGGGTGCGGGATCGGGGAGCTTGCGCACCTTCACCCCGAACACGTCCGCGCGGAGGGAGTACACGACGGCGAAGACGAAGAACCAGAGCAGGATCAGGAATCCGACCTGCAGCAGCAGGAGCGTCAGTTCGCTCACGTGAGACCGCCGATCCCGAACGCGCGCGTCGCGTCGGAGGCCGACGTCGTCGGGCGGGGCGGGGTCGACTGCGCGACCACGCGGAAGGTGATGTCGGTGCGGCCGATCGTGATGATCGAGTCGGGCGGCAGCGGCGCTTCGGCGACCTTGCGCCCGTCGACCTGGGTGCCGTTGGTCGAGCCGAGGTCGCGGACCATGGCGCGCTCGCCGTCCCACAGGATCTCGACGTGCCGACGGCTCGTCCCGGCATCCGAAATCGTGATGTCGGCGTCGCTGCCGCGGCCGATGACCGTGCGCCCCGAGAGCAGGGGGTGGCGCTCGCCGGCGATGTCGACGACGCCGCGCCAGGCGACGGTGCCCGCCGCGGTGCGCGAGGCGACCTGGAGGGTTCCCGTCGGCAGCTGCGGGTCGGCGGTCAGCGTGATCGTCACCGGACCGGCGAAGCTGAAGCCCTGCGACGACGCGTGCGTATCGACGAGCGTGTGCAGCTCGGAGTCGAGGGCGGACCCGATCGACTGCATCCGCTCGGCGTCGGCGGGCGACATGCGCACCTCGAAGGTATTGGGCGCGAGGATGCGGTCGCGGCTGACGACGGCAGCCTTGGCATCCAGCTCCGTGCGCAGCGCGGCGGCGATCTCCACCGGCTGGATGCCGCTGCGGAAGGACTTGGCGAACGCGCTGTTCACTGCGCGTTCGAGTCCCTTCTCGAAGCTGTCAAGTAGTCCCACGGGGCTCCTCAGGGCTTGGGCCGGTGCGTACATGCTAGTTGCACACCCTGAGCACTGCCGGAACGACGCCCCCGGCGACCGATTGGGAGGGCGTCACGCGGCGTGATATCCTCGGAAAGTTGAACACGTGGGATCTTCGGATGCCGCGGTTCGCGCGAGTGGCGGAATAGGCAGACGCGCTGGCTTCAGGTGCCAGTGCCCGAAAGGGCGTGGGGGTTCAACTCCCCCCTCGCGCACCAGATGGTGTCTCAGGACATCAAGAACGGATGGGCCCCCGGTTTCGGGGGCCCATCCGTTCTTGCGTTGGCGCTGGCTTGAGCTGCGTGGCGCTGATCAGGGATCGGAGTGCACGACATGAGCTGTACGCCTCAGTTTCTGTCGGCCGCTCTGGCGATTGCTCTGGCGGGTATCAGCATCGTCGCCTCGAGGTGGGGGGTCGACTACGTGAAGAAGGTCAACGCCGAGAGTGGAGGCGTGCGGGCAACATATGCGCGGCATGTGCCGTATTGGGCAGGACCCACGTTGGCCGCATCCTCGACGGTCGCGGCGGTGGTCACGACGAAGACGTGGTACACATCGTGCACCTCCGGCATTTCGCTGAGTCCGGCGTCGCTCGCGCTGATCGCCCTCAGCGGCACCGTGTTCGTCGTGGCGATGATCCGCTTGATCATGGGGAAAAAGCGGACCGACCGCCGATTCCCTGCGATCTCCAAGAATGAGGACCCGTCGGAGACGGTGAGGACAGATCACTCGGAGCGGTGGCGCGCGCGCGGCCTCGTCGTTTCGGAGTACGGCGTATCGGTCGCGGTCGCGGTCGCGCTGCTCGCGGGGGCCCTGTTCGTCTTCTGATCCATGGCGCTCGCGCGACTGGCGGAGCCCCGGCGCGGGACCCGTATGGTGCGCCACCCGGTCCTGTCCGGCCTCGCCGATGAGTGCCCTTCCACTCCTTCTTTCCTCACGCCATCTGATCGACCATCGTTTACCTCTCCAGCGCCGAGGCGTTCGCTAGTCTCGGGAGGCGAGCCGCGAGGGGAGATGCGATGCCGTCCAACGCGAGTGTGCACCGCGCTCTGGAGGGCGCCCGCGAGGGAACGCCCACGGTCCTGGACATCGAGGGGCACGCGGGCTTCGGCAAGACCCACCTGATCCGCGGCATCGTGGCGGAGTTCCCGCGGGAGCGCGTCCTGATGGCCACCGCGTACGAGGACACCCAGAACGATGCCCTCGGGGTCCTCCGTCAGCTCGGGGTCGATGTCGGCACCGTGAGCCCGAACGCCCTCAGCGCCTCGCAGGCCCTCATGCGCCGGATCGATGCGCTCGGCGGCGGCGAGCCCGTGCTTCTCGTGATCGACGATCTGCACTGGGTCGACCGCAGCTGGCGTCGCTGACGGCGTCCGTATCCACGACGGTCCGATTCACCGATGCCGACGGTGCCGGCGGTCACTGCGAGCCGCTCGCACGCGGCCGGGTCGCGGCGCGGGTGCTCGACTGGCTGGGCGACACCCTCGACGCGTGATCGCCTCGCCGCCGCGCGCGCGGCTCACTCCGCGAACCGCGCCGTGATCCAGTCGGCGGCCTCGGACGGAGCGAAGCGCGGTCGCATCGTCCCCGAGTGGTGCGTCGGCCACCACCGGGCCGTGAGGTCGACGCCCCGGGCGCGATAGCCCGAGAGCAGCCGTCGGGTGAGGGGAGCCGGTGCGACCTCGTCGAAGCGGGCGGCGTCGATCCGGACCGGTGCCCGGTGTCCGCGGAGGGCGGCGACGTCGTTGCGGCGGAAGACCTCGAAGAGCGCGTCGTACAGTTCGTCGCCGGCAGGGCTGGCGATCGAGGAGGGCGCCAACCCGCCCCACGACGTGGGCGCGGCGAGCTCCGTGAGGCACAGCGCATCGAGGTCCGGCCACAGCGCGCGGGCCCGCGCGCCGAGGCCGTCGCCCCTGACCAACCCGCCGACGCGCGCGTCGACCGCCGCCGCGCCGCGCAGCATCAGCCCGATGAGGGCCGAGACGACACCGAACGCGGGGACGGCGATCGGCATCCGCAGGGCCCACCGGATGCTCAGGTCGAGTCGCGTCACCGGCGCGAACGCCGCCGTGCCGCGCAGCCGCGACCGGCCGTCGGGCTCATCGGACACCGAGGCCCACAGGGCGGCGACGGCTCCCTCGGAGTGTCCGGCCGAGACCCAGTCGTCGCCGAGCGCGGCGTCGAACTCCTCGCGGGCGCGGACGATCGACGTCACCGACGCCGCGAGCGAGGAGCCGACGAGATACGGGTGGATGCCCGGGCCGCCGATCCCCTCGTAGTCCGGCCGCACGACGGCCACGCCGCGGGCGAGGAGCGCGTCGCACAGCACGTCGCCCTGGGACATCCGCCGCCACTCGGGATGGGCCGGGTTCCCCGCGCTCGGCGCCGAGCGCGGGCCGCCGCCCGTCGTCATGTGTCCGTAGGCGACGAGCGGGTACCCCGTGCGCGGTGCGGGTGCGTGCGGCACGTGCAGCAGTCCGGTCTGACGGTGCACCGATCCGTCGACCGCCGGCGCGGAGAAGGAGACGGTGCGGGTGGTCCCGTGTCGCATCACCAGCGCCTCACCACCGTCCCCGTGGCAGCAGCAGGCGGAGGGGCCGGGGGATGAAGCCGAGCAGGCCGCCCGGGCGGCGGTCGGCATCGTCGATCACGTCGAGGAAGAGCCGGGCGACGGGCACGAGCTGCGACCGGTCGATGCGCTCGATCGTGTCCGCGTCGTCGTAAAGGTAGAGCGGCCCCGAGATCAGGCTCACGGTGGGGACCCCGGCGACGAGGGTGAACGAGGCGTCGGTCGGGATGCCCCCGGCGAAGAACTCCAGCGCGGTGGCGTCCAGCAGGGTGGTGGCGGGAAGCCCGTGACGACGGATGCCCCGGGCTATCCGCAGGGCGAACAGAGGATTCACGTTTACGAAGATCCCGCGCGGCTCGGTGTCGCCCGTCGCCCGGAAGCCGCCGTCGGATCCCTCGACCGCCCGGAGCCCGATGTGCTCGATCGTCGCGTTGAGGACGATCCGCCACGGGGCGCGGCGCGACAGGACGTGGCGGCGCGCGAACTCCTGATGGGCCTGGTACCCGGTGAAGTGGGTGTCGAAGGTGACGAAGAGGAGCGTCTTCTCGCGCAGACGCCCGCGTGCGGCCTCCGCACCGGCGTACTCGGCGAGGGCGATCACCTCGGCGGTGCCCGACGCGTCCTCCACCGCTCCGGGGCCGACCGAATCGTGGTGGGACTGCACCATGACGGCATCCCTCGTGCGGCCGGGGAGCACCCCGATCACCGAGCGCGAGGTCACCGCTCGGCGCGACACGTGCAGCGTCAGCGCGGCGGACGACGGGCCGCCGCGGGACGCGAGCACGTCGCGCAGCCGCCGCCCCTCGGCGCGCGTGATCCACACCCCCGGCAGGGAGAACAGCGTCCGGCGGTAGTACTCGTTGTGGTACCGCGCCGAGTCGGGGTAGTCGCGCAGGACGCCGATGAGCGCGACGGCGCCCGCGGCCGCGGCCTCGGTCATCGTGCGGGCGAGGGAGGTCACGTAGGGGTTGCGGCTGCCGAGGACGTCGCGGCGCAGCATCCTGCGGCCCGGGTCGTGGATGTAACGCGCGAGCGGCAGGCTGTGCGCCAGGGTCATGTCGAACGTGAGGTCGAAGAGGACGACCGCGCCGCGGACGTCGTGGCGGCGAACGCGATCCGTGCCGATGTCCACGATGCGGGCCCGCACGTCGTGGTCGACGTCGCCGATCTGCTCGTGGTCGCGGAGCCCCGAGTGCAGCACCGGCGCGCACGGGATCGCCACCCCGTCCGTCTCGAGCCGGCACTCCCGCGCCTCCCAGCGGAAGGAGGGAACTTCCAGCACCTCGGTCGACAGGCCCGCGCGCGACATCCGCTCCGCGACGTAGTCGGCGGCGGCCTCACCGCCGGGCGTGCCGGTCGCGCGGGGGGCCAGGTCGACGAGATCCCGGATCGTGGTCATCATCGCGGCCTCGGTCAACACCATGCGCCGAGATTAGGCATTCGAGCGGTCGGGACGCGATCGTACGAATGAATCGTCGAATCCGATGCATCCGCGGATAGTATTCGTCACATGGACGACGACGTCGACGCCCCCACCCTGGACGAGCTCGACCTCGCCATCGTCCACGCCCTCCAGATCGATGCGCGCGTGCCGTGGACGCGCCTCGCGGGAGTCCTCGGGATCGACGCGGCGACGGTGGCCCGGCACTGGCGTCTGCTGAGCGAGCGTCGTGCGGCGTGGCTGACGTCGTGGCCCACGCCGCAACGCTGGGCGTCGAGCAGCGATCTCGCGGTCATCGTGCTCGACACCCCGCCGGGGACGGATGCCGCGGAGGTGCGCGGTGCCGTGCTCGATCTCCCCTGGGCGATCGGCCTCGACGACACCTCGGCCGGTCTCGTCGTGACCGTCGCCGCGTCGCGCGGCCTGGACGCGCTCGCCGAGCGACGCCGGCAGCTGATCGCGCTGGGCACACGGGTGCGACGGATGGACGTGGTGGCGGCGCTCGCCGAGGAGGACTCGACGTGGCGGCTACAGGCGCTCTCTCGCGATCAGCAGCGGGCTCTGGCGAGACCGACCGGGGTGCCGAGCCGTCCTCCGGCATCGCACCTCGTCGACGACATCGCCGCAGCGCTCGACGAGGACCCTCGCCTTCCGACGGTGACTCTCGCCGCGCGACTCGGCGTCTCCGAGCCGACGGCGCGGCGTGCGGTCGACCGGGTGCTCGCGGCCGGGCTCGTGCGCGTCGGCTGCGACCTCGCGATGGCGGGCGCCGGCCTCGGCCGCGGTGCGATCCTGTGGGCACGCGCCCTCGACGTCGAGGCGGCCGCCGCGCGCGCCGCCCGCCTGCCCGAGGCGCACCGCGTCGGTGTCACGGTCGGCCCCGCGCCGCTCTTCGTCTGTGTGCGCGCCCGCTCGCTGGCCGTCCTTCCGCGCATCGAACGCGCCTGGCAGGACGCGACACCGGTCGAGGTCGTCGACCGGTGGACGGTGCTGCGCACCTGGAAGCGCAACGGGCACCTGCTCGATGCGGCGGGCCGGACGCTCAGGCGCGTGCCGGTGGCGTGGTGAGCGGCGGGCTCGCCGCCTCGCGCCGCAGCCGCGCGTCGAGCCGATAGAAGGCGAGCGGCAGCAGACTGAGCGCGCTGAGCGCGGCCGGGATCACCGACGTGCCGAGCACGATCGCGGTCTGCGCGGCACCGGTCTGCACGGTGTCACCGCCCGCCGACGCGAGGTAACCGCCGGCGCCCATCACGGCACCCAGCAGCGCCGGGCCGAGCGCGTAGCCGAGCAGTTCGAATCCGGACCAGACGCCGGAGATCATCCCGATCCGGTTCGATCCCGAGCGGCGTGCATCGGCGGCGGCGATGTCGGGGAGCATCGCGAGGGGGAACAGCTGCCCGCCCGCATACCCGATGCCGACCACACCCGCTGCGGCGAGCATCAGTGCGGCGCCGCCGGCGTGCGCGACGAGGAGGCCGGTCAGGCCGATGACCTGCACGATCGTCGCCGCCGCGAACCCGGCCTTCTTCCCCGCACGGCGGCCGAGGGCGGCCCAGACCGGCGTGCACACGATCGCGGGCGCGACGAAGCAGACGAACGCGTACGTCGCGAGCGACGGGTCCAGATAGACGTGGCGGGCGAGGTAGACGACGCCGCTGAGGACCATGCCCATCGCGACCGCCTGCAGCACGAACGCGCAGACGAGGGCACGGGCGTCGCGGTCGCCCAGCACCGCGCCGAGCTGGGCGAGCAGCCGCCCCGTCGCCTGCTCGGTGCGCAGCTGGGGGACGCCCCGCGTCCCCCACCAGACGCCGACCGTGCCGACGAGGACGAGGACGGCCATGGCCCCGGCCATGATGCGGTAGCCGCCCACACCTCCCGTCGCCGCCACCAGCGCGGGCGCCGTGGCCCCCGAGACGAGGATCGCGAGCGTGAAGACGATCACCCGCCAGCTCACGAGCCGGGTGCGCTCGCCGTAGTCATCCGTGATCTCGGCCGACAGGGCGAGGTAGGGCACCTGGAAGAAGGCGTAGGCGGTCGCGGAGGCGAGGAACAGCGCCAGGACCCACAGCGCACCCGCCAGCGGCGGCGCGGTCGGGCCGAAGAAGATGGCGGCGAACGAGAGCGCGAGCAGAGCACCGGCCCGCAGGAGGAAGGGGCGGCGGCGATCGGCGCGGGGCGAGCGATCGCTGATCCTGCCGGCGATCGGGTTCAGGAACACGTCCCACGCCTTCGGGATGAACACGATGAGTCCGGCGACGGCGGCCTCGACCCCGAGGAGGTCGGTGAGGAACGGCATGAGGATGAGCCCCGGCACCGTACCGTAGGTGCCCGACGCGATGCCGCCCAGCGAGTATCCGATTCGGGTCGCGCGGCGGAGGCTCGTCATGAGCGGATCGTACGGGTCATCCTTCGCGAGAGATCAGCGCGTTCGGTGCAATCGTCGTCCACGTCGACCGCGACGGCCGAATTCGTCGCGGACCCGTGATCGCCGTGGCGCGCGGGCCGTCCGTCACGAGCGCGGCGACGCGCCCGGCGTGACGGCGTAGAGCGTCCGGATCGTGCGCTCCGCCCCGGCGGCATCCCGCGTGGCGACAGCGTCGCGCAGGCGCTGCCAGTTCTCCCGGCGAGGCACCGGCTTCGCGAGCATCCCCGGCCAGCCCTCCAGGTTGCGGCGCACCGCGATCGAACTCTCCCGCAGGATCGAGACGAAGACGCCGTTTCCGGTCGCGCGCGTCGCGAGGACGCCGAGCTGGGATGCGGCCGTGAAGACCGCGGGCTCGTCGTCTCCGTCGATCCCCGCGAGCGCGGCGTCGACGGTGGCCAGGAGTGCGGCGAGCTCGTCGGCGTCGCAGCGGGAGAGGGCCAGGTTCAGGGCGTTCCCCAGGAAGTAGGCGGCGAACTCGCCCGTATCGCGCCTCAGAGCGTCGTCGGGCGCCGTGACCCGTGTGTACCGTCCTACGGCGATCTCCACGAGCCCGAATCGTTCGAGCCGCTGCAGAGCTTCGCGGACCGGGGTGCGGGAGACGCCCAGCTGACCGGCGAGCTCGACGTCGCGCAGACGGTGCCCGGGCGGGAACCGTCCGTCGACGATCGCCGCCCCGATGCGCGCGTAGACCTCGTCGCTCAGGATCATGCCCGCGACGAGATCGATGGGAGAGAGGGCGTCACTCATCTGGATGAAATCGTACGCCGCCGCGGGTGCCGACGACACTGCGCGTCGACCGGCGGCCGGTCAGGTCATGGCGAGGAGGTCGCGCAGCACCTGCTCGGCGCCGTCGCCGTCCCGGGCCGCGATGCACGCGCGCATCCGTTCCCAGGCCTCGCCGCTCTGCGCCGAGGTCACGAAGAACGGCGGCCAGCTGCGGAGATTGCGCCGGATCGCCAGGGATCCCTCCCGCACGACGCCGATGAACACGGCATTGTCGGTCGCGAGGGTGACGTCCACGAACAGTCGGGCGGTGGCCTCGAAGACCCGCAGCCCGTCGCGCTCGCTGACGGCGTCGAGGACGACGTCCGTCTGGCGGAGCAGGTGAGTCAGCTGCTCGTCGTCGCACCGCGACAGCGCGAGGTGCAGGGCGTTGCCCATGAGGAACAGCGTGAACTCGGCGGTGTCGCGACGGAGTGCGACATCGGGGACGGAGACGCGCGTGTAACGCCCGACCGCGATCTCCACGAGTCCGAACCGTTCGAGGCGCTGCAGAGCCTCACGCACCGGTGTGCGGGAGACGCCCAGCTGCTGGGCGAGCTCGACGTCGCGCAGCCGGAACCCCGAGGGGAAGGTGCCGTCCAGGATGGCGGCCCCGATGCGCGCGTAGACCTCGTCGCCCAGGATCATGCCCGGAGCGAGCTCGATGGGAGCGAGGGAGGCCGTCATCATCGACCCCGATTGTACGTCCGGAGTCGCGCCGGGTCACCGGGGGTCGTGACGAGTCCGGCGGGCGCGATCGTCGACTCGTATCGAGGGTCGGCGGTCCGCGGACGACGCGGCCGGACCGCGCAGAACGCCATCGCGACTTCTTCTCCACAGGGCGCCGTCGGGGGAATCGACGGGACAGTACAGTGAGTGTGCCGCGCCGAGCGTGGCATATCCGGGGGGATCCGTCGACGCCCGGGCGACCGCCGAGTGCGGAACGCCCGGGCGTCGAATGGTTGGGGAAAGACCCTGCGATTGTTGCAACGTTTATGTCACCTTCACCGAAAGGATGTCGTGCGCGTCGGAGCACGCGGCTAGGTTGGTCGGTGTCGGCGCAGTCGCGCCGTCGTCGCACGTCGAGTAAGGCAGTTCATGAGCACCAGCGGTACCGTCAAGTGGTTCAACTCGGAGAAGGGTTTCGGGTTCATCGCTCCCGATGAGGGCGGCGCTGACGTCTTCGCCCACTACTCCGCCATCCAGTCGAACGGCTACCGTTCGCTCGAGGAGAACCAGCGCGTCGAGTTCGAGATCGCCCAGGGCCCCAAGGGTCTGCAGGCGGAGAACATCCGGCCCATCTGATCCGGCACACGGCCCGCTTCGAGCGGGCCGTTGCTTTGTGCGCCGTGGTCGCGTGCGCGCGTCGTGCGCGACCACGGCCGTTCGTCGTGCGCCGTCGTCGGGTCAGTCGTCGATGAGCAGGAGCGCGCGCAGCTGGTCGGCCGTGTCGACGACCGCCGCCGCTCCTTCGGACTCGTGCGGCCAGCTGAAGCCCCAGCTCACGAAGATCACGGGGACGCCCCGCGCGGCCCCGCCGTCGACGTCGTGGTGGCGGTCGCCGATGAGGACCGGCCGGCTGATGTCCGCCCCGGCGGCCGAGAGTCGCCGAAGCGCCTCGGCGACGATGTCCGCCTTCGAGGCCAGGGTCTTCTCGTCCGGGGTCGATCCGACGACCGCCTGGAGGTAGGGCGAGAGGTCGAAGTACTCGACGAGGGCGGCCACCTGGTTCTCGGGCTTCGAGCTCGCCGTCGCCTGCGGGATGCCGGCCGCGGCCACCTCGGCGATCACCTCGGCGATGCCCGGATAGAGACGGGCGCCGGTCGCGTATCCGTCGGCCTTGCCGATCCGGCGATAGTAGGCGACCGCTTCGGTCGCCTCGTCCGGTGTCATGCCCACGTTGGTCTGGAACGACTCGAACATCGGCGGCCCGATCCAGTGGACGAGCTCCGCGCGGGTCGGGGCCGGCCGACCGAAGTGCTCCAATGCGATCGTCAGCCGTCGCAGGATGCCGTCGGAGGCATCCACCACCGTGCCGTCGACGTCCCAGAGCACACAGGTCCACGGCGAGCGAAGCGACATGCTCTCAGCTTACCGACGCCGTCGACGCTCCCCCGTCGACGCGAGACCGCCCGGGCAAGGGTCAGAACAGGCGCGGGGCGCCGGACTCGATGCCCTTCATGCCCTCGTAGTCGAGCGTGACGCACCGGATGCCGCGGTCGCCGGCGAGCGTCTTGGCCTGCGGCTTGATCTCCTGGGCGGCGAACACCCCCGCGACGGGAGCGAGGTGGGGGTCGCGGTTGAGCAGGTCCAGGTAGCGCGTGAGCTGCTCCACGCCGTCGATGTCGCCGCGACGCTTCACCTCGACGGCGATGGTGCCGCCGGCGGGGTTGCGCAGCAGGAGGTCGACCGGGCCGATCGCCGTCGGGAACTCTCGGCGCACGAGCGTGAGCCCGTCGCCGATCACGTCGACCTGCTCGGCGAGCAGCCGCTGCAGATCGGCCTCGACGCCGTCCTTCTGCAGACCGGGGTCGATCCCGAGCTCGTGCGACGAGTCGTGCAGCACCTCGTAGATGCGCACGAGCAGGGCATCCCCCGTCTTGGCGTGCGTGACGCGCCAGTGCTCGATGACGCCGGCGGAGGCGGATTCCTCGTCGGGGGTCTCGACCTCGAGCCGGCAGGGCGGACTCATCCAGTTCAGCGGCTTGTAGGAGCCGCCGTCGGAATGCACGAGCAGCGACCCGTCCCCCTTGTGCACGAGCAGGCGCGTGGCGAGCGGGAGATGGGCGTTCAGGCGCCCGGTGTAGTCGACCGAGCAGCGGGCGATGACGAGGCGCACCCGACTACGGTACCCGTCAGTGGTGGCCGGCGCCGACGGTGGACCCGGCGATCGGACGCGCGGCGCCCGATGCGAATCCGCTCATCGCGATGAGGGCGACGATGATCCAGAGAGTCGGCAGGATCCCGATCTGATGGCTGATCCATCCGAGCACCGGGGGTCCGCACAGGAACGCCACGTAGCCGATGGTGGCGGCGGCCGACACGGATGCCGCAGCCTTCGCCGGATCGTCCGCGGCTGCCGACATGCCGAGGGGGAACCCGAGCGACGCGCCCGCACCCCACAGGGCGACACCCACGAAGGCCACCGGCAGGTTCGGCGCCAGGATGAAGACCGCGAGCCCGACGCCGGCGGCGATGGCGAGCGCGCGCAGCGTCCAGACCCGACCGATGCGGTCGACGATCGGGCCGCCGACGGCGCGGAAGACCGTCATCGACACGGAGAACACCGTCAGGAAGATCGCCCCGGTCGCCTCGCTCTCGCTGTGTCCGTCGACGACGGCGATCGTCAGCCAGTCGTTGGCGCTGCCCTCGGCGAACGCCATGCCCAGCACGATCGCTCCGATCGCGTAGGTGCGGGGGTCGCGCCAGACCGCGAGGGCGGCGGCGATGCGCTCGCGCCGCGGCGCGGGCTCGCCCGTGGCCGCGGCGCTCTCGTGGCGGGGGACGAAGCGCAGTGCGACGCTCGTGATCGCGAACCACACCACGGCGACGGTGCCGATGTGCCAGGCGACGCTCACGCCCCACGCGGCCATGACGATCCCCACGCCGGCGCCGGCGACGGTGCCGAGGCTGAAGAACGCGTGGAACAGGGGCATGAGGGTGCGGCCGAAGGCCTGCTCGACGGACGCCGCCTCCACGTTCATCATCACGTCGGTCGCCCCGAACGAGAATCCCGCGAAGGCGAGGCCGCCGGCCGCGAGGGCGTAGGAGCCGACCGTGTCCACGCCCAGCGCGGTGACGAGGAATCCGATCGCGATGCCGACGATCGTGACCGAGAGGCCGCGGCGGGCTCCCCACCGCACGACGATGACGTTCGCGGACATGACGCCGATCAGCGAGCCCGCCCCCATCGCCAGCAGCAGCATGCCCACCTCGAAGTCGTCGATCCCGAGATTCGCCTTCACGGCGGGAAGTCGGGACGCCCAGGAGGCGAAGGTGAGCCCGCACAGCAGGAAGAAGGCGAAGATCGCCGTGCGCCAGTGGACGAGACGGCGGCGGTCGAGGAGGGGTGCGGTGCTCACCGGAACAGCCTACCGAATCGATTCGACGTGCTGGACACGCGCGCGTAGACTTCGTCCGGTGACGATCCGACGCGCCACCATCTCCGACGTCGCCCGCGAGGCGGACGTCTCGCCGTCGACGGCGTCGGTCGTCTTCAGCGGCAAGACGCCGGTGTCTGATGCCACGCGTCGCCGTGTGCTCGCCGCGGCCGCGAATCTCGGCTACATCGGACCCGATCCCCGTGCCGCCTCGCTGCGGCTCGGGCGCAGCGGCATCGTCGGCGTGGTCGTCGGGTCGAGCATGAACCACCTCTTCCTCGACCCGGTCCAGCGGCTCATGATGGACGGCCTCGCCGAGGAGGTCGCCCCGTTCGGTGCCGGACTGCTGCTCCTGCGCACCGGGACGGACGTCGAGAACGCGCCCACCCTGCTCACCGCGCCGTTGGACGCCGCCGTCCTGATCGGCTGCGACCTCCCGCTGCGGCACTCGCTCGACGCCGCGCACAGCCGAGGTCTGCCGATCGTCGTCATCGAGGGGGACGCGGGACCGGGCGTGCCGCGGATCCTGCTCGACAACCGCGACGCCCAGCGCACCGCGGCCGCCTACCTGCGCGACCTCGGCCACACGGACGTCGCGATCGTGACGCTCCGGCCGAGCTTCGAGGTCGGGGGCGGATGGCTCGACGCGGACGTCGACATCACGATCGACGTCACGCGTGAGCGCCTCGAGGGGGCGCGCGACGTGTTCCCGACCGCCCCGGCCCTGGCCACCGCCGGCAGCTCGATCGACGAGGGACTCGCCGCCGGTCGCGTCCTGTTCGCCGACCCGCACCGCAGACCGACCGCGGTCATCGCCCAGAGCGACCTGCTCGCCGCCGGCGTCATCCGCGCCGCCGAGGAGGCGGGGCTCGCCGTGCCCGGCGACGTCAGCGTGACCGGCTTCGACGGCGTACCCGTCGACGGCCTCGCGCCCTACGAGCTGACGACGCTCGTCCAGTCGGCGACCGACAAGGGCCGCGCCGCGGGTGCGGCCGTCGCGGCCATGCTCGACGGTCGCACCCCGGCATCCGTCCTGCTGTCGTGCACATTCCGGATCGGGGATACGACCGGACCCCCCCTTTCGCGCCGGTAGACTGGGAGTCCGACCCCCGGAACCCGTCAGGAGGCCAGATTGCTCGTGCTCCTGGCTGCGTTCGCGGTCGTACCGCTGGCGCTGCCGTGGCTCGTGAGCCGTCTCGGCCCTCGCGCGTTCTTCGTCGCCGCGATCGTGCCCGTCGTGGCCTTCGTCCAGGCGGCTCTCGCGACACCCCGCGTCCTCGCCGGGGAGGTGCCGACGGAGTCGGTCGTCTGGATCCCGCAGCTGGGTCTCGACCTCTCGATGCGCATGGACACGCTCGGCTGGCTGATGTCGCTGATCGTCACCGGCGTGGGTGCGCTCGTCATGATCTACTGCCGCTGGTACTTCGACGGCAAGAAGAACGGCGTGGGGCTGTTCAGCGCGACGCTCCTCGCCTTCGCGGGCGCCATGTACGGCCTCGTGCTGACCGACGACCTGATCATCCTCGTGATGTTCTGGGAGATCACGAGCATCCTGTCGTACCTGCTCATCGGCTTCTATCACGCGCGCGGCGCGAGCCGACGCTCCGCTCTGCAGGCGCTACTGGTGACGACCCTCGGCGGCCTCGCGATGTTCGTCGGCGCGGTGATCCTCGTGGTCCACGCCGGGACGAACAGCATCTCGACGATCATCGCCGAGTACGGCGCCCAGGCGTCGGCGCTCGCCCACGACCCGCTCATCAACACCGCGATCGTGCTGCTGCTGGTGGGGGCGCTGAGCAAATCCGCGATCTTCCCGTTCCACTTCTGGCTGCCCGGTGCGATGGCCGCACCGACCCCGGTCAGCGCCTACCTCCACGCCGCCGCGATGGTGAAGGCGGGGATCTACCTGATCGCGCGCCTGGCCCCGGCCTTCGCGCACAGCGAGCCCTGGCGCCCGATGGTGATCGGACTCGGCCTGTTCACGATGCTGCTGGGCGGGCTGCAGGCGCTGCGCGAGTCCGACCTCAAGCGCATCCTGGCCTTCGGCACGGTGAGCCAGCTCGGCATGCTGACCGTCGTCCTCGGCTACGGGGAGCGCAACTCCGCCCTCGCGGGTCTCGCGCTGCTGATCGGGCACGCGCTGTTCAAGTCCTCGCTGTTCCTGGTCGTCGGCGTCATCGACCGGCAGCTGTCGACGCGCGACATCGGGGAGCTGTCCGGGGTCGGCCGGCAGGCGCCCACCCTCGCCGTCTTCTCGATCATCGCGATCGCCTCGATGGTGGGACTCGCACCGACCGTCGGCTTCGTCGCCAAGGAGGCGGCACTCACCTCGCTGCTCGAGGGCGGCACCGAGCCGAGCGCGCTCCTGCCGCTGATCGGCATCGTGCTCGGATCGGTGCTGACCACCGCCTACGGCCTGCGGTTCGTCTGGGGGGCGTTCTGGACGAAGAAGGACACCGACGGCCGGGCGCTGCCGCCGACGGTATGGCCGGACCCGCCGATCGGATTCCTCGCCTCGCCGATCCTCCTGTCCGGCCTCACGGTGGTCGCCGGCTTCGCGGCGCCGCTGTTGGACCGGGCGTTCTCGGGCTACGCGGACACCCTTCCCGCCGCGGGCGGCGAGGAGGGCTATCCGTACCACCTCGCCCTCTGGCACGGGTGGGAGCCGGCGCTCTTCCTCTCGCTCGGCAGCATCGCGCTCGGCGCCGCCCTCTTCTGGGTCGCGCAGCGCACCGGCAGGATCCCGCGGCGCATCCTGCCCTTCACGGCCCCGGACGTCTACAGCGCCACCCTGCGCGGCATCGCGCGCGTCTCGGTGTGGACGACGACGTTCACCCAGCGCGGGTCGCTGCCCTTCTATGTCGGCACGATCTTCGTCGTCTTCGTCGCCGCGCAGGGCACGGCACTGCTCGCGAGCCCGGACTGGCAGATCTCGATCGACGGCTGGCAGACGCCGATGCAGCTGGTCGCCGCGCCGATCATGATCATCGCGGGGATCTTCGCGGTGCGGGCCCGCAAGCGCTACACCGGCGTCGTGCTCGTCTCGGCCACCGGCCTCGGCATGATCGCGCTGTTCGCCACGAGCGGCGCCCCCGACCTCGCCCTGACGCAGATCCTCGTCGAGACGGTGACCCTCGTCACGTTCGCCCTCGTCCTGCGCCGGATACCCGCCCGGATGGGTGAGCACAACGCCTCCGTGGCGCCGATCGCCCGCGCCGTCCTCGCCGTCGCCGTCGGGGTCACCATGGCCGCCGTCGCCCTCGTCGCGACGGGCGCCCGCGTGGCGGAGCCGATCTCGACCGCGTTCCCGACGCTCGCGTACGAGCTGGGTCACGGCAAGAACGTCGTGAACGTCGCGCTCGTCGACCTCCGCGGGTGGGACACGATGGGCGAGCTCTCCGTCCTCATCCTCGCCGCGACGGGCGTCGCCTCCCTCGTGTTCGTCACCCATCGCGCCGACCTCACCTCGCGCACCATCTCCGCACTGCCGACGGGCGCGACCCGCACCCGTCGTCCTCTGATCGAGACCGACGAGGGCCCGCAGCCCCGCACGAGCGGATCGCGCAGCACCCGGCAGGCGTGGCTCGTCGGCGGCCAGCGGGTGCGGCCGGAGAACCGCTCGATCATGCTCGAGGTGGTCGTCCGGATCCTCTTCCACACGATCATCGTCGTGTCGATCTACCTCCTGTTCGCGGGCCACAGCCTGCCCGGCGGCGGATTCGCGGGCGGCCTGGTCGCGGGCATGGCACTCGTCATGCGCTACGTCGCGGGCGGTCGCTACGAGCTCGGCGCCGCGGCGCCGACGGACGCCGGACGCCTCCTCGGCGCCGGCATGACCCTCGCCGTCGCGTGCGCCGTCGTCCCGCTGCTGTTCGGCGCGGCTCCGCTCACGAGCTGGTTCTGGGAGGCCGAGCTGCCGGTCATCGGACACGTCGAGTTCGTGACCTCCACCCTGTTCGACATCGGTGTCTACCTCGTCGTCATCGGCCTCGTCCTCGACGTCCTCCGCTCTCTGGGGGGCGAGGTCGACCGTCAGGCCCAGGCGCTGCGCGAGGCGCAGGGGGTGCTGCGATGACCGTCTCCCTCGTCCTCGTCATCGTGATGGGGGCCCTGTTCGCGGCCGGTGTGTACGCCATGCTCGAGCGCAGCCTGACCCGCGTGCTGATCGGGTTCCTGCTGCTCGGCAACGCGGCGAACCTCTTCCTGCTGATCGTGATGGGACGCCCCGGTGCGGCGCCGTTCTTCGGCGCCGCCGAGCCGGACGAGATGAGCGATCCCCTCCCGCAGGCCCTCACCCTCACAGCCATCGTCATCACCTTCGCGGTGTCCGCGTTCCTCCTCGCGCTGATCTACCGGTCGTGGCAGCTCGGCCAGGCCGACACCGTGCAGGACGACGAAGAGGACATCGCCCTGCGCGACCGCCCCTCGGCCGACGAGGAGCAGATGGACGAGGAGACCTCGATCGAAGACGACGACGACGACGCGACCACGGACTTCATCGGCACCGAGACGGCGCCGATCACCGTGCTGCACCACCGCGACCTCGAGGGCATCCGCGACGACGCCCCGACGGATCGCCGCGACTCCGACGGCGGTGGTCGCCGATGAGTGCGCTCGTCCCCCTGCTGGTCACCCTGCCGCTGCTCGGCGCCGGCATCGCGCTCGTCTTCGGACGTCAGCGTCGCGTGCAGGTCGGGGTCTCGATCGTCACGCTCACCCTGGTGCTCGCCATCGCCGCCGTGCTGCTGTACGCGGTCGACTCCTCCGATCAGGCGATCGCGGTGTCGGTGGGCGGATGGCCGATCCCGTTCGGCATCGTCCTCTACGTCGACCGTCTCGCCGCCCTGCTCGTGGTGGTCTCCAGCATTGTCCTGCTGGCGGTGCTGCTCTTCTCCGTGGGTCAGGGCGCGGCCGACGGCGACGACGACACCCCGGTCACGATCTTCCACCCGTCGTACCTGATCCTCGCGGCGGGCATCTTCAACGCCTTCATCGCGGGCGACCTGTTCAACCTCTACGTCGGGTTCGAGATCCTGCTCGTCGCGTCGTACGTGCTGATCACGCTCGGCTCGACCGAGTCGCGCATCCGCACCGGCGTCGTCTACATCGTCGTCTCGCTCGTCTCCTCGATCCTGTTCCTCGCGGCGATCGCCGCGATCTACGGGGCGCTGGGCACCGTCAACATCGCGCAGCTCGCCGAGCGGATGGGTGAGCTGCCGGACTCGACGCAGCTCGTGCTGCACCTCATGCTGCTCCTCGCCTTCAGCATCAAGGCGGCCGTCTTCCCGCTCTCGTTCTGGCTGCCGGACTCCTATCCGACCGCGCCGGCCCCGGTCACGGCGGTGTTCGCGGGGCTGCTGACGAAGGTCGGCGTGTACGCGATGATCCGCACAGAGACGCAGATCTTCCGCGACAACGACGTGAACACGCTGCTGCTGATCGTGGCGCTCGCGACGATGATCGTGGGCGTGCTCGGCGCCCTCGCCCAAGCCGAGCTGAAACGCATCCTGTCGTTCACGCTCGTCAGCCATGTCGGCTACCTCGTGTTCGGGCTCGCGATCGCGACGCCTCTCGCCCTCGGCGCGACGATCTACTACATGGTCCACCACATCATCGTGCAGACCACGCTGTTCCTCGCCGTCGGGCTCATCGAGCGACGCGCCGGCTCGACGTCGATCCTCAAGGTCAAGGGCCTGATGCGCGCGGCGCCGGTGATCGCGGTGCTGTACTTCCTCCCGGCGATCAACCTCGGCGGCATCCCGCCGTTCTCGGGCTTCATCGGCAAGTTCGCGCTGTTCGACGCGGCGGCACAGGTCGGCACGCCGCTGATGTACGTGCTGATCGTCGGCGGCGTGATCACGTCGCTGCTGACCCTGTACACGCTGATGCGCGCGTGGAACCTCGCCTTCTGGCGCGAGGACGACGACCACGCCGAAGAGCCGGCCGTCGTCGAGAGGATCATGTACCTGGGCGACGCCCCGGCAGCCGACGAGCAGGGCAGCCGACGCGTCATCCCGCGGATCATGACGACCACGACCG
Organism: Microbacterium sp. MMO-56; assembly: GCF_037146215.1. Taxonomy (NCBI): domain Bacteria; kingdom Bacillati; phylum Actinomycetota; class Actinomycetes; order Micrococcales; family Microbacteriaceae; genus Microbacterium; species Microbacterium sp. MMO-56. The sequence goes on from NZ_JBBCVW010000006.1 coordinate 88,805, forward strand.
CCGGAATGGTCGCGGTGACCGTCGCGCTCACGCTGTTCGCGGGGCCGCTCTACTCGCTGTGCGCGACGATCGGCGACGCCCTGCTCACCCCGGTCACCCTCGTCCAGCTCGGCGGGGAGGCGGATCAGTGATGAGTCCCGCCTCCCGCTCCCTCGCCTCGGCCGTCTGGCGACAGCTGCCCTTCTTCGTCTGGCTGGTGGCGCTGTGGATGCTGCTGTGGGGGCAGTTCACGGTGCTGGCGGCGCTGACCGGCATCGTGGTCGCCGTGTTCGTGACCCGGATCTTCCGCCTGCCGCCGGTCGAGCTCTCGGGCCGCGTGAACATCTGGTACGGATTCGTGTTCGTGGTGATGTTCTTCCTCGCCCTGATCCGCGGGTCGCTCCTGGTCGCCTGGCAGACGATCAACCTGTCGCGCTATCCGGGGACCGCGATCATCGCCGTCCCCCTGCGCACGGACGACGACCTCATCATGGCCCACGTCGGCGTCACGGCCTCGCTCATCCCGGGCTCGCTGATCGTCGACGTCGACCGCGACCGCCGCATCCTCTATCTGCACGTGCTCGGCGTCTCGTCGCAGCGCGACGTGGAGAACCAGCGACGTGCCGTGCAGGGCTGGGAGTCGCGGATCGTCCGCGCGGTCGGCTCGCGCGCGCAGCTCGAGGCGATCCGACGCGAGGGGTCGCAGACACCGCGCGAAGGGGGGGCAGGACGGTGAACGTGCTCATCGTGGCGATCTACGTCGTCTTCGCGATCGCGGGGCTCCTGACCCTGTGGCGCATCATCGTGGGCCCGTCCATCCTCGACCGCGCCGTCGCCTCGGACGTGCTGCTGACGCTGGTCATGTGCGTCCTCGGCGCGGACATGGTCATCCACCACCACACCCGGAGCCTCCCGGCGCTCCTGATCATCGCGGCCGTCGGCGTCTTCGGCTCCATCGCGATCGCCCGCTTCGTCGCGCGAAGGGACAACACGGACCGATGAACGAGATCCTCGACACCGTCGCGCTGCTGCTCGTGCTGATCGGCGGGCTGCTGTGCATCACGGCCGCGATCGGGCTCATGCGCTTCCACGACGTCCCCACGCGGCTGCACGCCGCGACCAAGCCCCAGGTGCTCGGCCTGCTCCTCATCTGCGCGGCGATCGCCCTGTCGCTGCGGTCGTGGCCCGTCATCGCCTTCCTGGTGCCGGTGGTCATGGTCCAGCTCGCCACCGCGCCGCTGTCGGCGCATATGGTCGGCCGCCAGGCGTACCGCAACGGCACGATCGACGAGCGCTCCCTGTATGTCGACGAGCTCGCCGCCGACCGCGCGACCCCGCCCGCCGCCGGCGGCTGAGCCCGCCCCCCGGCGCGTCCGTCCGCCCGCATCCGCCCGCATCCGCGCCGCAACTCCGCAGGATGTGACGTACTCCGCACCCGATGCCGGGGAGGGGTGCGGAGTACGTGCGGATCTGCGGAGTTCGTCGCCGGCGAGCGGGCGGGCGAGCGGGCGGCGAGCGGGCGGGCGGAGGACTAGGGAGCGAGCGAGGGTGTGCGGCGGATGCCGAACTCGTGGCGCAGGGCGCTGCGCGCGGCGAACCACCCCGACTGGCCGTGCACGCCCGGTCCGGGGACCGTCGACGCGCCGGTGAGATAGACGCCCGGCATCGGCGTACGCCAGGGATCGAGGCTCAGCACGGGGCGCGCCACGAGCTGCCGCAGCGTCGCGGCTCCCGCGGCGATGTCCCCGTCGACGTAGTTCGGGTTCTGCTCGGCGAGCTGGGCGGCGGTCGTGCCGCGCGAGGCGACGATCAGATCGCGGAAGCCCGGGGCGAGCTCCTCGATCGTCCGGGTGACGATCTCCGTCTGGTCGAGCGTCGACCCCGTCGGCACGTGGGTGTAGGTCCACAGGGCATGGCCGCCGTCGGGCGCGCGCGTCGGGTCGAGCACCGAGGGCTGCGAGACGAGGACGTAGGGGGATGCCGTGTGCCGCCCCGCGAGGACGTCGCGCTCGCCCGCCGCGATCCGGGCGCGGGTGCCGCCGATGTGGACCGTGCCCGCGCGGGCCAGCCTCTCGTCGGACCACGGGACCGGGCCCGACAGGGCGAACTGCACCTTGGCCGCGCCGCTGCCGTAGCGGAACCTCTCCAATCGATGCCGGTAGCCGTCGGGCATCCGCGCTCCCGCGAGCCGGATGAGCGCCCGGGGGGTCACATCGAGGATCAGCACGCGAGCCGTCAGCTCCCCCAGGGACGAGACCTCGTGGTCGGTGACGATCTCGCCGCCGTGCGCGCGCAGATCGGCCGCGAGCGCATCGGAGATCGCCTGCGACCCTCCGCGGGGGATCGGCCAGCCGCCGGCGTGCGCGTGGGCCTGCAGCGCGAGCCCCGCCGCGGCGCCGATGAGGCCCGGCTGGGGCGAGATGGCGTGGGCCGCGACGCCGGTGATCATCGCCGGGGCGACCTCGCCCGAGAAGCCCGCGTTCCACGCCGGGCCGCCCTGCCACAGGGCGCGGACGCCGAAGCGGGCGGTGACGATCGGATGCGGCGGCACCCGCAGCAGGGACGATCCGGTGACGCGCGCGATCTCGCGGGCCCGATCGGCGAGCGGCTCGAGCAGGCGTCGGTAGGCGCCGCCGTCGCGTCCGAGCTCGGCGACGGTGCGGTCGAGGTCGCGATAGGCGATGCCCGAGCCGCCCGCGGAGGCCGGGAGGGGGTGGGCGAAGGAGATCTCCGGCGTCAGGAACTCGACGCGGCGCGCGAGGCCGAAGGCCCGGAAGAAGGGCGACGCGACGGCCAGCGGATGCACCGCCGAGCAGGTGTCGTGGTGGAATCCGGCCGCCACGTCCTCGCGCGTCGCCGCACCGCCGCCCCAGCCCGACATCCGCTCGTACACGCGCACGGACAGGCCCGCCCGGGCGAGGGTCACGGCCGCGGCCAGGCCGTTCGGGCCCGACCCCACGACCTCGACGTCGGTCACACCCCCTCCGCGGCGGAGCCGGCGGCGGCGCGCGTCGCGTCGGTCGCCTCTGCGGCATCGGCTGCGGCGTCGGGCCGGGGCCGACCCTCCGCAGGGTCCGGCACGGATCGACGGGCGTGGTCGACGCCGGCCTCGCGCTCGCGTGCGCGCCCCTCGGCGAGATGGGCGAGCCGTCGCAGCGTCTCCACGTTCCGCGCGTGCAGGAGCGGAGCCCACAGGAACCGGGGGAGGAGCCGGGCGGGGCCTCCGACCGGCTCCTCGCCGACGCGCACGACGCAGCCGTCGCCCCGGGGTCGCACCTCGATGACGACGACCGCGCGTCCCGCAGCGCCCGCCTTCGCCCGCAGGCGCATGCGACGGCTGGGCGTCCACTCGACGACCTCCGTGGTGTCGTCGATGAGCACGGGCCACAGCCCGAGCGAGTGGTGCAGCCGCGCGCCCTCGGCGGGCCACTCGGGGTCGACGTCGCGCATCCGGGCGGCGCCGACGACCCAGGTGGGATAGATCCATCCGTCTCCGAGGACGGCGAACACGTCATCGGGGGAGCAGTCGAACAGTCGGGTGGTGGCCGTCGCCATGGGAAACCTCCGGGTCCCTCCCCATGCTAGGCCGCACCTCGCGCGGTCCTCAGGGGGTTGACGACGGCCTTCTCAGCGCCCGGGGGTGAGCACGAGCGTGTCGGTGGCCGACGCCAGGACACGCTCGAGGGTGAAGGTCCAGGGCGTCTGCCGCTGCGCCTGCCACGTCTCGAACTGGTCCGTGTAGTTCGGGTGGAAGGCGTGGCCGCTCGTCCCCGTGAGGTGGTTCCATCGCGAGGCGTCGAGGTCGGCGAGGTCCACCGTCATCCGCATCGACGGCACCGTCGAGATCGCGAAACCGCCGCTGCCGAGCTGCCAGCCCGTCGCGTCCACGACCGAGGACCCTCCCCCCGCGGGGAACGGCCCGCGGTTGAACAGCCACTCGATCGGCGCGATGCCGCTCTCGCCGAACGTGCCGCTCGTGAGGGTGATCGTGTGCAGGTCGCCCCAGCTCCAGGCGTCCGGGTTGTCGCCCTGAAGCGCGACGAGGCGTGCGTACGCGTCCGTCGCGGCGCGCACGAGCATCCCGTGCTGATCCGCGACCCCGATCGTGGGATTGGTCCACCAGGGAGACTGCGGTTCGTCGAGGAGCCGGTCGATGACCACGAAGAGGCGGTCCTGCCCGGAGAGACCGACCGGGTCGTCGCGTCGCGAGAAGAGGTCCTGCGCGAGCTCGTCCCACAGGACGTTCGCGTACGCGGCGGCCGACGACTCGGCGTCGTTCTGCGCGTCCCATCCGGCGAGCAGATCGAGCGCTCGCTGCGCCTTCGGGTCGTCGAGCGTGATGCCGCTGTACGCGGTGCTGAGGCGCTTACCCATCCAGAACTCCTGGTCGGCCTGGATGCTGCTCATGTCGTCGGCCGAGACGTCGCCCCTCGCGATCGCGCGCTCGAGCAGGTCCGTGATGCGCGCGGCGCGCCAGCCCGCGTCCCAGTCCGACCCGAGGACGTACGGATAGTCGGCACCGACGACCGCGTTGTTCGCGGTGACGATGAACCCGCGGTCGGGGTTCAGGACGACGGGGAGATCGTCGAAGGGGATGAACCCCGTCCAGTCGTAGGCCGAGTCCCACCCCGGGGCGGGCATGGTCCCGTCGCCCGCGCCGCGGATCGGCAGCCGGCCCGGCGTCTGATAGCCGATGTCGCCGTGACGGTCGGCGTAGATCATGTTCTGCGCGGGCACGTCGAAGTCGGCCGCCGCCGCGCGGAAGGCGGTGAAGTCCTGCGCCGTGTCCAACGCGAAGATCGCCCGCGCCGCGGTGCCGGGATCGAGCGCCGTCCACCGCAGCGCGACGGCGTACTCGCCGGGGGGAGCGTCCGCCGGGGACTCGGCGGCGTGGGTCGTCCCGGTGTAGGGATCCTCCGCGATGCGGGCCAGGTCGTCCGACGTCGTGGAGAGGATCGGGCCGTGCCCGGTGGAGCGCACCTCGAGGGTCTCGTCGGCTCCGCCGGCGACGCGGAGGGTCTCGGTGCGGGTCTCGAGGGGGACGAGCTGACCGTCGCGCCAGTACCGGTCGCCGTCCAGCTTCTCGAGGTAGAGGTCGGTGACGTCCGCGGTCAGGTTCGTGAACCCCCAGGCGATGTCCGCGTTGTGACCTATGATCACGCCCGGGACGCCGGAGAATCCGAATCCGGCCACGTCGAACGGGCATTCCGGACCCGTCGTGCGGCACCGCAGACCGACCTGATGCCACACGCTCGGAAGCGACGCGCCGAGGTGCGGATCGTTGCTCAGCAGAGGCATGCCGCTCTGCGTATACGAGCCGGAGACCACCCAGGAGTTGGACCCCACTCCCTCGCCGACGCCGCCCAGCAGCGCCGCGGCCGCGTCGAGGACCGATCCGGCCTCACGCCAGACGATCGCCGGCCCGGCGGCCGATCCGGTCGCGGCGCCGGCCACCGACGGCGCACCGGCGTCCGCGGACGCAGCGGACGCCGGAACGGCGGGGGCCACGGGGTCGAGGCCGGTCGTGATGGTCGGGACGATCACCGGGTGGTCGGCGGGGTACGCGGGGTAGAGCTCGGCGATCTCGGCGGGCGTGCGCGTCTGCGCCAGCAGCGCGCGCTCGATCTCCTCCTCGATGTTGCCCCGGAGGTCCCAGGCCATCGCCTTCAGCCACGCGACGGAGTCGGCGGGCGTCCAGGGGGCGATCTCGTACGCGGAGTTCTGCAGGCCCAGCACCGCGTACTCGAAGGACGCCGCCGATCCCCGGTGGTCGGCGAGGTAGGCGTTCACGCCCTCGGCGTAGGCCTCGTAGTATCCGCGCGTCGTGTCGTCGAGGGCGGCGACCTCCTGCTCCGCGATGCGGTGCCACCCGAGGGTGCGCAGGAACCGGTCGGTGGGCAGCTGGGATGCGCCGAACAGCTCCGCGAGTCGGCCCGAGGTCACGTGACGGCGGAAGTCCATCTCCCAGAAGCGATCCTGCGCGTGGACGTATCCCTGGGCGTAGAAGAGATCGTGCGGCGTGTCGGCGACGATGGTGGGGATGCCCAGCTCGTCGCGCGCGACCGTGACGTCGGCTCCGAGTCCGGCGACGGCGACCGTGCCGCTCAGCTGAGGGAACGACCGCTGGATCGTCCACACCACGGTGCCCGCGCCGACGAGCGCGATCACGGTGAGTCCCACGACCACGGCGTACGCGATGATCGCGAGGCGGCGGCGGAGGCGACGGCGTCGCACGGGGCGGTCCACGGGCTGGTCCACCGGGCCGTCCACCGCCGTCCGGTGGGCTCCCGTGAGGGAGGGGAGATCGGACATCCGCGCCGGACCGCCTTCCGGGGGGCGTGCGAGCTCACGGCCCGGACCCTCGCCCCCTCGTCCGGGCCCGTGAACGCATGCTAACCGAACCGGTGCCCGGCGTCAGCCGATGAGGCTCGGCTGCAGATCGCGCAGGGTCCGCCCGTGCGTCATCCGTGTCACGCCGATCACCGCGAGGGTCAGGGCCGCGCCGATCCACACCAGCAGGACGCCGATGTCGGAGCCGACGCGGGCGAGGTCTCCGCCGTACATGAGCTGGCGCATCGCGTCGACGACGTATCCCATCGGCAGCACGTGGTGCAGCCACGCGAGCGGCGCCGGGAGCGTCTGCCAGGGGAACGTGCCGCCCGCCGTCACCAGCTGCAGCACCATCAGGATGAGTCCGATGAACTGACCGACCGAGCCCAGCCAGACGTTCAGCGCGAGGATGATCGAGGCGTAGGTGAACGAGGCCAGCATGAGGATGCCGAGCGTTCCGAGCGGATTGGCGAAACGGAAGCCGAGGGCGAGGGACAGCACGCCGAACAGGGCGACCATGCCGAGGCTGCCCAGGAGGGCCGGGGTGAGCCAGCCGGCGAGGGTCACGCGGATAGGCGAGCGCAGTGCGGTCACCGCACGCCGCGAGATCGGCTTCACGATGAGGAACAGCGCGTAGATGCCGATCCAGCCCGCGAGCGCCGCGAAGAAGGGGGCGAGACCGGCGCCGTACTCCCCGGCGGACGTCTGTGCGTTCGACGAGATCGTCACGGGGTCGGCGATCGTCTTCGCCTGAGCGTCGCGCGTGGCCGCATCGGTGTCGGGGATCGCCTGCACGCCCGCGGCGAGCCCGTCGCGCAGCTGCGCGGCGCCGCCCGCGACCTGCCCGGCTCCGCTCGCCAGGGTGGCGGCGCCGGCCGCCGCCTGGTTCGCCCCGTCCGTCAGGGCGGCGGAGCCCGAGGCGACCTGCTGGGAGCCCGACGCGACCTGCGCGGCGCCGTCCGCGACCTGGGCGGCTCCGTCGGCGAGGCGGTCCACCTGGCCCACCGCCGCCTGCAGGCGCTCGTTCCCGGTGCGTGCGGCGTCGCCGATGGGATCGAGGGCGGCCAGGACGCGATCGATCGTCGCCTGATCGACCCCCTGCTCGGCGAGCAGCCGGGCGATGTCGGCGCGGGCCTGGGGGAGGGCGTCGACGACGTCTCGCCCGGCGGCTCCGGCGCGGTCCGCATACCCGCTCAGGACGGCAGTGCCCTGCGAGACCTGCGCGGCGCCGTCCGCGACCTGCGCGGCGCCGCCCGCGACCTGCTGCGCGCCCGAGGTGAGGGTGCCCGCGCCCTGGGCGAGACCGGCGGTGCCCTGGGCGAGGCTGCCGCTGCCGTCGGCGACCTGCTGCGCCCCGTCGGTGAGCGTCGAGGCGCCTCCGGCGGCCGTCGACAGTTGCGCGCGGATGTCGCTCAGCGCGCCGAGCAGACGCGAGGCCGCCTGCTCTCCCACGAGCTCGGCGACCGAGCGGCGGATCTTCTCGACCGCCTGGGTGCCGATCGTGGAGGCGAGGTAGTTGTTGGCATCGTTCGTCTCGAGGCCGATCGTGGCCTGCCGGGGGGCGGACCCCGCCGCCGACGTCAGAGCGTCCGAGAAGTCCGAGGGGATCGTCACGATGAAGTCGACCTCGCCCTCGCTCAGGGCGGCGCGCGCCGCGTCCGCGGAGAGGGCCCGCCAATCGAACGCGCCGCCGCTGATCAGCTGGTCGGCGACCTGGTCGCCGTACGTCGTGGCATCCGCGCCGGTCCCGGATCCCTCGTCGAGGTCGACGAGGGCGACCGGCACCTGAGCGAACTTGCCGTACGGGTCCTGGTTCGCCCACAGGTACACGCCGCCGTAGAGGACGGGGACGAGCATCAGCGCCACGAGCGCGATGACGGACATCCGCGTCGCGGTGAGGCGCCGCAGTTCCGCGGCGATCATGGCGGGGATCTTCATCGGCGTGCTCCGGACTCGGCGGGGTGGTCGGCGGGGTGATCGTCCGGGCGGCGCGCCGGGTGGGGCGGACGTGCGACGTGCGCGACGAGGCTCGCGCCGCGGCGCAGGCGGATCCCGCTCGGCCGCGGGCGGGCGGGTACCGCCGGAGCGCCGGTGAGGGCTGCGGAGGCCGCGGCCCCGGCGATCACGAGGACCGCGAGGCCGCGCGCGGCGAACTCCTCCGCGAGGGCCCACCAGTGGGCCGGGTCGCCGCCGTGGCGGTCGGGCGACACGAGCACGAGGCCGTCCACCCCCGGCCGCAGGGCGGCCAGCTCGAGCAGGATCTTCAGGCGGGGGACGGGGTCGAGATCGCCGATCGGCAGGCGCGACGAAGAGCGCAGGCCGTACTTCTCGAGCCAGCGGCGAGCCGACAGCGGGTCGCTGGCCAGCCCCGCGAACATGAGCTCCTCGGCGACGACGCCGGCGACCGCGATGTTCGGCGCCGGGTCGCTGACGTCGGGCGCATCGACGAGCGCGATGCGCCGCCGGAGGGCCCCGCGGGCGTGACGGTCGAAGGCGTCGTCCAGCGCGACCGACCCCGTGTCGGGCCGCATGCGCCCGGAGGCGATGAGACCGAGGACGGTGGGGCGCTGCTCGGTCTCGGCGACGGCGAGGGTCGCCCGCCCGCTCCGATAGGCGAGCGTCGTCTCGGGGAGCGCCTCGCCGCGTCGTCCCTTCGTCACCGCGTCCAGCCGGATCCGCATCAGGACTCCCCGAGCAGCTCGGGGTGGGCGGACACTAGGGCATCGCCCTCCCGCCAGGACAGGCCCGCGATGCTCAGGACGGCCCGGACGGCCAGCGACGTCGCGACCGGCGAGGCGGCGTCGACCCTCGTGACGATCCCGCGCGCGGTCTCCTCGATGAGCCGAGCGAGGGTGGGTGCGGCCATGTCGGTGCGCAGGGAGCCGTCGTCCTGCCCCGCACGCACGATGGCGGCCAGGGTGCGCCGCAGCGGTGCGAGCGCGGTCGCGGTCTGCTCGACGCGCGCCTCGTCGAGAGCGAGCGCGGCCGCCACCTGGACGTGCGCCGCGGCCGTCCACAGCGATGCGGTGAGCCGGGCGAGCGCGAGGGGAGGGTGGGGGTCGTCGACGGAGGCGGCGATCGCGTTGAAGCGCTGCGCACCCGCTGCGATCAGCTCGCCCAGGAGTGCCTGACGGTCGTCGAAGTGTCCGTACAGCGCGCGCCGGGTGAGTCCCGCGGCGCGCGCGATCTGGTCGATCGAGGCGCTCGGGTCGACGGCGAGGGTCGTCGCCGCGGCGCGGAGGATGCCGGCGCGGTTCGCCTCGGCGTCCTTCCGCGGTCGGCGGGGAGGTGCGGTCGTGGTCACCCGACGAGTGTAAGAAACTGCACACTGATGTGCAAGTTATTGCGCCCGTCGTCTTTCTTCCGGCCGGGCGGAAGCGAGGGAGGGAGACCCGCCGCGCCGCGTCTCAGTCGGCGCCGAAGTCGAACGACGCCGACTCGGACGCCTCGTCGACCGCCTCCGCCAGCTCCTCGCGGCGCGCGTCGTACGGCGCCGCGTGCGCGGTGATGCCCGGTGCCGCACCCGATGCGAGCTCGCCGACGAGTTCGGCCGTCGCGCCGCCGATGAGGCCCAGGCCCGCGTACTGCTCGAGGCGCGCGCGAGAGTCGGCGATGTCGAGGTTGCGCATCGTCAGCTGGCCGATGCGGTCGACCGGCCCGAAGGCGGCGTCGCCCACGCGCTCCATCGAGAGCTTCTCGGGGGCGTAGGACAGGTTCGGCGACACGGTGTCGAGGATCGTGTAGTCCTCGCCGCGGCGCAGGCGCAGCGTGACGGTGCCGCTGATGGCCGAGCCCACCCAGCGCTGGATCGACTCGCGCAGCATGAACGACTGCGGCTCGAGCCACCGGCCCTCGTACATGAGGCGACCGAGGCGGCGACCCTGCTCGTGGTAGGTCGCGAGGGTGTCCTCGTTGAGGATGCCGTTGACGAGGCGCTCGTACGCGATGAACAGCAGTGCCATCCCGGGGGCCTCGTAGATGCCGCGCGACTTCGCCTCGATGATGCGGTTCTCGATCTGGTCGCTCATGCCGAGGCCGTGGCGGCCGCCGATCGCGTTGACCTCTTGCACGAGCGCCACGGGATCCGCGTACTCGACGCCGTTGACGGCGACCGGGCGTCCCGCCTCGAACGTGATCGACACGTCCTCGGCGGCGATCTCGACCGCCGGGTCCCAGAAGCGCACACCCATGATCGGGTCGACGATCTCGAGGGACACGTCGAGGTGCTCGAGGGTCTTCGCCTCGTGCGTGGCGCCCCAGATGTTGGCATCCGTGGAGTACGCCTTCTCGACCGAGTCGCGGTACGGGAAGTCGTGGGCGACGAGCCACTCGCTCATCTCCTTGCGACCGCCCAGCTCGGTGACGAAGTCGGCGTCGAGCCACGGCTTGTAGATGCGCAGCGACGGGTTGGCGAGCAGGCCGTACCGGTAGAAGCGCTCGATGTCGTTGCCCTTGTAGGTCGAGCCGTCGCCCCAGATGTCGACGCCGTCCTCCTTCATCGCGCGCACCAGGAGCGTGCCGGTCACGGCGCGCCCGATGGGCGTCGTGTTGAAGTAGGTGCGCCCGCCCGAGCGGATGTGGAAGGCGCCGCACGACAGCGCGACGAGCCCCTCCTCCACCAGCAGCGGCTTGCAGTCGATCAGCCGGGACGCCTCGGCGCCGTACTGCAGCGCGCGTCCGGGGATCGAGGCGATGTCGTCCTCGTCGTACTGCCCCAGGTCGCCGGTGTAGGTGAACGGGACGGCGCCCTTGTCGCGCATCCAGGCGACGGCGACGGAGGTATCGAGCCCTCCCGAGAAGGCGATGCCGACGCGCTCGCCGACGGGCAGGGACTGAAGGACCTTCGACATGGTTCCGATTCTATCGACGCGGGGCGGGCGACCCGACGGGCCGCCCGCCCCGCAGCTGTTGCGAGGGGTACTCAGCCCTTCACGACCGGGACGACCAGGCCGCCCCAGGTGTCCGTCTCGTAGTCGGCCGTCGCCTGGGAGGTCAGCAGCTCGTAGAGCGCGGTGATGCGCGGGTCGTCCTTCAGCTCGGCGCGCGTCGCGAGCACGTTGTAGTACGCGCTGTCGGAACCCTCCAGCAGGATCGCCTCCGACGAGGTGAGGCCGGCCGGCAGCGCGAACGAGATCGTCACGAACGCCGTGTCCACGTCGGGCAGGGCCTGCGGGAGCGTCGCGTTCTCGATCTCCTTGAACTCGAACCCGTGGGGGTTCGCGGTGATGCCGGACAGGTCCGTCACGTCGTCGCGCACCTCGATGACGCCCTTCGAGGCGAGCAGCTTGAGCGCGCGGCCCTCGTTGGTCGGGTCGTTCGGGATCGCGATCGACGCGCCGTTCTTGAGGTCGTCGAGGCTCTTCACCTTCGTCGAGTAGAACGCCGCGGAGGGCAGGTAGGCCTCGCCGACGCTCACGAGGTCGGAGCCGGTCTTCTCGTTGAAGGTCTTCAGGAACGTCGCGTTCTGGAACAGGTTCGCGTCGATCGAGCCGTCCACGAGTGCCGTGTTGGGGGTGTTGTAGTCGGTGAACGGCACGAACTCGATCGTGAGGCCCGCCGCCGCGGCGCCGTTCTCGGCGATGTGCGTCAGGATGTCGCCGGCCGGGGTCTGCAGCGCCCCCACCTTGAGGGTGCCGAGCGAACCGGCGTCCCCCGTGGCGGCGGGCTGCGACGAGCCCGCGCATCCCGTGAGCGTGAGGGCGAGGGCCGCCGCGGCGGCGAGGGCGGACAGGCGGAAGGTGCGGGACATGGTGGTTCCTCTCGGAGAACTATCGGGCGGGAAGAGCGGGAGTCAGAACGATGCGACGGTCGTCGCGCGCGTCCGACGGCGCGGCGAGCGTCGAGCCAGGCGCCGGGCGCCCCAGGTCGCCAGGCCCTGGAGGATCATGACGATCGCGAAGATGATGACGATCACCGAGACGATGTGGATCCAGCTGTACTGCTGATAGCCGTAGCGGATCGCGACATCGCCGAGTCCGCCGCCGGCGACCGTGCCCACCATCGCGGAGAAGTTGATGATCGACGTGACCGTCGTCGACAACCCGAGCAGCATCGAGGGGGCCGCCTCGGGGAGCAGGACCTTGGCGACGAGCTGCCACCGGCTCGCACCGAGCGAGGAGGCGACGTCGAGCAGGCCCGGGTCGACCTCCTTGATCGCGATCTCGACCATGCGCGCGAAGAAGGGGATCGCGACCACCGACAGGGGGACGATCGCCGCCGTCGGGCCGATGAACGTGCCGACGATCAGGCGCGTGACCGGGATGAGGGCGACCATCAGGATGATGAACGGGACGGACCGGCCGAAGTTGACGATGAGGTCGAGCGTGCGGTTGATGATCGCCCCGGCGGCGCGCGAGCCGAACGGCCGATCGAGGAAGCGGCCCGGCTCGGTGCCGACGAGCACCACGCCCAGCGGAAGGCCGACGATGATGGTGACCAGCAGCGCGACGCCGACCATGTAGAGGGTCTGGCCCGTCGCGACGAGGAGCACCTGGATCAGCTGGTCGTTCATGAAGCGCCTCCCGTGCCGCCGCGGAGCACATCGACGAGCAGGCCCTGTCCGCGCAGGTCGGTGATGATCGCGCGGGATGCCTCGGCGGGCAGCTGCAGGCGCGTGCGCCCGGCCTGTGTGCCGCCGATCTGCTCGATGAGGGCGCCCAGGATCGACACGTCGACGGCGTGGTCGCGCGCGAGCTGCGCGATGATCGGCCGATCGGCGGTTCCGCCCGCGAAGGTGATGTCGATCACGACGTCGTCCTCGGGCACGTGCGCCGAGACCGGACCGATGGGGAACAGCTGCGAGGTCAGGCGCGACCCGGGCGTGCGGATGAGGTCGACCAGGCGACCGGTCTCGACGACCCGACCGTTCTCGATGAGCGCCGCCGAGTCGCAGACCGACTTCACGACCTCCATCTCGTGCGTGATGAGCAGCACCGTGAGGCCGAGCTCGGTGTTGATGCGGCGGTAGAGGTCGAGGATCGACGCCGTGGTCTCGGGGTCGAGGGCGCTGGTCGCCTCGTCCGAGAGCAGCACCGTCGGGCGCGCCGCGAGTGCGCGCGCGATGCCCACGCGCTGCTGCTGACCGCCGGACAGCTCGTGCACCGACGCGTCCGCGCGATGGCCGAGACCGACGAGGTCGAGCATCTCCTGCGCGCGGGAGGCGCGCTCCGCGCGCGGCGCGCCGTCGAGCTCGAGGGCGAGCTCGACGTTGCCGCGCACCGTCCGGCTGCCGAGCAGGTTGAATCGCTGGAACACCATGCCGATGCGCCGCCGTGCGCGTCGGAGCTCGGCGGGGTTGAGCGAGGTCAGCACCGTGCCGTCGACCGTCACGGTGCCGCGATCGGGACGTTCGAGGAGGTTGACGATCCGCGCGAGTGTGCTCTTGCCCGCGCCGCTCTGCCCGACGACGCCGAAGATCTCGCCCGTGGGGATCTCCAGCGTCACGTCGTCGACGGCGGGGAGGCCGCCGTAGGCCTTGGAGACGTGGTCGAGGGAGATCATCCCCTCGATCCAATCCTCTCGTGGGCCCGCCGCTGAAATCAGATGACGATTCGTGTCATCGGTGCTCGCGCGACACGCGCAAACGTGCTTCACCGCCGAGCCGCCCGCGTGCGCGACCGACCGCGACGGCGACCGCGCCGATCGCGACGATGGCGGCCGCGATCGCGAGCGCGTACAGCGCAACGCCGCCGTACCCCCACGGCTGCAGGTGCGGGTCGAGGAAGGGGTACGGATACCACCACGGGTCCCCGGTGCGGAAGTTCACGACGAGCGGGCCGCGGACGAGCGTGTAGGCGAGCCAGACGAGCGGGAAGATCGTGATGACACCCACCGCCGACCAGGGCAGCGCGCGACGGCGCGGCGCGAGGAGCAGGTCGAGGACGAAGAACAGCGGCGCCCAGACGTGCAGGATCTCGTTGGACCAGGGCACCGTGGCCCCCTGCGGAAGCGGGATTCCGCGCAGAAGTGTGTTGTAGACGAGGCCGGTGATCGTCATGTAGGTCGTCGCACAGACGAGGATCGTCGCGAAGACGCGTCCGTCGCGCGCGCCCGGGCGCAGCAGCATCACACCCCCCACGACGAGCACGACGACGGATGTCGCGTTGGAGAGGATCGTGAAGAAGCTGAAGAAGTCGACGACCGTGCCGCCGACCGGCCACCCCTCGGCGAGCGAGTTGGACACGGATCGGACCAGCTGCGCGACGATGGCGGCGACGATGGCCGCCGCGACGGTCAGGCGGAGGACGCCCCACAGGGCGTCGCGGGTACGGGGCGCAGGCATGCCACGACCGTAGCGGTCGGCGCAGCGCCCGTCACGCGCCCGGGGCATCCGCGCGCCGCACCGATAGGATGGGGTGTAACCGTCCGATAAACGGGGGAGTGAGCCCATGCCAGGCATCGTGATCGTCGGAGTCCAGTGGGGAGACGAGGGCAAGGGCAAGGCCACCGATCTCCTCGGGGAGCGCACCGACTGGGTCGTCAAGTTCAACGGCGGGAACAACGCGGGTCACACCGTCGTCATCGGCGACGAGAAGTACGCGCTGCACCTGCTGCCCTCCGGCATCCTCTCCCCGGGCGTCACCGCCGTGATCGGCAACGGCGTGGTCGTGGACCTCGAGGTCCTCTTCGGCGAGCTCGAGGCGCTCAACGCCCGCGGGCTCGACACGTCGCGGCTGAAGATCAGCGCCAACGCCCACGTGATCACGCAGTACCACCGGACTCTCGACAAGGTCACCGAGCGCTTCCTCGGCAAGCGCATGATCGGCACCACGGGCCGGGGGATCGGACCGACCTACGCCGACAAGATCAACCGGGTGGGCATCCGCATCCAGGACCTGTTCGACGAGAACATCCTGCGCCAGAAGGTCGAGGGAGCCCTCGACCAGAAGAACCATCTGCTCGTCAAGGTGTTCAACCGCCGCGCGATCACGGTCGACGAGGTCGTCGACGACCTGCTCTCCTACGTGGAGCGCCTGCGCCCCATGGTCTGCGACACCGGACTGCTGCTGAACCGCGCACTGGACGCCGGCGAGGTCGTCGTCTTCGAGGGCGGACAGGCCACGATGCTCGACGTCGACCACGGCACGTACCCGTTCGTCACGTCGTCCTCCGCGACCGCGGGCGGCGCCGCGACCGGCTCCGGCGTGGGCCCCAACCGCCTCGACCGCATCGTCGGGATCGTCAAGGCGTACACGACGCGCGTCGGGTCGGGACCCTTCCCGACCGAGCTGTTCGACGAGCAGGGCGAGTGGCTGCGCAAGCGCGGGTTCGAGTTCGGCACCACCACCGGCCGTCCCCGCCGGGTCGGCTGGTACGACGCCCCGATCACCCGGTACGCGACCCGCATCAACGGGATCACGGACCTCGTGCTCACCAAGCTCGACATCCTGACCGGCCTGGAGCGCATCCCGGTCTGCGTCGCGTACGAGGTCGACGGCGAGCGGTTCGACGAGGTCCCGGTCAACCAGAGCGACTTCCACCACGCCACGCCCGTCCTCGAGTACTTCCCCGGCTGGTCGGAGGACATCTCCGGCGCGCGCACCTTCGAGGAGCTGCCGGAGGCGGCGCAGGACTACGTCCTCGCGCTGGAGGCGATGAGCGGTACGCGCATCTCGGTCATCGGCGTGGGACCGGCGCGCGACGCGGTCATCGTGCGTCACGACCTCGTCGACTGATGCCGGGACGCCTCCCGTGAGGTTCTGGCTCGGCGGCTACGGGCCCGAGGACGGCGGTGCGGCCGCCGGGATCGGCGTGCTGAGGGCCGGCGCGTCCGACGACCCGCTCGCGGGCGGCGACCTCGCCTACGGCGGCGTGGCGGCGGCGGCCCCGTCGCCGTCGTGGCTCGCGGCGCATCCGACGCGCGACGTCCTCTACGCGGCCCAGGAGGGCGAGGGCACGGTCCGCGCCCTCGCCCGCTCCGGCGAGGAGTCCTTCGCGCCCCTGGGCGACGCGGTCGCCGCCGGCGAGCTCGTCTGCCACGTCGCCGTGGCGCCGGACGGATCCGCGCTCATCGCGTCGTGCTGGGGCGACGGCCGCGTGGTCCGGTACCCCCTCAGCGCGGAGGGGCGCATCGGGGCGGCGAGCATCGCGCCCGCCGCGTCGGATCCCTACGCCGAGGACGGGGGCGCGCACCCGCGAACGGACGAGCCGGCGGGGCTCCTCGACCTGGCGGCGTTCGGCGATCTGCCGCTGTTCGGGTCGCCGGGAGGCACGGGCCCCGGGACTGCCCCGCCCACCCCGTCCGCTCCGTCCGCCGACGCGGCGGACTCCGTCTCCGAGCAGCCCGCGCGGCGTTCCCGCGCGCACCAGGCCGTCCTCCTCCCCGGCGGTGTCGTCGCCACGACCGACCTCGGGTTCGACCTCGTCCGGTTCTGGGTGGTCGCCGCGGGCGGGCTGCGCGAGACCCAGCGGGTCGTCCTGCCCCGCGGGTGCGGGCCGCGTCACGCGGTATGGCACCCGAGCGGGCACCTGTACGTCGTCACGGAGGACTCGCTCGAGGTCTTCGTCCTGACGCCGGATCCCGCCGCGCCCGTCGCGGAGCGCTGGCGGCTCGTGTCCGGGAGCGGGCTCGGGGCGGGTACCGTGCCGGGGCGCGACGCGGCCGCGGAGATCGCCCTCAGTCGAGACGGGCGGGTCGTCGTCGTCGGCGTCCGCGGAACCGACGTGCTGGCGAGCCTCCGGGTCGGCGACGGCGGTTCTCGACTCGCCCCCGTCGCCGTGGTCGAGTCGGGCGTCGTGTGGCCGCGCCACCACGTCGTCGAGCGCGACACCGTGCTCGTCGCGGGGCAGCGCTCCGACGAGGTCGCCTCTCTCGCCCTGGACGAGCGCACGGGCGTCGTCGGCCGCGTCCGCCGACGCGTCGAGGCTCCCGCCCCGACGCGGCTGCTGAGCGACCGCCGATGACGCGTCAGACCTTGGCGTCCTGTCGCGGGATGTAGACCTTCTTGATGATGAGGAGGATCGACGCCGTGACCGGGATGGCGACCAGCGCGCCCAGCAGGCCCATGAGCGTGCCGCCGACGAGCGCACCGATGACCACGAGCGACCCCGGGACCGCGATCGCCTTGCTCATGACCTTCGGCGTCAGGACGTATGCCTCGATCTGCATGTAGATGAGGTAGAGGACGGCGAACACGAGGGCGGCGATCGGACTGCTGAACAGGGCGACGACCGAGCCGACCACCCAGAACATCACCGTTCCGACGAGGGGGATGATCGTCAGACAGAACGCGATGACCGCCAGCAGCAGCGGGAAGGGCAGCTGGAGCACGCTGTACAGGATGAACGTCATCACGGAGTTGAAGAAGGCGAGCACGACCATCCCGCCCAGGTACGAGCCGACCGAGCCGGTGATCTCCTCGGTCATGTCGCCGATGAACGCGCGGCTGCGCGCGGGCCACAGCCGGGTGAAGGCGGCCTTGATCTGATCGAGCGACGCGAGGAAGTAGAGGCTCAGGACGATGATGATGACCAGCCCCGACAGACCGCTGGCGATCGTCGCACCGACCTGGAGGACCCCGCCGCCGATCGTGGCGATGTTGCTCGGATCGCTGATGAACTTCTGCAGCTGCGCGAGCAGGCCGGCGGCCTGATCGCCGAAGCGCTCGTGGATCCAGGCGTAGACGTCGCTGCGCTGGAAGTCGCCGATCATCTGGGGCACGTCGCGGACGAACTGCGCGATCTGCGTGACCACCGTGGGGATGATCAGCCACAGCACGCCGACGAGGAATAGGACCAGGACGGAGTAGACGATCACGATCCCCCACGCGCGCCCGACGCGGTGACGCTCCAGCCGGCGCACGAGGGGATCGAGCCCCAGCGCGGCGAACAGGGCGAAGGCGATGTAGATCCAGATGGTCACGAGGTTCGTGATCGCCATCCCGAAGGCGAGGGCGACCAGTCCGCCCAGCGTGAGGAAGAAGCCCACGCCGAAGGGGCGGTTGAGATAGGCCCAGAACGTCCGCGCGGCCGGCGGCTCGGCCGGCACGTCGGCGTCGACCGACGCGGGGGCGGGAGACGGGGCGGAGGCGGCGATCCCCCGGTGGGCGCGGCGAGCTCTCATGGCTCACACTTTAGGGCGCGATAGGCTCGACGCATGACCGACGAGGCCGATCCGACCGTGACGCTGCGGCGCCTGCGCGGCAGCATCGACAACATCGACGCGGCGCTCATCCACATGCTCGCCGAGCGCTTCCGTGCGACGCAGCAGGTGGGCGTCCTCAAGGCCCGGCACGGGATGCCGCCGTCCGACCCGGCGCGCGAGGAGCAGCAGATCGCGCGGCTGCGCCGCCTCGCCGAGGATGCCGACCTCGATCCCGAGTTCGCCGAGAAGTGGTTCAACTTCGTCGTCGCCGAGGTCATCCGTCATCACGCGGCGGCCGCCGGCGCCGACGCGCCCGCGACCGCCGATCGCTGAGCCCCGGATCAGGGGACGGCGCGGCGCAGCGCCGGGTACGACACCGCCGCCATCGCGATCGTCGCGACCGCGACGCCCAGGGTGAGTCCCACGACGCCGCCCTCGACGATGGCGGTCATCACCGGTACCCAGGAGCGGGTCGCGGTGATGGTCCACACGACCGCGAGCAGCGCGAGCGCGAACCCGATGATCAGGACGGTCAGCCACAGGTTGCCGAACCGCTTGTAGACGGTCGCGAAGAAGAACCCGAGGACGAACGCGAACATGGCGATGACGAAGAAGAACAGGCCCGCGGCGGCGGGACCCGCCGTCCACAGCCAGTCCAGCGCGAAGAAGTACCCCCCGACGCCCCATCCGCCGGTCGCGATCTCGATCGCTCCGCCCACGACGAACATGACCGCCAGGATGCCGCTCGTGATGCCGGCCGTGAGGAGGGTGCCGAGGTAGAACTCCCGACGGGTGACGCTCATCGCCTGCGAGAACGGGAAGGTCAGTGTGAGGGCCTGGACGCCGACGATCAGGAAGTACCACAGCGGGGCCTGGGCTCCGCCGCCGACCATCGTCACCTCGACGCCTCCGTTCCGGAGGATCACCCAGATCCCCACCGACACCACGAGGGAGCCGCCCAGGACGAGCAGCGGCACCCAGATGAAGGTCTGTCGATTGACCAGCTGCATGCGGACGACGTTCAGTGTGCGGCTCATCGCCGTGCTCCTTCCGAGGCGAACGCGTCGGGTGACGCGGGGGATGCGCGGTGCTGACTCAGCCGCACGACGAGCTGCTGGAGCGAGACGGGCGAGAGCTCCAGGCCCGCCTCGGCGATCCGCGCACGTTCCTGCGGGCCGAGCGCTCCGAGGACCGTGACGCTCGCGACCCGCCCGAGGTGCTCCCGGTGGATGACCTCGCGGCCCTGCACGAACGCGTCGATCGCGGCGGCGTCGCCGACGATGGTCGTCGCGCGCGAGCGCAGCTCGTCGGTGTCCTCATCCAGGAGGATCCTGCCCTCGTCGATCACGACGACCCGCTCGAGCAGGTTCGACACCTCGTCGATCAGGTGGCTGGAGAGGATGACGGTGCGCGGGTGCTCGGCGTAGTCCTCGAGCAGGCGGTCGTAGAAGACCTGCCGGGCGACGGCATCCAGGCCCAGGTACGGCTCGTCGAAGAACGTCAGCTCCGCTCGGGAGGCGAGCCCGATGATCACTCCGACGGCCGAGAGCTGACCGCGTGAGAGCTTCTTGATCCGCGTCTTCAGGGGGAGCCCGAAGGCCGAGACGAGGTCGTCGGCGAGGTCCTGACTCCAGTTCGGGAAGAAGAGCCGTGCCACGCGGAAGGCGTGGGAGGGGAGTGCGTCGTCGGGGTAGCGCTGGCCCTCGCGCACGAAGCAGATGCGCTGCAGGACGGCGGCGTTCTCGTAGGGGTCCTCGCCGAACACGCGCACCTGACCCGAGGTCGGGAAGTTCTGCGCCGTGAGGAGGGTCATGAGGGTCGTCTTGCCGGCGCCGTTGCGCCCGAGCAGACCGTAGATGGCGTTCTCGCGGAAGGCGACGCTGACGTCGTCGAGGGCGAGGGTGTCCGTGTAGCGCTTGGTGAGGTGGCTCACCTCGATGACGTTCATCGTGAGATTCCTTCCGTGGGGGTCTGTGCGGCGCGCTCGGCGGCGCGCTCGCGGACGAGGGCGGCGAGGTCGTCGGGTCCGAGTCCGAGCGCACGAGCCTCGGCGAGCAGCGGATCGACGAAGCGGTCGGCGAAGGCGGAGCGGCGCTCGGAGAGCAGGCGGTCGCGCGCGCCGGCGGCGACGAACATCCCGATCCCGCGACGCTTGACGAGGATCCCCTTGTCGACCAGCAGGTTGACGCCCTTCGCGGCGGTGGCCGGGTTGATGCGGTGGAAGGCGGCGAGCTCGTTGGTCGACGGCGCGCGGTCGTCCTCGGCGAGGCTGCCGCCGAGGATCGCATCCTCGACGCTCTCCGCGATCTGCACGAAGATCGGCCTGCCATCGTCGATCAGCACGGTCACTCCTCGTGTGTTGGTTAGTTACATGACTAATGAACCACATAACCTTCCGATCGTCAAGCACTCGTGCCTCGGCGGCGCGCGTGCGCATGCGCGTGATAGCGCGGCGGGCGCGATGACGCGAATTTGCACGGCGCGTGATGCGATGCAAGCCTGGACGACGGCCCCGGAGGGGGCTCCGTTCGACCAGTCCGCGGTCGCCGGTGGCAGGCCCGGGTGTTCCGGGGCGGCCAGACCGGTGAGCGTACGGTCGGCGGCCCGTGCGCCGGGTCCGACATCCGGCGCCGAGTGCGTCCTCGACAGCGGAGGTCGCGCCGGGAGGCCGCCACCCGGGCGTGACCGATGCAGCCTGTGCACCGGGCTGCCGAGGTGTTCCGTGTCCGACTCACCCGTCCTCGACGCCGCGCGCGTCGACTCCGCCACCGGGCCGTCCCTGCCGCGGCCCGCTCTGGAGGCGAAGAACCTGTACAAGGTCTTCGGCCGCAATCCCAAGGATGCCGTCGCCCGGCTGCGCGCCGGGCAGTCCCGCAGCGAGATCGCCGACGCCGGGACCGCCGCCGTCATCGATGCCTCCTTCACGGTCCAGCCCGGCGAGATCTTCGTGATCATGGGACTGTCCGGGTCGGGCAAGTCCACGATCATCCGCATGCTCAACGGTCTGCTCGCGCCC
This sequence comes from Microbacterium sp. MMO-56, assembly GCF_037146215.1. Lineage (NCBI taxonomy): Bacteria > Bacillati > Actinomycetota > Actinomycetes > Micrococcales > Microbacteriaceae > Microbacterium > Microbacterium sp. MMO-56. The sequence goes on from NZ_JBBCVW010000006.1 coordinate 110,212, forward strand.
ACCGCCGGCGAGGTCGTCATCGACGGCCGGAACGTGACCACGGCATCCACCGGCGAACTGCGCGCGATCCGCCGCGAAGAGGTCTCGATGGTGTTCCAGCACTTCGCCCTGCTGCCGCATCTGAGCGTGCTCGACAACACCGCCTACGCGCTAGAGATCCAGGGCGTCGGCAAGACGGAGCGCCGCCGCCGCGCGTTGGAGGTGCTCGAGCGGGTCGGTCTCGCCGACCGCGCACACGCCCTGCCCGAGGAGCTCTCCGGGGGCATGCGTCAGCGGGTCGGCATCGCCCGGGCGCTCACCGCCGGCACCGGCATCCTGCTCATGGACGAAGCCTTCTCGGCGCTCGACCCGCTCATCCGCCGCGAGATGCAGGAGCAGCTCGTCGAGCTGCAGCGCGAGCTCGGACGCACCATCGTGTTCATCACGCACGACCTCAACGAGGCGATGTTCCTCGGCGACCGCATCGCGGTCATGCGCGACGGCCGCATCGTGCAGAACGGGACGCCCGAGGAGATCCTCACCGATCCCGCCAACGACTACGTCGCGCAGTTCGTGCAGGACGTCGATCGCGCCCGTGTGCTGACCGCGGCGTCAGTCATGGAGCCCCCGCACCAGACGACGCCGCTCAGCGCGGGCGTCCGCGGCGCCCTCCGGACCCTGCGCTCCCAGCAGGTCGGCGCCGTCTTCGCGACGGAGAACCGGAGGCTCGTCGGCGTCGTCACCGACCGCGCGGTCATCCGGGCCGTCAAGGCCGGGCAGACCGATCTCCGTCAGATCGTCGAGACCGCCGTTCCGAGCGTCGGGCCCGACGACCTGCTCTCCGAAATCGTCGAGACCGCCGTCGAGGCCACGGTGCCCCTCGCCGTCGTCGACGAGAACCGTCGCCTGCTCGGCGTCATCCCGCGCGTGACGCTCCTCGCGGCGCTCGGAAACGTGCCCGCGACGACACGTGAGATGCCGATCGTGCAGTCGCCCATCGACATGGTGGCCGAGTTCACCCCGCTCGTGGACGCCGCGACGGAAGGAGCCCGCTGATGGATGGCTTCCGGATTCCCCTCGGCACGGTCGCCGAGGCGGTCGTCGACGTCCTCGGCGACGTCTTCGGCGGGTTCTTCGACGCCGTCGCCACCGTCCTGCGTGCCGTGTACGGCGGGCTCGAGACGGCGCTGAGCGCGCCGCCCTTCTGGATCGTGATCCTGGTCCTCGCGGCGATCGCCTTCGCGGCCCGCGGCTGGAGGCTCGCCCTCGGCACGGCGCTCGGCCTCCTCGTGATCGTGGGGGTCGACCAGTGGGACAACGCGATGGACACCCTCGCACTCGTGCTCGTCGCGGCGATCGTCGCGATCGTGATCGCGATCCCGCTCGGCATCGCGGCCGCCCGCAGCGGCGCGGTGTCGCGCGTCGTGCGACCCGTGCTCGACTTCCTGCAGACGATGCCCGCCTTCGTCTACCTGATCCCGGCGATCATCTTCTTCGGGGTCGGAGCGGTGCCCGGCATGATCGCCACGATCATGTTCGCCCTCGCGCCCGGCGTCCGGCTCACCGAGCTCGGCATCCGCGGCGTGGACCCCGAGGTCGTCGAGGCCGGTCAGGCGTTCGGCGCGACGCCCGGACGCGTCCTTCGCCAGATCCAGCTCCCCCTCGCGCTGCCCTCGATCATGGCCGGAGTGAACCAGGTGATCATGCTGAGCCTGTCGATGGTCGTCATCGCGGGCATGGTCGGAGCGGGCGGCCTCGGCGGCGAGATCGTCGCGGCGATCGGGCGCATCAACGTCGGGCTCGGCTTCGAGGCCGGGATCTCCGTGGTCATCATCGCGATGATCCTCGACCGGATCACCTCCGGCCTCGGCCGGGGCGACCGCCGCCGACGGACGACGGGCGCGCGCGCGACGCCGGCCCGCGACACGGACGATGCGGCGGATGCCCGCGTGCCGGCCACCGCCTGAGAGCGCGTCCGCGCGCCGACCCCCACACCCCACAGACCGGGCGAGCTCATCACTCGCCGGGGGCGCGGAGACTCCGCGCCCATCAGTCGACGACCGGTCCGTGCACAGCACACGGACGGAGAGGACGCCATGATGACCAAGAGAAGGAACGTTCTGAGCACGCTCGCCCTGGCGGGCGCCGCCGCTCTCACCCTCGCCGGATGCGCCTCCGGCACGGGGGGTGCCGGCGGCTCCGGGACCGCGGATGGTCCCGCCGACCGGCCCGTCGAGATCGCCGTGTTCAACGGCTGGGACGAGGGGATCGCCGCCAGCCACCTGTGGCAGGCGATCCTCGAGGACAAGGGCTATGACGTGACGCTCACGTACGCCGACGTCGCGCCCGTCTATCTGGGGCTCACCCGAGGCGACTTCGACGTCGTGCTCGACACGTGGCTGCCCACGACCCACGCCGACTACATGGAGCAGTACGGCGACAAGGTCGAGGACCTCGGCGCCTGGAACGACGAGGCGAAGCTGACCGTCGCGGTCAACGAGGACGCCCCCATCTCCTCCCTCGACGAGCTCGCCGGATCCGCCGACGCGTTCGGCGGACGGATCGTCGGCATCGAGCCGGGGTCCGGCCTCATGCGCATCACGGGCGACGACGTCGTGCCGGGGTACGGCCTCGAGAAGATGGACCTCGTCGAGTCGTCGACGCCGGCGATGCTCGCCGAGCTGAAGAAGGCGACGGACGCCGGCCAGAACATCGCCGTGACGCTCTGGCGCCCGCACTGGGCCTACAACGCCTTCCCGGTGAAGGACCTCGAGGACCCGAAGGGTCTGCTGGGTGCGGCGGAGAGCATCCACTCGGTCGCCGCGACGTCGTTCGCGCAGGACTTCCCCGAGGTCCACGGCTGGATCTCGGGGTTCCGGATGCCGAGCGAGAAGCTGTACTCCCTGGAGGACGCGATGTTCAACGCGGGCTCGAGCGACGACTACGGTCCCGTCGTGAAGGCATGGATCGACGAGAACCGCGAGTGGGTGGACTCCCTCACGTCCTGACGGCGGTCCTCACGGACGGGGTGCGGCCGCGGCCGGGCCCCGTCCGTCGTCCGGGCGGGTGCTCCCCGACTCCTCCAGGGGCAGCGCCACCTTCTCCTCGAGCACGGTGATCGCGTCGTCCGAGACCACGATGAGCCCCTCCAGCTCTTCGCGGACGCGCTTGTAGGCGACCTGGCGCTCGGCCGGGGTCGCGCCACCGTCGACGGCGACCGACAGGAGCTGCTGCGCGGTCTTGAGGCGCTTGCGCTCGGTCTCGGAGAAGTCGGAGTCCTTCAGCCGGCGCGCCTCGCGCTCGGCGACGTCGAAGGCGACCTCGTACTCGGTGACCGCGTTCGCGTAGGCGGCGAGCTCCTGATCGGTGAGGTGGGCCTTCGGCGACGCGGGACGCAGACGGTCCGCCGTCTTCTTCGCCCGCAGGAAGGCAGCCGTCAGCGGCTGGCGTCCGTCGCTGATCGTCGGATAGGCGATGAGCTTCGCGACGTCGAGCTCGTACTCCAGCCAGCGTGAGGTGACGCCGTCGTGTTCGGCGAACAGCTTCTCGAGCTGCGGCTGGGTCGGCGACGGCTTCGTGATCGGCTTCGGCTCCGCCGCGGAGGCCACCTGTCGGGGCGCCTGCGCCGCCTTGAGGGCCGCCTTCGCCTGCAGGATCTCGAGGCGCCGCTTGTGGCGCGAGCGCGCGCCGAGCTCCCACCGCTTGGCGAACCCGCCGAGCACGGCCATCACCGGGAACACGAGCCACCAATACTCGCCCGCGAAGGTCCAGAACCCGCTCACGGTGTCAGCCTACGCCCCGGCATCGCACGTCTCCGACGACGACTCAATCGCCGGGCGGCCGGGTGCGGCGCGAGGGGATCGGCCACGTCGGCGGCGGGGTGGTCTCGCCACGGCCCGGCGCGCCGCCGTCCGTGCCGTCGCCCGTGCCCTCGCCGGGGCGCGGCGGCGATGCATCCGCCGTCGGTGTGCGGGGTGTACGGGGGGAACCGGGGGTGCGGTCGGGCCCGGGGGCCGGGCGCGATTCGGAGGTGCGGGGCGAGTCCGGAGCGGGACGCGGGTCGGAGGTGCGGGGCGAGTCGGAGCCGCCGCGGGCCGCGGTCGCGCGGGCGAGGGCCTCCGCGCCGCGCGCGAGCACCGTCTGGGTGAGGTTCTGTGCGATCTCCTGCGCGGAGACGACCCACGCGGCGGGCGTCGCGTCGCGGTCGGGACCCGGGCCGCTCGGAGGGACGGAGCCCTCGGCGCGGGCGAGGCGCCACGCCTCCGCCTCGGCGGCCTGGAAGGCGCGCGCCAACCGGGTGACGCCGTCGCGGTACGCACTGAACTGCGCGGGCGTGATGCGGGCATCCGCCGATGCGGGCCGGAGCGCGCGCGTGGTCCGCAGCTCGGCGAGGAAGGCTGCGGTCATCGGCACGCGCGCGTCGCTCATCGCGGGGAAGGCGAGGATGCGCGCCGGGTCGGTCTCGTACTCCATGAAGCGGGCGGACACGGCGTCGTCCTCGGCCATGAGGCGCGCGAGCGGGAGATCGGACGGATGGGTGACGCGTCGCCCCAGGGCGACCCGCTCCGCCGAGACCGTCGCCCGGCGCGCCCGGAGGGTCGCCGCCGCGGCCTTCGTCTCGCGCTGCGCGCGGTCGAGCTCGCGTCGCGCCGACGCGACGTCGCTCGAACTCGCACGGCCGGCCGCGCGGTCGGCCTGCGCGCGGGCCAGCTCGGCGCGGGCGACCCGTGCGGCGACGCGGGCGGTCGCGGCATCCTGCCGTGCGGCGCGCAGGGCGTCGAGCGACGCGGTGTAGGCGAGACGGCGGGCTTTCGCGCCCCGCTGCCCGCGCAGACCCGCCCAGCCGAGGGCGCCGGCGCCGATCACGCTCGGGCCGATCCACCAGAACTCGGCGAGCGCCGCCCATACGGGATCCACAGGCTCATGCTATCCAGCATGCCTGAAAGCGCTCCGGGAGCCCCCGCCTCTCGCCCCCTCGCCCCTCGCCCCTCCACTGGGTCGAGTGTCCACGACGCGCGGCGCGCGGGCCGCGCTCCGCCGCGCGTCGTGGACACTCGGCGGGGTGGGGCGAGCCGGGGTGGGGCGAGCCGGGGGCGCGACGCGGGGGTGGGGTGACGCGCGGGGAGAGACGGGTCAGCCGAAGATCAGGGCCAGGACCGTCGCTCCGCCGCCCACCAGGATGAGGGCGGCGATGACGACCCACGCCACGATCCGGGTGCGGCGGGTGCGGGCTTCGGACATGCCGGCGTACTCGTCCTGATCGCTCATGGCCCTCAGCCTACGGGCTCGGAGACGGTCGCTCCGAAGGCGGCCGGCAGCGTCGCGGTCGACACGGCACGCAGCTCCGACGCGGTCAGCGTGAACAGCCCCTGCACCTCGAGCGCCGCCTCGTCGCCGTCGGCGGCGGGGTCGGTGACGCCGATCCGCAGGACCGGATAGCCGCGCCCCTCGCACAGGCCGCGGAACTTGACGTCCTCCTCGCGCGGGACGGACACGATGACGCGACCGGTCGACTCGCTGAACAGGGCCGTCGCCGCATCCACGCCGTCGCGCTCCATGATCTCCGTCAGCCACACGCGGGCGCCGACGCCGAAGCGCATCACGGCCTCGGCGAGCGCCTGCGCGAGTCCGCCCGACGAGAGGTCGTGGGCGCTGGAGACGAGCTCCTGCTGCGAGGCGGCCTGGATGAGGGCGGCGAGCCGCTTCTCCGCCGCGAGGTCGACGGCCGGCGGGCGACCGCCGAGGTGACCGTGCACGGTGCCGGCCCACGCCGAGCCGCTGAGCTCCGTGGCGGTGACGCCGAGGAGGTAGATGTTCTCGCCGGCATCCTGCCACCCGCTCGGGATGCGGCGGGCGACGTCGTCGATGATGCCGAGGACGCCCACGACGGGCGTCGGGAAGATCGGCACGTCGCCGGTCTGGTTGTAGAAGCTGACGTTGCCGCCCGTGACCGGGACCCCGAGCTCGAGGCAGGCGTCGGCGAGGCCGTCGACCGCCTGGCCGAACTGCCACATCACCTCGGGGTTCTCCGGGCTGCCGAAGTTCAGGCAGTCGGTGACCGCGGTGGGCGCCGCGCCCGTCACGGCGACGTTGCGGTACGCCTCGGCGAGGGCGAGCTGCGCGCCCGCGTACGGGTCGAGCTGGCAGTAGCGGCCGTTGCAGTCGGTGGCGATCGCGAAGCCGAGGCCGGATTCCTCGTCGACGCGGATCATGCCCGCGTCGTCGGGGAAGGCGAGGGCGGTGTTGCCCATGACGTAGTAGTCGTACTGGTTGGTCACCCAGCTCGTGTCGGCGAGGTTCGGGCTGCCGAGCAGCTGCAGGAACTGCCCCTTCAGGGCATCCGGGTCGTCGGTGCGCGGGAGGGCGGATGCCGAGTCGTCGCGGAGGGCGTCGATCCAGGTCGGGTACGCGACGGGGCGCTCGTAGACGGGGCCGTCGACGGCGACCGTCGAGGGGTCGACGTCGACGATCTGCTCGCCGTGCCAGAAGATCTGCAGCCGGCCGTCGCCGGTCACCTCGCCGAGGACGCTCGTCTCGACGTCCCACTTGCCGGTCACCGCGAGGAAGGCATCCAGCTTCTCCGGCGCGACGATCGCCATCATGCGCTCCTGCGACTCGCTCATGAGGATCTCCTCGGGGGTGAGCGAGGGGTCGCGCAGCAGGACGTTCTCGAGGTCGACGCGCATGCCCGACCCGCCGTTGGCGGCGAGCTCGCTCGTCGCGCACGAGATGCCGGCGGCGCCGAGGTCCTGGATGGCTTCGACGAGCTCGTCCTTGTAGAGCTCGAGGCAGCACTCGATGAGCACCTTCTCGGCGAACGGGTCGCCCACCTGGACCGCGGGGCGCTTGGTCGGGCCGCCCTCGGCGAAGGTGTCGGATGCCAGGATCGACGCGCCGCCGATGCCGTCGCCGCCGGTGCGCGCCCCGAAGAGCACGACCTTGTTGCCGGCGCCGGTCGCGTTGGCGAGCTTGATGTCCTCGTGGCGCATGACGCCGACCGCGAGGGCGTTGACGAGGGGGTTGCCCTGGTACACCGCATCGAAGACGGTCTCGCCGCCGATGTTCGGCAGTCCCAGGCAGTTGGCATAGAAGCTGATGCCGCTGACCACGCCGTGTACGACGCGGGCGGTGTCGGGGTCGGAGATGTCGCCGAAGCGCAGCTGGTCCATGACGGCGACGGGGCGCGCGCCCATCGAGATGATGTCGCGGACGATGCCGCCGACGCCGGTCGCCGCACCCTGGAACGGCTCGATGTAGCTGGGGTGGTTGTGCGACTCGACCTTGAAGGTGACCGCCCAGCCCTCGCCGACGTCGACGACGCCCGCGTTCTGGCCCATCCCGACCATGAGCCGGGCCCTCATCTCCTCCGAGACCTTCTGGCCGAAGCGGCGCAGGTAGATCTTCGAGGACTTGTACGAGCAGTGCTCCGACCACATGACCGAGTACATCGCCAGCTCGCCCGAGGTGGGGCGGCGGCCGAGGATGACCTTGATCTGCTCGTACTCGTCGGGCTTGAGACCGAGCGCCGCGTACGGCTGCTCCTTCTCCGGCGTCTGGACGGCGTTCTCGACGGTGTCGGCGACCTTGTTGTCGGATGCGGGGGTGCTCACGCGGCTGGGCTCCAAGACTCGGGTGCCGGGGACGCCATCAGTCTAGCCGCGCGCCCGGCCGCGCCATCCCGGTCACGCACGGCCGGCGCGGGTCGTCAGGCCTCGTCGTCGATCACCCCGATGCCGACCGCGTGGTGGCTCGGCTCATCGGGGCTGGGCGCGAGCGGCTCGTCGGGGGACGGCGCCGACGGCTCCTCCGGATTCGGCGCCGTGGGCTCTTCGCCCGGCTCCTTCTCGGTGCTGGGTTCGGTGAGCTCCGCGGTGCTGGGCTCCGTCGCCTCGGTGGCATCGCCGCCCTCGGCGGGGTCCGTCGTCTCCTCGATGCGGGGCTGGGTGTCCGGGTCGGTCATGGCGTGCTCCTTCGTTCGGGCTCCGAGTCTCCGCCCCGTGGGCGGCCTGCGCACGGGGCTTGACATCCCTCGGAACGACGCGGCCGGCATGGATTGTGGGGAGCGACACGCACGATTGGGCATGTACACGTGCGCATGCTAACATCGACACACGCTTCCTTCCTCCGCTCTGCGGATCCCCCGGCCGTCGAGGGGGAGTGCCATCCGCCGTTCGAGAGAAAGATAGACATGCCCCTGCTCCCTCACCTCACTCGCGTGCCCGCGCGCAAAACCCTCGCCCTCGTCGGAGGCATCGCCGTCTTCGCGATCGTCTCCGCATCAGCGGCCACGCTGGGAGGACTGCAGACCGACCACATCGGTGCGAACTCGAACGCGGTGGCCGCACCGGTCGAGAACGGCGTCTCGGTGTCGTGGGACACCGCGTACGACGTCTCCTCCCGCGCCTACGTCGTCACGGGCGTGTCGATCGCCGCGAGCGACGACGACGAATCCATCCCCGACGCGGCGGAGGTCCGCCTCACGCTCACCGGAACGTCCGGGGCTTCCCTCGGCGAGTACGTGAGCACGGATGGCGGCGCCACCTGGAGCGCGCCGTCCGACATCCTGGCGCACGACGTCACCGGAGCCTCCGTGGTGATCAACGGCGGAGCCGTCACGTCGAGCGTCACCGCCACGCCCTGACGCCGGCGCGCGTGAGCGGCGACAGGGCCCCGGCCCCGACCGGCGGCGACGGGCCCCCGAAGCCCTCGCCGTCGGTCGGTCGACGCGTCACCCGTCAGGAGGCGCATCGCCGCGGATGGCGCCGCCGCGCGATACCCCGACTGCTCTCCCTCGTGCTCACCGCCGTCGCGGTCGTCCTGCTCTGGCCGGCGACCTGGGGCGGGATCTTCGGACTGACCGTCGTCAGCGGGAACTCCATGGTGCCCACGCTCTCCAGCGGTGATCTCGTCGTCACGATGCGACAGCCCTCCTACGGCGTCGGCGACGTCGTCTCGTACGTCGTCCCGGGCGGTCAGGCCGGCGCCGGCGGGCATGTCATCCACCGCGTCCGCGAGGTCGACGAGTCCGGCCCGCGCCCCGTGTTCGTCAGCCAGGGCGACAACAATCCGCAGCCGGATCCGTGGCGGTTCGGCCCGGAGGACGTGTACGGACGCGCCGTCGCGCGCGTGCCCGGACTCGCCGGCGCGGTCGCGGGCTTCGTCTTCCCGGCCGCGGTCGGCGCGGTCGCCGCGCTCGCGTTCCTCGCGTGGGCGTGGCCCCGTCGTGCGCGCCCTGGCGCCGCGCCCGGTGAGCACGGGAGCGCGGGACGATGAGCAGCCGGATGCGGGGACGCACAGCTCGCCTCGCGACGGCCGCCGGGCTGGCGCTGCTCGTGCTCGCGGGCGTGTCGCCCTCGTCGGCTGCGTCGTTGGGCGGTCTGACGACGGATGCTCTGGGCGCGGCGACGGCGACGACCCGGTCGCTCACCGGGGTCACCGTCGAGTGGAATCCCGGCGCGGTCGGTCTGTCCGCCCTCGGCGTCACGGCCGCCCACCTCACCGCCGACGAGGGCGAGACGTTCACGGCGGGAGACGTGATCGTCGCCACGGTGGACGACGGCGCCGCGGGTCGTTGCGACGCATCCGCGGTCGTCTCGTCTTCCGGACCCGTGGCCGACCTCGAGTTCTCGGGGTGCGCGCTCGCCGTCGCGCACCTGCGTCATGTGGCCGTCGCCGTGACGGGCCCGGGGGCGAGCTCCGTCCTCTCCGGTGATCTCGGCGGCATGTCCGGGACGCTGTCCGGCTTCGTCGGAGGTGTCGTCGACCCGTCCGATCGTCTCGCCGCCGGGATCGAGTCGCGGCCGCACGAGGGCGTCGACACGTTGACCGAGCTCTACGTCGACGTCCACGATGCGACGGTCGACGACCTCGTGGGCCGGCGTCTGATCGTCTCCCTCTACGGGTCGTCCACGGGCTCACCGCCCACGCACGTGTACGCGGGCGTGGTCGGCATCGCCGACGACAACGAGGGCATCTGGGCGCAGGTCGATCCAGAGGGCACGGGTGTCGACGACTTCCCGACGATCACGGCGGACATCCGACGGCTCGATCCGGACGGCGACTGGCCCGCGGTCTCCGCCATCGCCCGTTACGAGCTGGTGCTGCTGCAGACGCAGCACCTCGCGTCGCCCGACCGCACGGCAGGAGCACACGCCTACGCGGTGCGAGCCCTCGCCGGAGCGGTGCAGCACCACGGCCCTGCCGACGGCACGCAGCCCGTCGATCTCGACGGTCGGCTCACCTTCTCGGAGCCCGGCGGGCCCGTGACGACCACCAGCAGCCTGTCGTTCTGTCACAGCTTCCAGGTGACGAACACGTCCGCCGAGGTCGTGGAGTGGGCCGTGACCTTCGACACGACCAAGCCGCCGCTGTGGGGCATCGACCCGCGGATCATCGACCCGAACACCTCCGGCGGTGCCCTCACGAGCATCTGGAATGCCCGGACGACGGGCTTCGACGAGTCGACGGGGCTGTGGACGCTCGGCGGCGACACCGACGTGGACCGCACCCTCGACCCCGGCGAGTCCGTGTACGCGGGCTATTGCGCGCGGGCGAACATCCCGCCCGCCGACCCTGCGACATTCGACACCCCGCAGATCACGCTCGACCCGCAGAGCTCGATCTACTACGTCGCGCTCCGCGTGCAGGTGACCAGCGGCTCGCGCTGGTACGTCCCCTGGGAGGTCGAGATCGACCTGGCCGACTACGTCTGCGCCGACGTCCTCCCCTCGTCCCTGGCGCCGGAGAACGCCACCCTCACGCCGATATCCGGTACCCGATACCTCCTGCGAGGCACCGTCTCCGCCGACACCCGCTTCGTCTCGGCGACCACACCGCGCGACTTCACCTTCCTGCGCCTGTCGCCCGGGGGACACCACTATCTGCCCGGCACCTGCGGATGAGACTCCTCGCGTCCGTCGCACGGCGGACGTATCGTCTCCGCATGACCGCTCCGACGCCCTATCTCTCCTTCGACGGCGACGCGCGCGACGCACTGACGTTCTACCGCGGGGTGTTCGGCGGCGAGCTCCAGCTGCACACCTACGCCGACCTCGGCCGGACCGACGCTGCGCCCGAGCGGACCGCGCAGTCGATCGCGCACGGGGAGCTCCGCGGACCCGTGGACCTGTTCGCCTCGGACGCCGCGCCCGGGGAGGCCGGCCTCGAGTCGCGCGGCATCCTGTTCGCCCTGTTGGGCACCGCCGAACCGTCGACGCTCGAGGAATGGTTCGCCGCGCTCGCCGACGGGGGCGACGTGGTCGATCCGCTCGCCCGGAAGCCCTGGGGCGACCACGACGGACAGGTGCGGGACCGGTACGGAGTCACCTGGCTGATCGGCTACCACGGATGACCGACGCGATCGCACGACTCCGGGATCGGGCCGCCGAGCTGGACGGACTGCTCGCGCGCCTGGAGGCGGACGAAGCGGCCCTGCGCGCCGACCGCGCCGACGCGACGGCGGACGACGAGCACGACCCGGAGGGGTCGACGCTCTCCGGCGAGTGGCAGCGCGTCGACGCACTGCGCCGCTCGGTGCGGGAGGAGCGCGAGGGGGTCTCGGCCGCGCTCGCGCGGGTCGCCGAGGGGACGTACGGGGTGTGCGCCGTCTGCGGGCAGGCGATCGCGCCCGGCCGGCTCGAGGCGCGGCCGATGGCGACGACCTGCGTGTCGTGTGCGGTGTGACGGGGGATCAGGCGTTCAGCACGCGCTGGAGGAACTGCTGGGTCCGCTGATGCTGCGGCGCCGTGAAGATCTGCTCGGGGGCGCCCTCCTCCAGGATGATGCCCTCGCTGACGAAGAGCACGCGGTCCGACGTCTCGCGCGCGAAGCGCATCTCGTGCGTGACCACCAGCATCGTCATGCCCGCAGCCGCGAGGTCGCGCATCACCGACGTGACCTCGCCGACGAGCTCGGGGTCCAGCGCCGAGGTCGCCTCGTCGAAGAGCATGATCTCGGGCTCCATCGCGAGAGCGCGCGCGATCGCGACGCGCTGCTGCTGACCGCCCGACAGCTGCGACGGATACTTGTCCGCCTTGTCGCCCAGGCCCACCTTCTCCAAGGCCGCCTGGGCACGCGCCGCTGCCTCCGCCTTGCCCAGCTTCTTCACCCGGCGCAGCGCCAGCGATGCGTTCGCGCGGACGGTGAGGTGGGGGAAGAGGTTGAACTGCTGGAACACCATCCCCGCCTTGCGGTGCACCTGCTCGGCGGTCTTCGGGTCGTGCACGGCGATGCCGCTCACCCACACCTCGCCGCTGTCGATCGTCTCGAGCGCGTTCACGACGCGAAGCAGCGTGCTCTTGCCCGAGCCGCTGGCTCCGATGATGCAGACCACCTCGCCCTTCTCGACCCGCAGGTCGACGCCTTTGAGGACCTCGACATCGCCGTACGACTTGTGGACGTTCTTGGCCTCGATGATCATGATCGAACCGTTTTCCTTTCGAGGTACGACGCCAGCTGGGACATCGGGAAGCAGAGGATGAAGTAGAGGGCCGCGACGACCGTGAGCACCTCGAACGCACCGCCGTAGCGCTCGATGATCCCCTGACCCTGCCGCACGAGCTCGGGGACGCCGATGATCGATGCGAACGAGGTGTACTTCACCAGCGCGATCCACTGCCCGACGAGGGGAGCGAGCGAAATGCGCATCGCCTGGGGCAGGACGACGAAGACGGTGCGATCGAACCTTGACAGCCCGAGGGTGCGGGCCGCCTCGACCTGACCGTCGGGGACGGATTCGAGACCGGCGCGGAACACCTCGGCGTTCAGGGCGCCGATGTACAGCGTGATCGACACGCACGCGGCAGCGAAGGGGACGAAACCCCGCACGCCCAGGTACGCGGCTCCGAAATAGATGAACAGGAGTTGGATCAGCATCGGTGAGCCGCGGAAGAGCTCGATGTATCCGCGCAGGATCTGCGTGACCACGGGGATGCGCGCACGGTAGAGCAGTGCGACGCCCAGACCCAGGAGGGTGCTCGTGACGATCGTGATCACCGACATGACGACGGTGAGCCAGAGACCGCTCAGGATCAGGTTCCGGTGATCCCAGATCGCCTCCCAGGGGTTCATGAGCGTCCTCCCATGGGCAGCACGAGTCGACCGAGTCCTTCGCGGACGGTCCGGCGCGGTCTGTTGAGCGGAGCCTTGAACACGGCCTTCCCCAGTCGGTCGGCGGCGAACGCGATGGCGTTCGTCAGGATGAGATAGAGGACCAGCGCGGTGCCGAACGCCTCCATGGTCTGGAAGGTGCGGCCGTTGAGGATGAGGGCCACCCCGGTCAGCTCGTTGACCGCGATCACGGACAGGATCGACGAATGCAGGATGAGCTGCAGGAACTCGTTCACCATCGGCGGATACACGGCGCGGGCCGCCTGCGGTGCGACGACGTCGAAGAACGTCGCAGACCGGGACAGCCCCAGCGTCCGCGCCGCCTCACGCTGTCCCTTGGAGACCGAGACGATGCCCGTGCGGATGATCGTCACCATGTAGGCCCCGGTGTTGACCGCGAGGGCGAGCAGCCCCGCGACGTAGCCCGGCAGCGTCAGGCCGATCGAGGGCAGCCCGAAGAAGAAGACGTAGACGACGACGAGGAGCGGGATGTTCCGCACGACCTCGACGTAGGTCCGGCTGATCGCCCGCAGGGTGCGGGACCGGGAGAGCGCGGCCAGCGCCCCCAGCACCCCCAGCACGCAGGCGAGGAGGAAGGCGAGGAGGGAGACGGATGCCGTCAGCCAGAAGCCGTAGGCGAAGTCAGGGAAGTACTCGACGAGAAGCACGCGCTGTCCTGTCTGTCACGTGGGGCGCCGTTCGGGGCGGCGCCCCACGCGAACTCAATCGACGTTGACGGTGTCGGGGAGATCGATGAACTCGAAGGTGGGCTCGCGGTCGAACCACTTCCGATAGAGCTCGAGGTCCTCGCCGGACTCATGGAACTTCGCGATGAACTCGTTCACCTTCTCGAGGAGCGCGTCGTTGCCCTTGGCCACGCCGAGGGCGAAGTAGGTCTTGTCGCCCACCTCTCCGTCGAGCGCGATCTGGAAGTTCGGGTTCTTCTCGGCCTCCGCGGTGATCGTGCTCGCCACGTCGACGACGGCCTCGACCTGTCCCTGCTCGAGAGCGAGGAAGAGCGCCGAGGGGACCTCGAACTGCATCAGGTCGGCATCCGGGTTCAGCTTGGCCACGAGAACCTCGGCGGTGCCGCCCTTGGTCACACCGACCTTGCGGCCGGAGAGGTCGGCGACGGTCGTGATGTCGCTGCCCTTCGTGACGAGCAGGCTCGTGCCGGCCGCGATCGTCGGGTTGGCGAAGTCGACCTGCTTCTTGCGCTCATCGGTGATCGTGAAGGTGCAGGCCATGACGTCGTCCTGACCGGTCTGAAGCGCGGGCACCCGGCCGGCACCCGTGACCTCGTGGAGCTCGAGCTTCACGCCGAGGAAGTCGGCGAGCGACTGGGACAGATCGACGTCGAATCCCTCCGGAGTGCCGTCGGCGGCGATCGATCCCCACGGCGGCTGCGTCAGGCAGGCGCCCATGTTGACGGTGCCGGCATCGAGGACACGCTGCAGGGACTGGTCGCCTCCGGCGCCGTCTCCTCCCGCCCCGCATCCGGTGAGCGTGATCGCCGCGGCGACCCCGCCGATCACGGCTGCGGTCAGGGCCGCGCGGAACCGTCCGCGGCGTGTGGACTGTGTGGACATCGGGGGTCCTCCTCTTCGTGGTGCGTCGTTGCATCCGGGTCTCGCGACCCCTGTGCTGCGTCATTGCAACCGCCCGGTGGGCGACGTGGCGGCGGCTCTCCAGCCGTCGGACGATGTGTTAGTAGACTAACATATGATCGCTGAAGTCTGAAATATTAGATTTTGATTCGACCATCGACGCGACGGGGAAGCCCGACGGCGCCGTCGCGGAGCTCGTCGGGGAGCAGGTCCTCCGGCGCGTTCTGCCAGGTGAGCGGCCGCAGGAAGCGCCGGATCGACGTGGCGCCCACGGACGTGTGCAGCGTGTTCGTCGACGGCCAGGGGCCGCCGTGATGCTGCGCCCACGAGACGGCGACTCCGGTCGGGACCTGGTCGAACAGGACACGGCCGGCGCGCTGAGCCAGGGCTGCCGCGATCCGTCTCGTCCGTTCGGCCTCGGAGGTCTCGGCGTACACGGTGCCGGTGAGCGAGCGGGGGATGCGGTCGAGCAGGCCTCCGGGCACGGGTCCCTGGAAACGGATCACGACGGCATGAGGGCCGAAGACCTCGTCGAACGCCCCTTCCGGAACGTCGGCACCGGCGTACTCGACCAGCCGCGGTGCCACGGCGAAGCCGGTCGACCCCACCTCCGCAGCTCGACCACGGACGGTTCGTGCGCCGCCGGAAGGTCGCTCCGGCGCATCGTCGTACGCGTCGAAGATGCGCTCGTTGAGGAGAACCTGAGGCGCGGCGTCGGCGAACAGACGCTCCAGACGGGCGATCAGCCCGTCGCCCTCCGGCCCCTCCTCGATGAGCACGACCCCCGGCTTGGTGCACAGCTGCCCCGCCGACCCGGTCACCGCTGCGAAGAGGTCCTGGGAGATGCCCTCCGACCGCGACTCGGCCGCAGCGGCCGTCACCACGATCGGATTGAGGCTCGAGAGCTCGCCGTAGAACGGGATCGGCTCCGGACGAGAGTTGACGATGTCGAGCAGAGCGCGTCCTCCGGTCTCCGAACCGGTGAAGCCCACGGCCGCCATCCGCGGATCCCGCACGAGTGTCGCTCCCGCCTCCGTGCCGTAGACGATCCCGACCGTCTCCCGCGAATAGCCCGTCTCGGCGAGGGCGTCGCCGGCGATGCGGTGGCTGAGACGGGACAGTCCCGGGTGCGACGAGTGGGCCTTCACGACGACGGGGCATCCGGCCGCGAGCGCCGACACGGTGTCACCGCCGAGCACCGAGAACGCCAACGGGAAGTTGCTGGCGCCGAACACCGCCACGGGGCCGATCGGGACGAGCATCCGGCGCAGGTCCGGGCGGGGGCCCATCGGGGTCTGCCCGGCGTGGTCGATCGTCGCCTCGAGATATCCGCCGTCGAGGATCACGTCGGCGAAGAAGTCGGCCTGGTACGCCGTGCGCGCGAGCTCGCCGCGGAGGCGGGCGGCGGTGAGTCCAGTCTCCGCCACGCCGAGGTCGACGATCTCCTCCTCGGCCGCGCGGAGGCCTCGCCCGATCGCGGCGAGCAGTTCGGCCCGATCGGCTCGACCCCGGCCGTCGAGGGCGGCGGCCGTGGCGGCGGCCGCCCCGACGATCGACGTCAGCTCCGCGGGCGTCGTCGCGGCCGCGACGGGGGCGAGGGTCTCTCCTGTGGCGGGGTTCACTCCCGCGATGAGGGAGGTCATCGGGCGGCCCACTCGGTCACGATCCGCTCGACGCGGGGCGCGGATTCCGGCTCCCATTCGTGAGCGGCGGCCAGGAGCACCAATGCGAGACCGACGGCCCCGGGGTCGGGGGAGCCGAGGGCGCGGTCTCCGACGTAGCTCGCCCGGCCCCGCCGCGCCGTGAGGTCGGCCGTCCGATCGGCTCCCGCCGCGGCCGCTTCGGCGGCGTCGACGAGATCGCCACCGGCCGCCGCGGCGGGAGCGAGCGCGTCCACGAGCGTGCGGTCCCCGGGCTCGGCGGACCCGACGCGCTGCACCGCCGCCAGTCCGTCGCGGAGGCTCGAGGCGAACGCCGCGGCGCGATCGGACGCCGTCGCCGCGTCGGTCGCGCGCGCGACCGACTGGAAGATGAGGCCGAAGAGCGGTCCGCTGGTGCCGCCGACGTCGTTCAGGAAGACGCGGGCGGCGGCGGACATCCCGCTCTCGTCGGACGTCCGCGTCGCCTGTGCGCGCGACAGGCCGCCCGCGAGGTTGTCGCCGAAGTCGCCGTCGCCCGACTGCTGGTCGAGGTGCGTCAGGTGGGAGCGGAAGCGCTCGGACAGCTCGACCATGCGGGCGAGGAGCGTATCCGTGGCGGTGTCCTCCGTCGCGGTCGCCGCGCCGACGGAGGACTCGGTGCGAGCGGGCCCGTCGGTCGTCGGGTCGGGCTGTGCCGGCGTCTCGACCGGTGGGAAGGCGGGCGTGCCGGTCGGGGAGCGGAACCATTCCGTCCACTCGGGCCGGGCGGAGGTCAGACTGATCGAGAAGCCGCGCATGTCGAGTGCCGCCACCAGCGTGCCGACCATGGCGCCCTGCAGGCGCACGCCGCGGTCGGCCAGGAGACGCGCGACGACGTCGTACTGACCGGCGAGCTCGATGTTGGTGGTGCCCCCCAGCCCGTTGACGAGGAGGAGGACGTCGTCGTGCGGCTCGACGGCGGTGAGAAGCTCGCCCACCATCTGCTCCACCGTGGCGCGCGCGCCGGGGTACGTCACCGAACGCTGTGCGCGCTCGCCGTGGATGCCGATGCCGTACTCGATCTCGTCGTCGGCGAGCTCGAACGCCGGTCGGCCGGTGGCCGGAGAGGTGTGGGCGGCACGAGCGACGGCGACGGATGCCGATCGACGCACGATCTCCTCGCCGAGCGCGACGAGCGCGTCCAGGTCGAGTCCGGAGTCCGCCGCCGCGCCGAGGATCTTCTCGACGATCACGGTGCTTCCGGTGCCACGTCGCCCGGTCGCCACGCCGTCCCCGCCGCTGGCGAGATCGTCCTGGACGACGACGCGACCCACGCGGATGCCCTCAGCGGCGAGTCGCTCCGCGGCGATACCGAAGTTGATGAGGTCGCCGGTGTAGTTCTTCACGATGTGCAGCACGCCTCCCGGGCGCGCGACGGCGCGGCTCGCCTCGAAGATCTGCCTGTTGTGCGGCGACGCGAAGATCTGTCCGGGCACGGCGGCGTCGAGCCCTCCCCGGCCCACGAATCCGCCGTGCAGAGGCTCATGTCCTGATCCGCCGCCCGACACCAGGGCGACGACGCGCGTGGGCGACGGGTTCGCGGCGGCGAGGTAGAGCGGCTCCTCCGACACCCGCAGCGTGCGGGGATACAGGGATCCGAGCGCGCGTGCCGCGGCGAGCGGGGCATCCACGCCCTCCGGCAGGAAGTAGTGACTCATCTTCGACCTCTCGTTGTCGACCGTCGACGTTTCGCATCATCGCGAACGCTCGAATCTGATGCTAATGTATCACCCACTAGATCCCACATGAAAGGTCAATGATGACGGACTACCAGAACCTCGGAGGCATGATCTCCACGGTCGTGACGCCCTTCACCGAACAGGACGAGGTGGACTACGACCTTCTCCGTGCGGAAGTGCGGTACCTCCTCGACTCCGGGATCTCGGCGATCTGCGCGTGCGGAAGCACCGGGGAAGGGCAGACGCTGTCGCTCGAGGAGAGCGCGGAGATCATCCGCGTCGTCGCCGAGGAGGTCGACGGACGCCTTCCCGTCATCGCGGGCGTGATCCAGAATTCGACGCGACAGGCCATCCGATACGCCCAGGCCGTTCGGGATGCCGGAGCCGACATCATCCAGGCGACGCCCGTCCACTACGTCTTCAAGCCCGGTGTCGACGAGCAGGTCACCCACTTCAAGCTCATCGCCCAGGAGACCGGGCTTCCGATCATCCTCTACAACGTGGTGCCGTGGGCTCTGCTCGGTCTCGACGTCATCGACCGCCTCGCCGCAGAGGTGCCGGAGGTGATCTCCATCAAGCAGAGCGGGGGCGACATGCACCTGCTCGCGGACATCCTCCACAGCCACGGTGAGCGGTTCCGCGTGCTCGCGGCGCTCGACGACCTGCATTACCCCGCCTTCGTCCTCGGCGCCCACGGGGCGCTCGCGGCCATCCCCACGGTGACGCCGCATCTGAGCGTCGAGCTGTGGGACGCCGTCCAGCGAGGCGATCACACGGAGGCGCTGAAGCTCCACAACCGCATCCTCACCGTGTGGCACGCGATCGACCGCCCGAACCTGCCGGCGACCATCAAGGCCGCCCTGCGGTTGCTCGGCCGGGACGGCGGGCGTCCGCGCGAGCCGTTCTCCCCCGCAACGGAAGATGACTACGCTCGAATCTCAACAGCCCTGCGCGACGCGGGCCTGATCGAATAGGAAGAACGGCGATGGCTCTCACCGGCGCAGGCGGTCGCGACCTCGCGACGGCTTCATCTGGGCTTCAGCACGACACGCTGATGGTGGAGTCGATCGCGGACCAGCTCTATCGCATCATGCGCGATCGCATCGTCACCGGCCAGTATGCGCCGGGGTCGCGGCTGGACCCGCAGTCGATCGCGAGCGAGTTCGGCGTGTCGAGGACACCCGTGCGTGATGCTCTGGCGCAGCTGGAGACCGACCGGCTGATCGAGACCAAGCCGCGTGCCGGCACGTTCATCGTGCAGCCCACGCTCCGGGACATCCACGAGGTGTGCCAGGTCCGAAAGGGGATCGAGTGGGTGGCGACGGGCATCGCGACCGAGCGGATGCCCGCAGACCTGCTCCACGAGCTCCGCGAGGAGATCGTGGAGGCGGAGCGTCAGGCGGAGGCGGGGAACTACCAGCCGTTCTTCGACAGCGATGCACGACTTCATCAGGAGATCGTGCGGGCGACCGGCAACACGCGCCTGATCCGTGCGCGTGCGACCGTCGAGCCGTTCGTCGTCTGGCTGCGGGTCCTCGGGGCGACGGGGTCGCACCGCATCAATGGCTCGACCCATCGTCACCTGGAGATCGTCGACGCCATGATCCGCGGCGACGTCGCCGCGGCGCAGGCCGCGGCGGCGCTGCATCTGGACGAGGTCGAGGAGTGGACGGCCGCGGACATGGAGTCGGCTCTCCAGCCCTAGAGTCCGGTGCCGACGTCGCGTGCAGGCGTCCCGAGAGCCCGTGGTGCGAGCCACGGGCTCTCGTCGTGGCGTCTATGCGTCTCTCGCGGATTGGCGCTCCGACCGGCCCGGGTCGAAGTCGCGGGGGCCCGGCGCGTCCCCCGTGAGCGGCGGCAGGCCGGCCCGGAGGCCGTCGATCGCGATGTCCAGCATGCGGGCCTTCACCATGCGGGTCCGCTCCGCGCCGTCGCCGCGCACCGATCCGACGGCCTCGAGCAGTTTTCCGAGGTCGCTCGACGTGACCCCCTCGCGCACCGCGCCCCGTTGCGCAAGGCGGTGCACGAGTTCGTCGCCGCTGCGGCCCAGGTCCTCCATCCGCGCCCGCTCCTCACCCGTTCGGCCGATGAGCGCGCCGAGTGCGAGCACGTCGGCCGCGCTCGCCGTCCGGAGGAACGCCTCCAGAACGACCCAGGCGTCCTCACCGCGATCGAGCGCGTCATGGGCTCGCTGGAGCGCGTCCGCCCACAGAGACGTCCCCTCGTCGGCCAGGCGTCGCAACAGTTGTTCGCGGCTGCCGAAGCGGCTGTAGATCGCCGACATGCCGACATCGGCGGCGCCCGCGAGCTGCGCCATCGAGCTGCGCGGGTCGAAGACGAGCCGCTCGCGCACGGCAGCGAGGATGCGCGTGTCGGCCTGGACGGCGTGCGGGCGCCGTTCGCGCGCGTCACCGCTTGCGTCGCCCATATCCGTACCCTAGCGTGAGCAATCGGAACGTATCATTCCGAAAGGGGCGAGTTCATGACAGACTTCACCGTCCACGACTATCGGCTGTACCTCGCACCGGAGGACATCCGCGATCTCCAGTCACGAATCGACCGCACCCGCTGGCCGGTGCAACTGCCGGGCGCGGAGGACTGGTCCGCAGGGACCCCGGTGGCCGCGGCGCAGACGTGGGCGGCCGCCCTGCGCGACATCGACTGGGGAGCGTTCCAGGAGGAGTTCAACGCGGTACCTCAGTTCGTCGCGACGATCGACGGCACGACCGTCCACTTCCTCCACGTCCGTTCCGAGCGCCCGGACGCGATTCCGCTTCTCGCTCTGCACGGGTGGCCCGGGACGCCCGTCGAGTACCTCGACCTCGTCGCGCCCCTGACCGACCCCGGGTCCCCGGCGGAGCCGGCTTTCCACGTGGTCGTGCCGTCGCACCCGGGCGTCGGCCTGTCGGGGCCGACTCCCGATGCGGGGTGGGGCGTCGATCGCACGGCACGCGCGTACGCGACACTCATGGCCGGCCTCGGATACGACCGTTACCTCGTGCAGGGCGGCGACCACGGAGCCGTCCTCGCGCCGCACGTCGGGCGCGTCGACCGGGACCACGTGATCGGCGTGCACGTGAACGCCGCGACGATCGGCTTCATGCCGATGGAGCCGGTGAGCGAGGCGGATGCCGAGGATCTCACCGACACTGAACGCGCCCGCCTGGCCTCGATCGGGCGGTTCATGTCGGAGGGGAACGGCTACAACGTCATCCAGGCCACGCGCCCGCAGACCATCGGGTACGGCCTCGAGGACTCACCGGTCGCCCTGCTCACGTGGATGCTCGACAAGATCCACGAATGGACGCATTCGCCGGACATCTTCGAGGACCCGCGCTACCGGGATCGCCACCTGGCCGACGTCCTGATCTACTGGCTGACGCGCACGGCCACGTCGACCGCGAACAATGTCTATGCGGAGTACGGGGCGCTGTTCTCCGATCCGGCGGCGTTCGAGAACTCCGGCGTCCCCACCGCGGTGATCGCGTTCGCCGAGGACATCTCGATCCGCCGCTTCAGCGAGCAGTCCCACACGATCGTGCGATGGACCGACTCCGATGTGGGCGGACACTTCGCGGCCCTGGAGCAACCGGCGGAGCTCCTCGCCGACCTACGGGCCTTCGCCCAGTCGATCGTCTCCTGAGTGCGACCCCGCGCCCGGCCGTCGCCCCGCTCTCGACAACACCTGTCGGGAACGCGATGAGATGACACTGGATGTACGGCCTGCAGGCGTTTCAGGCGAATCCTGGCGGACTTTTGTCGTGACACTTTTCCGACGCGGGTGACGGTCGTCGACGAAACGAGCGTGACGCAGGGGCCGCGCGCACGTGATCAGATCTTGGGGCGGCGGCGCTGGACTGGGGGTACCTCGAGTTTGGGAACCGCGCGGAGCATGAACTTGTCGAAGTCGGGCACCGTAAACGCTGCATATCCATGCTCGGGCGTGTAGAGCAATCCCATTTCGATGAGTTCCGCGCGAGTTGGACCGAGCTGGGTCGAATCGCGTTCAAGCAATCGAGCCACATCCGAGGCTTTTTGGGGCTCGGGGCCCAGTTCGGCCATCGCGCGCATGTACGCGGTTTGAAGAGGTGTAGCGCGATCGAGACGAACTCGAAAGAAGGAGCTGTCGAGCTTGGCTTCATAAGCTTCCTGCGCAAGGGCTACATCTTCACGAGTGATCCGGTTGTTCCGGGCGATGATCCACACCTGGTACCCCAGCTCTTGGATGAAGTAGGGGTATCCGCGAGTGATGTCGACGGCGAGATCGACAGCGTCCCTGTCATAGACGGCGCCTTCCGCGGCGGCCGGCTCGGTGAGTGCGCTGCGTGCGTCAGTGTCATCCAGTGAATCGATCCGCGGGAACTTGAAGAGTCTCTCGGCGTAGGACTTCGCATCGCCCGCAAGCTCGGCGATCTGCGGCAGCCCGGCGCCGACGAACGTGACCGGGAGCTTGCGTTGCACGGTCTTGTGGATGGATTGAATGAGCGCTTTGAGTTGAGTTGCGGCGAGGAACTGGACTTCGTCGATGAGTATCGCGACGCCCTTGCCCTCTTCGGCCGCAGCTTCCCCGATAGCGGTGAGGACATCGGTGAGGTCCATGCCCAGGTCACCGTGATCGCCCAGTCCCTCAGCCGGAGGAACATCCCATGACATCGACCATGTCCCCTGCTGGTCGACGGATACCGCGAACGCGCTCAGTACCTCGGCTGCCCTACGACCCCGCGCTGTCCAACGCGCACGGGGAGAGAGCCGCAAGAGTGCCGCCTTCAGCTGCGAAAAAAGAGCCTGTCGGAACTTCGTATCGTCGTGTTTGCTGGCCTCGAACTCGACGACCTCCCATCCGGCGCCGCGCGCGATCTCTTCGAACCTGTTCAGTAGGACGGTCTTACCGACGCCGCGGAGTCCCGTGATGATCATCGATTGTTCCGATCGCCCGCGCTGGAGCCGGCGGAGAAGAACCTCGAACGACGCGGTCTGATCGTCGCGTCCGATCAGTGCCTCGGGTGAGGCTCCCGCGTTCGGTGTGTATGGGTTGTCGAGGTTGTCCATGGTCTGATCTTAACCGTATTAGGTTGCTTTATTAAATCTAAATAAATCAGAGTAAGACTACAAAAGTAGGTGATCCCCGGCGATCGGCGACGGCGGGAGGGGTCCAGGCGCAGTCCTGGCGCGACATGCGATGGACATCCAGTCCCGATCGGAGGCAGGGCAACGGCGGCAGTAGCGCAGCGGCTGCTGAAGGACCGCACCTGCTCTTGACACGCCGCACCCGCCGGCCTAACGTACAACCAAATGGTTGTACAAACTGAGTTGAGCGACGATGAGACCGATCGCGTGTTCCAGGCGCTGGCGGCGGCGACGCGGCGCGACATCCTGCGCCGGACGATCGCGTCCGAGCAGTCGGTGTCGCAGTTGGCCGCCGCCTACGAGATCTCCTTCGCCGCCGTCCAGAAGCACGTCGCCGTCCTCGAGGCCGCGCAGCTCATCGTCAAGCGAGCCGAGGGGCGGGAACGCCTCGTGCGCGCCGACCCCCGCATGATCGCGCGGGCCCGCGCCCTCCTCGCCCGCTACGAGGACCTCTGGCGCTCGCGTGTCGACCGCCTCGACGCGCTGTTCTCCGAGCCCTCGACCTCGCCCCGCATCCACCCGAGCATCCACCCCGCGACCGACGCCGCACCGCCCGCGACCCGCACCGAAGGAGCCTGACATGCCCGTCACCGACATCACGACCGACCCCGAAGCACTCACCCTGACCATCGCCGCGGAGTTCGACGCTCCGCTCGAGAGGGTCTGGGCGACCTTCACCGATCCGCGTCAGCTCGAGCGCTTCTGGGGCCCTCCGGGCTGGCCCGCCACCTTCACGCAGTTCGACTTCGCCCCCGGCGGCCTAGCGCAGTACGCGATGACGGGCCCGCGCGGCGAGAGCTCGCGGGGCCGGTGGGAGTTCGTCCGCATCGACGAGCCCGACTCGTTCGAGGTGCTCGACGGGTTCGCCGACGAGAACGGCGACCTGGTCGCGGGGATGCCCGCGATGCGCATGGTCTTCTCGTTCACCGCGGACGGGGATCGCACGCGATTCGACGGGGTCACCCACTTCGCGTCGCACGAGGCTCTCGAGCAGTCCGTCGGGATGGGCATGGTGCAGGGCATCCGCCTGGCGATGGGTCAGCTCGACATCGTGCTGCAGGACCTCCGCGCCTACGCGGAGGGGAAGGGCACGCGGACGGAGATCCTGGGCGACCAGCATGTGCGCATCACCCGCCTCATCGACGGGCCTCGCGAGCTCGTGTGGCGCGCCCACCACGAACCGGAGCTGCTGAAGACGTGGCTGCTCGGTCCCGACGGGTGGCAGCTGGTCGAGTGCGAGGTCGGCGAGACGTATCGCTACGTCTGGCAGCAGGGCGACGACGAGGCGACCCGCTTCGGGTTCGAGGGCGAGACGCTGCTCAGCGAGCCCGTCCACCGCTCCGTGACGACCGAGAAGATGATCGGCACGGACGGACCCTCCACCCTCAACGATCTGCAGCTGTACGAGGAGGACGGCGTCACTCTGCTGACGCTCGTGATCGAGTATCCGGATGCCGAGACGCGCGACATGATCCTCGCGACCGGGATGACCGACGGCATGGAGGCCTCGTACGCGCGGCTGGAGCAGGCGATCCGCGCGTCCTGACCCGCCCGGGTCAGGACGGCGGGCGCACCGGCGCGCGCGACGACAGCTGTTCGATCAGTTCGCCGTCGCCCGTGCCGGCGAACTCGACGATCCGGCCGCGTGCGACGCGGTAGAAGCCGAACTCCGCGACGTTGACATGCCGCCGCGTGGCACGGATGCCGCGGAACGCACCCGTGTGGGTGCCCGACCCGCGCAGGTGCGCCGCGACGCGATCGTCCTCCACGATCAGCCGGATGCGGTGCACCTGCCAGTCGGGGAACGAGTGGAGGAGCTCGACGACGTCGGCCATCCAGGCGTCCGCTCCGCCGGGGAGGTGCGCGCGCCGCACGTCCGGATCGACGAACGACCGGATGCCGTCGAGATCGTGGCGATTGCACGCGTCGACGAACTCGCCGAACCACTCGCGCAGTTCCCACGGTTCCATCCGACCATTATCGGGCGGTGCCGCCTCAGGCGGGGTCGACGACGAGGCGGTAGCCCATGCCCTGCTCCGTGAGCAGGTGGCGGGGGTGGGCGGGGTCGCCTTCGAGCTTCTTGCGCAGCTGCGACATGTACAGGCGGAGGTACCCCGAGTCGGCGACCTGGTCGGTGCCCCAGATCTCGCGCAGCAGCGTCTGCCGCGTCACCAGCGCCCCGGGGTTGCGGGCGAGGAACTCCAGCATCCGCCACTCCGTCGGCGTGAGGTGCACGGGGGTGCCTCCTCGCGTCGCCTGCGTCGCGGCGAGGTCGACCTCGACGTCGCCGAAGCGCACGAGGGGGGCATCGGAGGCCGTGCGTGCTCCGGCGCGGCGCGCGAGCGCCCGCAGCCGGGCGAGCAGCTCGTCGATCTGGAACGGCTTGGCGACGTAGTCGTCGGCGCCCGCGTCGAGGGCATCCACCTTGTCGGCCGATCCCGTCCGACCGGAGACCACGATGATCGGCGCATCCGTCCACCCGCGCAGCGCATGGATCACCTGCACGCCGTCGAGCTTGGGCATGCCGAGGTCGAGCAGGATCAGGTCGGGGCGGCTCTGACCGGCGAGGGCCACGGCCGCGGCGCCGTCCGGCGCGGCGATCACGTCGTACCCGTGCGCGGCCAGGGTGATCCGCAGGGCGCGCACGAGCTGGGGATCGTCGTCGGCGATCAGGACCTTCATGGATTCTCCGTCCGTGCGCCGACGATCGGCAGCGTGACCACCATCGTCAGCCCGCCGCCGGGGGTGTCCTCGGGGCGCAGACTGCCGCCCATGCCCTCGGTGAACCCCTTCGACAGCGCGAGCCCGAGTCCGAGGCCGGTCGTGTTGTCGGTGTCGCCGAGCCGGTGGAACGGCGCGAAGAGGTCGTCCTGACGCTCGGTCGGAACGCCCGGTCCGTGGTCGACGATGCGCAGCTCGACGACGTCACCGAAGGTGCTGGATGCGGCGCGCACGCGGGACCCGGCGCCCTCGGAGGGCGCGTGCCGACGTGCGTTCGCGAGCAGGTTCACGACCACCCGCTGCAGCAGCACGGCGTCGGCGCGCACCTCGGGGAGCTCGGGGTCGAGGGCGAGATCGAGCAGCTCGGGGCCGAGGTCCAGCTCGGCCGCGGCGGCGAGCACGACGTCGGAGAGGTCGACGGGCCCGACCGACACGGCCAGGGCGCCCGCCTCGATGCGGCTCACGTCGAGCAGGTCGGTCATGAGTGCCGCCAGCGCGGTGAGGCTCTCGTCGGCCGTCGCCAGCAGTTCGGCCCGGTCAGCCGACGACAGGGCGTCGCCGGCGCTGCGCGCGCCGCCCACCGCCGCCATCGCGGCCGCAAGGGGACGGCGGACGTCGTGGCTCACGGCCGACAGCAGCGCGCTGCGCACCCGATCGGTCTCGGCGAGGATGCCCGCGGCCCGGGCCGCCCGTTCGAGCTCGCCCTGTTCCGCCGCGGCCCCCAGCTGGGCGACGATGACCTCCAGCAGGCGGCGGTCTCCGGCGGAGATCCCCGCGCCGTGCAGCTCGAGGGTGAGAGGGGCGCCGGGGGGCGCGGGCACGGGCATCCGCTGTACCTGCGCCTCGGGAAGGGGTTCGCCGTCGCTCGCGATCGTCTCGCCCTGCGCGTCGACGAGCCGGACGCCGGCGAGGGCGAACGCCTCGCGCGTGCGACTGACGAGGGCGGCCACGGCGCTCTCGCCGCGCAGGACGTTGCCCGACACCGTCGCGAGCAGCTCGGATTCCGCCGCTGCCCGACGGGCGACCCGGGTGCGGCGGGCGGCCTGGTCGACGATCCAGCTCACGAGGATCGCGATCACGACGTAGAGGACGAGCGACAGGCCGTGCAGGGGATCGTCGATCGTGATCGTGTACCGCGGGTCGATGAACAGGAAGTCGAGGGTGAACCCCGACAGCACGGCGGCGAACAGGGCGGGCCAGATGCCGCCCACGAGGGCCACGATCACGACGAGCAGCTGATACGCGAGCACGTCCGAGGTGATGGTTTCGTCGTTCGAGGTCGCGAACAGCAGCCAGGACAGGAGCGGCCCGCCGGCGAGGGCGACGACGAATCCGAGGATGCGCCGACGCACGCTCAGCGCTCCGCCGGTGAGCCGCGGCAGGTGGCGGCCACCGCCGGCGGCGGCGTGCGTGACGATGTGGACGTCGATGTCGCCGGACTCGCGGATGACCGTCGCTCCGATGCCCGGGCCCGAGAGCGCCGCCCCGAGCCGGCTGCGCCGACTCGCGCCGAGGACGAGCTGGGTCGCGTTGACGGAACGGGCGAACTCCACCAGGGTGCGCGGGACGTCGTCGCCGACGACCTGGTGATAGCTGCCGCCGAGCGCCTCGACGAGCGCGCGCTGGGCGACGAGGGCACCGGGCGTCGCGCTGCGCAGGCCGTCGTTGCTCGTGACGTGGGCCGCGAGAAGCTCGCCCCCCGAGGCGCGGGCGGCGATCCGGGCACCCCGGCGCAGCAGCGTCTCGCCCTCGGGGCCGCCGGTGAGGGCGACGACGACGCGTTCGCGGGCCTGCCAGACATCCGTGATCCCGTGCTCGTCGCGATAGGTCTGCAGGGCGCTGTCGACCTCGTCGGCGAGCCACAGCAGTGCGAGCTCACGGAGCGCGGTCAGGTTCCCCAGCCGGAAGTAGTTCGACAGCGCCGCGTCGATCCGCTCGGCGGGGTACACGTGACCGGCGGCGAGGCGATCGCGCAGGGAGGCGGGGGCGAGATCGACGACCTCGATCTGTTCGGCGCCGCGCACCACGGCATCCGGCACCGTCTCGCGCTGCACGACGCCGGTGATCTGCGCGACCGCCTGTCCGAGCGATTCGATGTGCTGCACGTTGACGGTCGTGATGACGTCGATGCCGGCGTCGCGCAGCTCCTCGACGTCCTGCCAGCGCTTCTCGTGCCGTCCGCCGGGAGCGTTGGTGTGGGCGAGTTCGTCGACGAGGACGAGGTCGGGTCGACGCGCGAGGACCGCATCGACGTCGAGTTCGGCCAGGTCGACACCGCGGTGCGGTGCGCGCCGCAGCGCCACGGACGGCAGCCCCACGGCCTGGGCGGCGGTGGCGGCGCGGCCGTGCGTCTCGACGATCCCGATCACGACGTCGCGCCCTTCGAGGAGCAGCCGGCGGCCCTCCTCGAGCATCTCGTACGTCTTGCCGACGCCCGGGGCGGCACCCAGCAGCACCCGGAGCCTGCCGCGTCTCATGCGTTCACCCTAGTTCCGCGGATTCGGACGTCGGCGTGCGCTCGCTCCCGCGTCGGCCCCGTCACCGCCCGGAGTCCAGGGCCAGGTTCAGCGCCACCACGTTCACCCGCGGCTCGCCGAGGAAGCCGAGGTCGCGCCCCGTCGTGTGGGCGGCGACGAGGCGCTCGACCTCGGCGACCGGCAGCGCCCGCGCCGCGGCGACCCGAGGCGCCTGCAGCAGCGCGTAGGCGACCGAGATGTCGGGGTCGAGACCGGACCCCGAGGCGGTGACGGCGTCGGCGGGGACGGCGGCCTCGGGGACGCCCTCGCGAGCGGCGATCCCGGCGCGCCGCGCGGCGATCGCGGCGACGAGATCGGGGTTCGTGGGGCCGAGGTTCGATCCGGACGACGCGGCGCCGTCGTAGCCGGAGCCCGCCGCCGAGGGGCGGCTCTGGAAGTACTGCGGGAGTGCCGCGCCGTCGGCGTCGGTGAAGGACTGGCCGACCAGGGCCGAGCCGACGATCGACCCGCGGGTGTCGGCGACGAGCGATCCGTTCGCCTGCGCGGGCAGGACGAGCTGTCCGATCGCCGTGACGAGGGCGGTGTAGCCGACGCCGAGCACGAGGGTCGCGACGAGCGTCGCGCGGATGCCGACGCCGGTCGCGCGCAGCAGGGGGCGGGTGCGGGACATGGGGGATCTCCTCCGGAGGGCGGGCTCAGAAGCCCGGGATGAGGCTGACGACGAGGTCGATGAGCTTGATGCCGACGAACGGCGCGACGACTCCGCCGACGCCGTAGACGAGCAGGTTGCGGCCCAGGATCTGCGAGGCGCTCGCCGGCCGGTACCGCACGCCCCGGAGGGCGAGCGGGATGAGGATCACGATGATGATCGCGTTGAAGACGATCGCGCTCGTCACCGCGGATGCGGGGGAGTGCAGCTGCATGACGTTGAGCGCCGCGAGCCCCGGGAAGACGCCGAGGAACATCGCCGGGATGATCGCGAAGTACTTGGCGATGTCGTTCGCGAGCGAGAACGTCGTCAGCGCGCCGCGCGTGATGAGCAGCTGCTTGCCGATGCGCACGATGTCGATGAGCTTCGTCGGGTCGGAGTCGAGGTCGACCATGTTGCCGGCCTCCTTCGCCGCCGACGTGCCCGTGTTCATCGCGACGCCGACGTCCGCCTGCGCGAGCGCGGGCGCGTCGTTCGTCCCGTCGCCGGTCATGGCGACGAGCGCGCCGCCCGCCTGTTCGCGCTGGATGAGGGCGAGCTTGTCCTCCGGGGTCGCCTCTGCCAGGACGTCGTCGACCCCCGCCTCCGCTGCGATGGCCCGGGCGGTGAGCGGATTGTCGCCCGTGATCATGACGGTGCGGATGCCCATGGCGCGCAGCTCCGCGAATCGCTCGGGCAGCCCCTCTTTGACGACGTCCTTCAGGTGCACGACGCCGAGCGGAGCTCCTCCGAATCGCGCGTCGAGCACGGCGACCACCAGCGGGGTCCCGCCGGACTGGGCGATGGCATCGGTGAT
This sequence comes from Microbacterium sp. MMO-56, assembly GCF_037146215.1. Lineage (NCBI taxonomy): Bacteria > Bacillati > Actinomycetota > Actinomycetes > Micrococcales > Microbacteriaceae > Microbacterium > Microbacterium sp. MMO-56. The sequence continues at coordinate 140,093 of NZ_JBBCVW010000006.1, forward strand.
CCGGAGCAGTTCTGCGCGCTGCTCCGGCGGCGGCTCGTGCCCCTCGGCGTCGAGCCAGGCGAGGACGGCGCTGCTCGCGCCTTTGCGGATCCGTGCGCCGCTCGGCAGGTCGAGCCCGCTCATGCGGGTCTGCGCCGTGAACGGCACCGCGGTGGCGTCCAGCGACGCATCGACGTGCACTCCCGCGGCGGCGGCGAGCTCGACGATCGAGACGCCCTCCGGGGTCGGGTCGGACAGCGACGACAGGGCGGCGGTGCGGGCGAGCTCCCTCTCGTCGATGCCCGCGAGGGGCCGGAAGGCGCTCGCGCGACGGTTCCCGTACGTGATCGTGCCGGTCTTGTCGAGGAGGAGCGTCGTCACGTCACCCGCGGCCTCGACCGCACGCCCCGACATCGCCAGCACGTTCCGCTGCACCAGGCGGTCCATGCCCGCGATGCCGATGGCCGACAGCAGGGCGCCGATCGTCGTCGGGATGAGGCAGACCAGCAGCGCCACGAGCACAGGGATGCTGACGGGACTCGCGACGGCGGCGGCGATCGGGTTCAGCGTCAGCACCACGACGACGAAGACGATCGACAGGCTCGCGAGCAGGATGTTCAGCGCGATCTCGTTGGGGGTGCGCTGACGGCTCGCGCCCTCGACGAGCGCGATCATCCGATCGACGAAGGTCTCGCCCGGGCGCGACGTGATCCGCACCACGATCCGGTCGCTCAGCACCCGTGTGCCACCGGTGACGGCGCTGCGGTCGCCGCCCGACTCGCGTACGACGGGCGCGGACTCGCCCGTGATGGCCGATTCGTCGACGGTCGCGATGCCGGCGACGATGTCGCCGTCGCCGGGGATCAGCTCACCCGCCGAGACGACCACGACATCGCCGAGGGTGAGCTCGGACGACGCGACGTCGTCGGTGCCGGAGGTGGATGCCTCGGCATCCGTCTCGGCGTCGTAGCCGCGCACCCGGTGCGCGAGGGTCGACGTGCGGGTCTGGCGCAGCGCCTGGGCCTGCGCCCGCCCGCGCCCCTCGGCGACCGACTCGGCGAGGTTGGCGAACAGGACCGTGAGCCACAGCCAGAGCGCGATGCCCCACGTGAAGCCCGCCGGCACGGGGGAACCGCCGGAGGGCTCGGGCCCGCCGAGGAACGGCTCGGCGATCGCGATCGCCGTCGTGAGGGCGGCGCCCACCCAGACGAGGAACATGACGGGGTTCCGCCACAGCTGTGCCGGGTTCAGCCGCCGCACCGCGCCGGGGAGGGCCTCGGCGAGCTGGGCGATGCCGAAGGCGCGGCGGGCCGTCGACGGAGCATCCGTACGGGTGCCCTTCGCGCGCGCTGCAGAGCCGGCGGAGGGCGCGACGGGCGTCGGTGCGTGGGTGTGATCGGTGATGTTCATGTCAGACGAGACCTTCCGCCAGGGGACCCAGCGTGAGAACGGGGAAGTAGGTGAGGGCGGTGATGACGACCGCGACGACGGCGAGGAGGCCGACGAACTGCGGGCGATGGGTGGGCAGCGTCCCCGCGCCGGCGGGCACGGCCTGCTGACGCGCGAACGATCCGGCCAGCGCCAGGACGAGCACGATCGGCACGAACCGGCCGAGCAGCATCGCGACGCCGAGCGCGGTGGTGAACCAGGGCGTGTTCGCCGTCAGCCCGCCGAACGCGGAGCCGTTGTTGTTGGCGGCTGAGGTGAAGGCGTACAGCACCTCGGTCATCCCGTGGACACCCGGGTTGAGGATCGACGTCGCCTCGACGTCGGCGCGGATCGCCGGGATCGCGAAGCTCAGCGCCGTACCGGCGAGCACGAGCGTCGGCGTCACCAGGATGTACAGGCTCGCGAGCTTGATCTCGGTCGGCCCGATCTTCTTGCCGAGGTACTCCGGCGTCCGCCCGACGAGCAGGCCCCCGACGAACACGGCGATGACGGCCAGCACGAGCATGCCGTAGAGACCCGACCCGACGCCTCCCGGCGCGACCTCGCCGAGCATCATGTTCAGCAGCGGGATCATGCCGCCGAGCGGCGTGAACGAGTCGTGCATCGAGTTGACCGCGCCGGTCGAGGTGAGGGTCGTCACGGCCGCGTACAGCGCCGAGCCGGCCACGCCGAAGCGCTGCTCCTTGCCCTCCATCGCCGCACCGGCGAGCTGGGGCGCGGCGCCCTGTCCGGCGGCCTCGAGCCAGGTGACGGCCGTGATCGAGACGATCGCGAGCGTCGACATGACGGCGAGGATCGCGTAGCCCTGACGGTCGTCGCCGACCATCCGCCCGAAGGTGCGCGGCAGCGCCACGGGGATGACCAGGATCAGCAGCAGCTGGAACAGGTCGGTCCACGGCGTCGGGTTCTCGAACGGATGCGCCGAGTTCGCGTTGAAGAAGCCGCCGCCGTTCGTGCCGAGCAGCTTGATGGACTCCTGCGACGCGACGGGTCCGCCCGGGATCGTCTGGGTGGCGCCGGTGAGCGTCGTCACCTGCGCGAACCCCGAGAGGTTCTGGATCACCCCGCCGGCGATGAGCACGACGGCTCCGACGATCGCGAGCGGCAGCAGGATGCGTCCGACGGCGCGGGCCGCGTCGACCCAGAAATTGCCGATCGTCGTCGCGCCCCGGCGCGAGAGGCCGCGCACGAGCGCGATCGCCACCGCGATGCCGACGGCCGCCGACACGAAGTTCTGCACCGCCAGACCCGTCGCCTGCACGAGGTATCCCATGGTGGCCTCGGGCGAGTACGACTGCCAGTCCGTGTTGGCGACGAAGGACGCCGCCGTGTTGAACGCCAGGCCCTCCGGCACCGCCGGCAGGCCCAGGGACGCGGGCAGCACCGCCTGCAGTCGCTGCAGCGCGTACACGAACAGCAGGCCGACGAGCGAGAACGCGAGGACCCCGCGCAGGTACGCCTGCCAGGTCTGCTCGGCGCGGGGTTCGACCCCGATGAGGCGATAGAGGCCACGCTCGACGGAGGAGTCCTTCGTGCTCGTGAAGACGCGGTGCATCAGATCGCCCACGGGGCGGTAGAGCAGGGCGAGGAGGAGGATCAGGGCGGCGATCTGCAGCGCGGCGAGCCATGCGGCCGAGGCATCCATCAGAATCGCTCCGGCTTCACGAGGGCGACGACGAGGTAGACGACCGCGGCGACCGCGAGGACGGCGGCGATCGCGGAGAAGACGATCACCGGCGGCCCTCCGCCGTGTGCACCTGTCGTGCCGGGTCGAGGCGCGCGCCGTCGCCACGGCCGGGGGCGTCCTCGCGCGGGACGAGGCTCTCCACCCCCCGGGCGACCAGGCCGACGAGCGCGAACACCGCGACCGCCGTGAGGACGTAGATCACATCGAGCAACGGGGACTCCAGACGCTGACCGCACCCGCGAGGGGGACGGATGCCCGCGATGGGCACGGCATCCGATACAACTCCGCCGGATGCCCGCGCGGCGGCATCCTCACGGTTTCCCTACGGCCCGCCCGTCGGTCCCTACGGCTTCCTCACGGACGCATCGACGACACGACCCCCGCTCGCGAGGCGAACGGGGGTCGGAGTCGGGGATGCGGGTCGCGGTGTCAGCCGGCGTCCTCCGCGACCGCGGCGTCGACCGCGGCCCGCTGCTCGGGGGAGAGCCGCCGACGCTCGGCCCGGGAGGGCCGGATCGCGGGGACGTCGCCGACGATCGGCACGGGCGCGCGGTGGAGGCGCACGCCGTACCGGACGACCAGGCCCATCATGACCGTCATCTTGTTGCGCGGTCCGAGCAGGCTCGTGATGTGCACGAACAGCCAGGTCGCCCACGCCATGCGCCCCGTGAGCGGGATGAGCCGGCGCAGCAGCGGGATGCGCCCGAGGACCGTGAGCCGGTGCAGCACCGGGAGCTGCGAGATCCCGGGCACCTCGCCGATCGCGGCGCGGCGCCCGATGATCGCGAGCTGGCCCTTGTCCCAGTACTCGAAGCGTTCGGTCGGCAGGCCCGAGAGGAGGCGCTGGATCTGGCGCGCCACGTGCTGACCGCCCTGGATCGCCGGCTGCGCGAGCTGCGGGAGGTCCTGGGGGGCGATGGCGACGTCCCCCGCGGCGAACACTCCGGGCATCCCCTCGACCTGCAGGTCCTCGCCGACGCGGATGCGGTCGCCCTTGTCGAGGGGCAGGCACCACTCGCGCACCTCCTCGTGGGGCGCGACGCCCGTCGCCCAGATCGTGAGGTCGGACGGCAGGACGGTCCCGTCCGAGAGGCGCACCGCGTCGGGGCAGACCTCGTCGACGCCCGCGCCCAGACGCAGATCGACGTCGCGCCGGCGCAGCTGGTCGGCGGCGTAGGCGCGCAGCTTCGGGAGGAACGGCTTGAGGATCTCGCTGCGCTGCACGAGGGTGATGCGGAACGCATCGCCGTGGAGCTCGGGGTATGCGGGCTCGAGGCCCTGGTCGCGGAGCTCGGCGAGGGCTCCGGCCATCTCGACACCCGTCGGGCCGCCGCCGATGACGACGACCGACAGGCCGCGCGTGCGCTCCGCGTCGGCGGCGGCGCGCTCGAGGCGGGTGAAGAGGGTGTCACGGATCGCGATGGCCTGCGAGCGCGAGTAGACCGCGAACGAGTTCTCCTTCGCGCCGGGCGTACCGTGGTAGGCCGTCGTCACGCCGTTGGCGATGAGGAGGTAGTCGTAGGAGAGCTCCTGCCCGTCGAGCAGGCGGACCGTCCGGGCATCCGGCTCGATCTCCATGAGGTGCTCGTGCACGACCTCGAGGTTCTTCTGCCCGATCCGCAGGCTGCGGAGGAAGTGCGTCACGTCGCCCGGGTTCAGCCCGCCCGTCGCGACCTGGTAGAGCAGCGGCTGGAAGGTGTTGTAGACGCGGCGGTCGACGAGGGTCACCCGTACGGGCGCCTTCCGCAGGGCGCGCGCCGCGCCGATGCCGGCGAAGCCGCCGCCGATGATGACGACGTGGGGCACGTTCGCGGCGCTCATGCCTTGGCGATCGCATCCTCGAGCGCGACCCAGGCGAGCATCGCGCACTTGACGCGTGCGGAGAACTTCGAGACCCCCGACAGGGCGGCCGCGTCTCCGTAGACCTCCTCGCCGAGCTCGAGCTGACCGCGCGAGCGGAGCGCCTCGCGGAACCCCTCGATGAGCGCCACCGTCTCGGCGCGGGTGAGGCCCTCGTCGGCGACCAGGTCGGCGAGCATGGAGGCGGAGGCCTGCGAGATCGAACAGCCGCGGCCCTCCCACGTGACGTCGGCGACGCGCTCGCCGTCGACGAGGGCGCGCAGGGTGATCTCGTCGCCGCAGACCGGGTTCTTCTGGTATGAGGTGCCGTATGTGCCCGACGAGGCCGGGGCGTCGCCCTCGTCGGTCAGCCCGAAGTGCTGCGGATGCTTGGAGTGGTCGAGGATCAGTTCGCGGTAGAGGGCGTCGAGGTCGCTCATGGTCGTGATCGCCTTTTCTTCGAGATGGCGGGCGTCTGTGTCGGGGTGGAGCGGGTCAGGGGGTTCCGCGGGTCGGGCGTCGGGTAGGTCGGGGTCGGGTCGGCATCCTCCCGCCCTCCGTCAGAGACCGAAGTACGGGCGGATGCCGCTCACGGCATCCAGGAACGTGTCGACGTCGGCAACGGTGTTGTACAGCGCGGCCGACGCCCGCACGGATGCCGTCACACCGTACCGGGTGTGCAGGGGCGCCGCACAGTGGTGACCCACCCGGACCGCGACACCACGGGCGTCGAGGAACTGGCCGGCGTCGTGGGCGTGGACGCCCTCGACGTCGAACGACCACAGCCCGACCCGCTCGACGCCCTGGGCGTCGCCCAGCAGCCTGATGCCCGGGATCTCCACGAGCCCGTCCCGCATCCGTTCGGCCAGCATGCCCTCGTGGGCATGGATGCGGTCGAGACCGATGCCGTCGAGGTAGCGGACGGCGGCGGCGAGGCCGATGGCGGGTCCGATGGGCTGCGTGCCCGCCTCGAAGCGCTGCGGCGGAGGCAGGTACTCGGCGCCGTCGAGCGTGACCGTCGTGATCATCGACCCACCGGTGAGGAACGGCGGCATCGCCTCGAGCACCTCGGCGCGGCCGTAGAGGCCGCCGACGCCGTAGGGCCCGAGCATCTTGTGGCCGCTGAAGACCGCGAGGTCGACGCCGAGCGAGGGGAGGTCGAGCGGAAGGTGCGGGGCGGACTGGCAGGCGTCCATGACCGTCAGCGCGCCGACCCGCCGGGCGAGGGCGATGAGCTCGGCGACCGGGTTCACGATGCCGAGCACGTTGGAGACGTGCGTGAACGCGACGATCCGGGTGCGCTCGCCGATGATCTGAGCGGCCGCGTCGAGATCGAGCGTGCCGTCGTCGTTCGCCGGGATGAAGCGGAGCACGGCTCCGGTGCGTGCCGCGAGCTCCTGCCACGGGATCAGGTTCGCGTGGTGCTCGATCGCGGTCGTGACGATCTCGTCGCCGGGCCGCAGGGCGAGGGCGGCGGATGCCGGTGCCCCGCGCCCGACCGAGGCGTTGCCGATCGAGTAGGCGACGAGGTTGAGGCCCATGGTCGCGCCGCTCGTCCAGACGAGCTGCTCGGCGGGGGCTCCGACGAACCCGGCGACGGTGGCCCGGGCATCCTCGAACAGTTCCGTCGCCTCGGCGGCGAGCGTGTGGGCGCCGCGGTGGACGGCGGCGTTCGCGTGCTCGAGGAAGTCGCGTTCCGCGTCGAGCACGGCACGGGGGCGCTGGCTCGTCGCGGCGGAGTCGAGGTAGACGAGCGGATGCCCGTTCACCTGCTCGGCGAGGATCGGGAAGTCCGCCCGCAGCGCTGCCGCATCGATCGGGTCTGCGGACGCGACGGCGGGGGTGGACGCGGGCGCGAAAGTCACCCTCCTAGGCTACGCCCCGCCTCCCCGCCCGGCTCCGTCCCCCGGTGGGGCCCCGGGTTCCGCTCGCGCCGGGCGGGGCGGTCCGCCCGCCGGGGCGGGTGCGACTCGCGCGGGTGCCGCTCGGAATCGGTGCCGAGTGTCCACGACGCGCCGCGGCGGAGGTCGTCCGCACCGCGCGTCGTGGACACTCGCGTCGGCGGGGCGGGGCGGGGCGGGGCGTGGCGGGGCGGGGCGTGGCGGGGCGTGGCGGGGCGGGGCGTGATGCGGCGGGGCGAGGTGCGGGCGTCACGCCCCTGGCTCGTTCCGCGGGTCTCGGGCCCCGTAGCCAGCCGAGTGTCCAGGACACGCTGCGGAGGAGGCGGTGCGCACCGCGTGTGGTGGACACTCGGCGGGGAAGTGGGCGGGGGGAGAGAGACGGGCGGGGGGGAGGGAGACGGGTGGGGAGGCGTGCGACCCTGGAAGGGTGAGTGACCTCGATGCATCCGCGGACGCCCTCCGCCGCGCGGCGGAAGACCGGATCCGACGCGCGCGGCTCGACGAGCAGCTCGCCGCCGTGGTGCGGCTCGGTGACGCCCGCCGAGACGAACTGGCCGAGCTGCAGGCGCGGCTTCGTGTCGAGCAGGCCGATGTCCGCCGCTTCGAGCGGATGTCTCCGTCGCGCATGTGGGCGATCGTGCGCGGGGATGCGGACGATCGCCTCGCACGGGAGCGCGCGGAGCGGGATGTCGCGGAGCGCGCGGTCGCGAACTCCGCGCATCGCCTCGAGGCGGCCCGCGACGAGGTGGCCCGCCTCGTGACGGATCGCGACGCGCTCGGCGATGTCGAATCGCACTACGCATTCACGCTCGCCGCGCACGAGCGCGTGGTGCGGACCCAGGGTGGCCCGGGCATCGAAGAGCTCGCCCGCATCGCGCGCGACATCGGCGAGGCATCCGACGCCCTCCGTGAGATCGACGAGGCCCTCGCCGCCCTCGGCGTGGCGACGGAGGCCCTGCGGGACGCGTTCGAGAAGCTCGAGAGCGCGGGCGGATGGTCGACCTACGACACCTTCTTCGGGGGCGGCTTCATCGCCGACGCGATGAAGCACCAGCGCATCGATCAGGCATCCGCTGCTTTCGAGCGCGTCAATCGCGCCCTCGAGAGGCTGTCGATCGAGCTCCGCGACGTGGACGCGGCGCCCGTTCGCGGCGTCGAGATGTCGTCGTCGCTCGCGGTGTTCGATGTCGTGTTCGACAACATCGTCAGCGACTGGATGGTCCGGGATCGGATCGCGCGTGCGCGCGAGGAATCCCTCGACCTGCGGGTGCGGCTCAGCGAGCTCGAGAAGAGTCTTGCGGAGCGGCGTCTCTCCGTCGCCGAGCATCTCGCCGGCCTCGCCGCCCGTCGCGAGGCTCTCCTCCTCCCGCCCTCCTGACCTCCCGCGCGCTCGCGCGCCCGGGTCTGCCGAGTGTCCACGACCCGCGGCTCGGGGGATGCCTGAGGCGGCGTGTTCTGGACACTCGGCGGCAGGTGGGGACGGCCGGAGGCGAGACGCCTCGCCTTGACGGGGGTGGGCCTGGTCCGCCAGGCCAACCGAGCCCGCCGGCTCGCTCGCCAGGCCCGACCCCGCGCGCGCCCGCCCGCCCGATGCCGAGTGTCCACGACGCGCGGCTCGAGGGGCGGCGGAGGCGGCGTGTGCTGGACGGAACCGCCCGGGGTGAGCCGAGTGCCCACGACTCGCGGCTCGAGGGGTGCCGGAGGCGGCGTGTGCTGGACACTCGGCGGCAGGAGACCCGCCGCGACGGAACCGGACGGAACCGCCCGGGGTGAGCCCGACCTGACCCGCCCGATGCCGAGTGTCCACGACGCGCGGCTCGAGGGGTACCGGAGACGGCGTGTCTTGGACACTCGGCCGCCGGAGACCCCGCCCGGGCCGGGTCAGGGCTGATCGTCGGTGTGGGCCACCAGGCCGTAGCTCGTGATGCGGCCCGCGCGATCGTCGCCGGGCAGGGGACGGGAGCGCCGTCCGTAGATGAGCTCCGTCGAGTCGAGCAGCCACGGCACGAGGGTGATCTGCACGCCGTGCACGAGCATGAGCTGCTGCGCGATGCGCCGGGCGCGGCGGTTGTGCAGCATGCTCTCCCACCAGTGGCCGACGATGTACTGCGGCAGGTACACCGTCACCACGGACGATCCGTGCTTCTTGCGGTACTGCTCGATGAACTGCGCGAGGGGCGCCGCATACTGCCGGTAGGGCGACTCGATGATCAGCAGCGGTACGGGCATCCGGTGGTACTCCCACTCGGACTGCACGTCGCGGGCGTCGTCCGCCGTGACGGCGATGTGCACGGCGAGCGTCTTGTCGTGCTTGGCGGCGAGGGCGTAGTCCAGCGCCTTGGCGACCGGCTTCTGCAGCTTGCCGACGAGGACGATCGCGACGTCGCCGGATGCCCCGAAGTGGACGTCGTCGTCCATCGTGATCTCGTGCTCGACGTCGCGGTAGTACCGGTGCACGCCCACCATGAGGAAGGACAGCACGGGGATCGCGAGGAAGACGAGCCACGCCCCGTGCGTGAACTTCGTGATGGTGACGATCACGAGCACCACGACCGTGAACGTCGCCCCGAGTGAGTTGATGAGCAGGCCCGAATAGGCGGCGCGCCGCTCGGCGGTCGCCTTGGGCGACAGGAGCTTGAGCTCGCGTCGCCAGTGCCGCACCATCCCGATCTGGCCGAGGGAGAACGACACGAACACGCCGATGATGTACAGCTGGATCAGGGTCGTGAGCTTCGCCTGGAACAGCACGAGCACGAGGACCGCGGCCAGCCCCAGGATGATCATGCCGTTCGAGTACACGAGCCGGTCGCCGCGCGTGTTCAGCGCCTTGGGGGCGTAGCCGTCGCGGGCGAGCACGGAGCCCAGCAGCGGGAATCCGTTGAAGGCGGTGTTCGCCGCGAGCAGCAGCACGGCGGCCGTCGCCGCCTGGATGACGAAGAAGAGGATGCTGCCGCTGCCGAAGGTCGCGGCGGCGACCTGAGCCATGAGGCTCGGCTGCACCGCGGCCTGGCAGTCGAACCCGATCAGGTGGCAGGGATTCTCGGCGTAGTGCACTCCGGCGATGAGGGCGAGCAGGGTGAGGCCCGCGAACATGATGATCGCGATCGACCCCATGAGGACGAGAGTCGTCTGGGCGTTGCGCACCTTGGGCTTGCGGAAGGCCGGCACACCGTTCGAGACCGCCTCCACTCCGGTGAGGGCGGAGCATCCGCTGGAGAACGCGCGCAGGATCAGGAGGATCACCGCCGCCTGGCTGAGGTCCTCGGCCTGCACCGCGAACTGCGCGCTCTCGGCGATCGGGGCGTCGCCGAGCATCCAGCGCACGAGACCCGTGACGATCATGAGCAGCACCGACCCGATGAACACGTAGGTCGGGATCGCGAACGCGGTGGAGGCCTCGCGCACGCCGCGGAGGTTCACGAGGATGATCGCGATCACGAACCCGACCGCGAGCTCGACGCGCCACGCGTCCAATCCCGGGAGGGCGGAGATGATGTTGTCGACGCCGGATGCCACCGACACGGCGACGGTCAGGATGTAGTCGACCAGCAGGGCGGCCGCCACGACGACGCCCGCCTTCTCGCCGAGGTTCGTGCGGGCGACCTCGTAGTCGCCGCCGCCCGACGGGTACGCCTTGATGAGCTGGCGGTAGCTCAGTACGACCACGACGAGCAGGGCCACGACCGCCGCCGCGACCCACGGGCTGAAGGCGAGGAAGGCCGTTCCGCCGATGAGCAGGATCATCAGGAGCTCCTGCGGCGCGTAGGCGACCGAGGACAGCGCATCGGAGGCGAAGATCGGCAGCGCCATCTTCTTCGGCAGCAGCTGTCCCTCGAGCTCCTCGCTCGTCAGCGGCTCCCCGATGAGGATGCGTTTGGCGATCGGGGTCTCATCCGCCGCCGGGTGATTGTCATCGGTCACGGCGGGCGACATTACGCCCTGGCGGGTCCGCGCGCAATCCGCGCGCCTGCGAGGATCGGAGCATGGGAAACGAGGTGTACTCGGCGGCCATCGCCATCGGCCTGGGCGCGCTCGTCGGCGTCGCCCTGTTCGTGCCCTTCGTGGCCGTGAGCTACCGGCGCCGCGGGGGCCTGACGTTCGGGCGGTTCGCGCTCTGGGCGGCGGCGCTCGTCTACTTCTGGGCCATCTGGACGTATACGCTCCTTCCCCTTCCCGACAGCGACTCTTTCGCCTGCGCGGGGGTCAACCTGAACCCGGCCGCGTTCATCGAGGACCTCCGCGGGGCGCGCAGCCTCACCGACTTCGCCGTGCTCCAGCTGGCGCTGAACGTGCTGCTGTTCGTCCCGCTCGGGTTCTTCCTGCGGGTGCTGGGCGGGCGCGGGGTCGTCACGGCCCTCCTGGTCGGCTTCGGCGTCTCGCTGACGGTCGAGACGACGCAGCTGACGGGGGTCTGGGGCGTGTACCCGTGCGCGTACCGCGTCTTCGACGTGGACGACTTGCTCACGAACACTCTCGGTGCGGTCCTCGGCTCGGTCGTCGCACTCCTGGTGCCCCGGCGCCTGCGGGGGAGCGCGGTGTCGGATGCCGCGGACCGGCCGCGTCCGGTCACGCGGGGGCGTCGAGTGCTCGCCATCGTGTGCGACGCCCTCGCCGCGTTCCTCGTCTCGGTCGTCGCGTCCGTGGGCGTGCAGCTGTGGCTCCAGTACGTCGTGCGCGATCGCGCCGCGGTCCTGGACGGGACGGCCGCTGCGGTGGCATCCGACATCGCACCGATCCTGGTGTGGCTCGTCCTCGTCCTCGCGACGGGGCGCTCGGTCGGCGATGTCGCCGTCCAGCTGCGCTACCGCGGCGGCCCGATCCCGGTGCCGGTCGCCCGGCTCCTGCGCTATCTGGGCGGACTCGGCGGATTCCTGCTACTGGGCGTCCTGCCCGGGGCGTGGTCGGGCCTGCAGATCCTCTTCGGTCTGGTCTCGGTCGTGCTGCTGTTCACGACAGGTGCGGGCCGGGGACTCCCCGGCATCCTCTCGGGCCAGGCGCTCACCGACGCCCGCGCCGACGAGGGCGCGGGCGTCTCACGGCGAGCCGCTCAGAGGTCCGAATAGCGGAAGTACAGGACGGCCGTGACGACCTTGCCGTCGGTGTCGGCGAACTCGCTGTACTGAGGCGCGCCCGCGGCGTTGGTGCGCGAACGGTCGAACACGAAGCGGATGGCCCCGACGTTCCCGCGCGGTATCTCCGCATCCGGACCGAGTGCACGCACGGCGTCGACCGACATGCCGATCGTGAGGCCGCGCTCGGCGACGATCTCGATGCCGCCGACCCGGTTGCGCGAGAACAGGGTGTAGGACGGCTGCGGATACTGATCCCGCGGCGTCCCGCCCGCCGACTCGATCATGTCGAAGAGCATGAAGCCGTCCCACTGATACACCGTGTAGTCGGGATAGTGCGACCCGTCGCCGGGCTCGACGCGCTGCGTCGGCTCGGCGCCGAAGGCCTTCGACAGGGCGGTGACCGCGGTCGCCGCGTCGTCGGTCCAGGCGTAGCGGAACACCGGAGCGCCGGTGTCGTCGACGAGGGAGAAGCCGGTCGCGGCGAACTCGAGCGACACCGGGACGCGGGCGGGCGTCTTGGTGGGGGTCGGCGTCGGCTGCGCGGTCGGCGCCTCGGACGTCGGGGGAGCGACCGGTGTCGCGTCGGAGGACGAGCCGCGGGTCAGCGCGAACGCGAGCGCCACCACGACCGCGACGAACAGCACGCCCGCGACGATCCCCAGGATCAGCGGGGTGCGCGAACGCTCTTCGGTGGGAGGCGCCGCGGGCGGTCCGGGCGGGGGAGCGGATGTCGCTGCGCCGGCGGGTGCGGCGGGCGTCGGGACCGGGGTCGTGCGAGCCTCGGGCTGCCGCGCGGCGCGACGCTCGCGGGGCGGCTTCGGGGGCTTGGTCGGCTTGGGCTCACGCGGGGGCTTCGGCGGCTTGGGTTCGCGGGGCTGTTTGGGCTGCCTGGGCTCCTTGGCGGGGCGTCCGTCGTCACCCGGATCGTCGCCCGCGCCCGGGCCGAAGAGGTCTTCCAGGCTCACGCGAGGAACTCCCTCGCGGCGACGACGAGCGCGTCGACACCGCGCTCGATCGTCGGGTGCAGGATCGGAGCGTAGTGCGCCGAGTGATTGGTGGGGATGTCCTCGTTGACGGTGCCGCGCGCGAACGCCTCGGCGAACGTCTTCGGGTCGGCCCCGCCCCAGAACCAGAACACGAGCGGCACACCCGCCTCGCGCGCGAACCACGAGACATCCTCGCTGCCGGTGAACATCCCGGGGTCGATCACCGTGCCCTCGCCGAAGGCGCGGTCCCACGCGGCGGTGAGTCGCGCCGTGGCATCCGCGTCGTTGATCGTCGGCGGGAGGGAGTGGTCGGTCGTGATCACCGGCTCCTGTTCCGCTCCGGATGCCTGGGCCTCCGCGCGGACGATCCGCTCGACGCGGGCGAGCACGTCGGCGCGCGCCGCGTCGTCGGGGTAGCGCAGGCTGAGCTCGAGCTTCGCCTCGGCGGGGATGATGTTGTTCTTGAGGCCGGCGTGGATCGATCCGACCGTGACGACCGCCATCTCGCGCGGGTCGATCTCGCGCGAGACGACCGTCTGCAGGCGCATGACCGTGGCCGCCGCCATGACGACGGGGTCGATCGTCGCGTGCGGTCGCGATCCGTGGCCGCCGCGCCCGAGGAGGCGCACCGTGAGTCCGTCGGAGGCCGCCATCTGCGTCCCGGGGCGTACCCCGATCGTGCCCGCCGGCAGCGGCGTCAGGTGCTGACCGAGGACGATGTCGGGCCGCGGGAACCGGTCCAGCACGCCGTCGGCGATCATCGCCTGCGACCCCGCGCCGTATTCCTCGGCGGGCTGGAAGACGGCGACGACGGTGCCGGACCACTCGTCCCGGGTCGCGACGAGGGTATCGAGAGCGCCGAGGAGCGCGGTGACGTGCATGTCGTGGCCGCACGCGTGCATGACCGGGACGTCGTTGCCGGCGGGATCGACACCCCGTGCCGTGCTCGCGTACGGGAGGCCGGTCAGCTCCTCGACGGGGAGGGCGTCCATGTCGGCGCGCAGCCACACCACGGGCCCATCCTCGCCCGCGGTGCCCGTGACGCTCGTCGCGACGCCGGTCCGGCCGATCCCTTCGACGTAGTCGAGTCCGAGGTCGGCGAGCACGCGCGTGATCACTCCCGCCGTGCGGGTCTCCTGGAAAGAGAGCTCCGGGTGGCGGTGCAGGTCGATGTAGAGGGCCTCGAGATCGATGCTCATGGCATCGAGCCTACGCGCCGTGCTCCGCGCGCGACCTTCGGGTCCCGCGCTGGCCCGCGTGTCCGCCTTTGGCCTTCGCGCTCCGGTGGGCCCCTGCGGCGCTGCCCCCGCCCGTGTTTCGGTCGCCTCATGAGTCCGGAACGGACGTGAGGCGAGTTTCGGGCGCCTGAGGGGACCGAAACTCAGGGACGGAGGTGCGACCCGGCGAGGTGGGCGAGGTGCGACCCGGCGAGGTGGGCGAGGTCCGGCGCGGCGAGGCGGGCGAGGTGCGACCCGGCGAGGTGGGCGAGGTGCGACGCGGGTGGGGTGCACAGCGGGTGGCGAGGCGCTCGAGTCCTGATGCGGGGGCATCCCGCCCGTGTTTCGGTCGCCTCGTGAGTCCGAAACGGACGTGAGACGAGATTCGGGCGCCTGTGGGGACCGAAACTCAGGGATGTGATGTGGGAGCAGGGCTCGGTGCGGATCGGCGGGGCGGTGGGTTCAGGGGCGGTGCGGTGGGTTCAGAGGCGGTGCGGTGGGGCGGAGCGGGGTGCGGCGGTGGTCCCCCGCGCGACGACCGCGAAGGGCAGGGACGCGGCGGATGCGGGACCGGTCCGGGATGCGGCGGATGCGCCCGAGAAGGTGTCGTCCGCGCCGACCTCGGCGAGGACGCCGACCTCGGCGAGGACGCCGACCTCGGCGAGGACGCCGACCTCGGCGAGGATCGCCTCGGCGGCTCGCTCGCCCTGAGCGTGGGGGAACTGATCGACCGTGGTGAGCTCGAACAGCCCGGCGAGGTCGTGGCCGTCCACCCCGATCACCGACAGGTCGTCGGGGATGCGGATGCCGAGCTCTCGCGCCTCCGCGAGGACGCCGAAGGCCATTTCGTCCGACGCGGCGAAGATCGCCGTCGGCGGGTCGGAGGATCGCCACAGCTCGCGCAGCGCGCGCCGACCGTCGTCGACGGTGAAGTCCGTGGCGACGAAGAGGGGGTCGACGACCCCGGCATCCGCCATCGCCGCCTCGAACCCGCGACGGCGGCGCGTCGGGATGTCGTACTCCGCGTCCCTCCGCGCGTCGCCGGACCCTGTCCCGCCGGACCCCGTCCCGCCGGACCCGACCCCCGGCTCCACTCCCGCCCCCGCCGCCTCCGGCCCGCCCTCCACGTCGCCCGCCCTCGCTGCCGCAAGGGCCGCCGTCGCCCCGGGGCGGCACGGGTCGACGACGCGCCCCGCCGGGTCGCTCCCGGGATCCGTCCCGACGCTCTGGCCGAGATGGGCGATGCGGCGGTGGCCCAGGTCGAGCAGGTGCTGTGCCGCAGCGCGACCGACCGCGGTGTCGTCGACGCGCAGTGTGGTCAGGCCCCCGCGGGGCAGGCCGAGTCCGAGGACGGGACGCCCCAGCTCGCCCAGTTGCGCGACCTCGTCGTCCGAGAGGGCGACCGACAGGACGATCACGCCGTCGACCCGGCCGCGCCGCAGCGAGGTCGAGAACAGCCGGCGGCGCTGGTCGCGGTCATCGGTGAGGTTGTACAGCGTGAGGTCGTAGCCCTGGCCGGCCAGTCGCGTCGCGATTCCGTCGAGCACGGTCGCGAAGAACCACCGGTCCATGAGCGGTACGACGACGCCGATGTTCTCGGCCCGCCCCGAGGCGAGCGACGCGGCGCTCGCCGAGGCGACGTAGCCGAGGTCGGATGCGATGGTCCGCACCCGCTCGCGCGTCGCCTCCGACGTGCGCCCGCGCCCGCTGAGCGCCCGCGACACCGTGGCCGTGGAGACCCCGGCGGCGCGGGCGACGTCCTCGAGGCTCGCCACGTCAGCGTCCGATCACTCCGCGCGCAGCCACACCGCGGTGTCCGCCGGGAGCTCCGTGCCCGCGAAGGGCTCGCTGGCGGCGAGGATGGTCCCCGCGGGAAGGTCCACCGGCTCGGTGCCGAGGTTCGCGATCACCACGACCTCGCCGTTGCGGAACGCCAGGACCCCCGCGCCGAAGCCGTCGAGCCACTCGAGCGATCCCGCGCCCAGCCCCTCGGCGCGTCGCGTCGCGAGGAGTGTGCGGTAGAGCCAGAGCGTCGACTCGGGGTCGGCCTCCTGCACGTCGCGGGCGAGGGCCGCCCACTCGTCTGGCTGGGGCAGCCACGAGGCATCCGTCGGCCCGAAGCCGTACGACGGGGCATCCGCCGACCAGGGGATCGGCACCCGGCATCCGTCGCGGCCGTAGCGCTCACCCGCCGTGCGGAACCACGTCGGGTCCTGTCGCACGTCGCCGGGGAGGTCGATGACCTCGGGCAGGCCGAGCTCTTCGCCCTGGTAGAGGTAGGCCGACCCGGGCAGAGCGAGCATCAGCGTCGTCGCGGCCCGGGCGCGGCGCAGCCCGGTCTCGGGGATCGGCTGACCGGGGGAGTCCGGTCCGATGCCGTGCCCCTGCGGGTTCTCGGCGGTCAGGGCCAGCCTCGACGCGTGGCGCACGACGTCATGGTTCGACAGCACCCAGGTCGCCGGGGCGCCCACCGCCGGGAACGCGCGCAGCGACTCGGAGATCACCTCGCGGATCGCGGCGGCATCCCACTCCGTCGTCAGGTACGGGAAGTTGAAGGCCTGATGCATCTCGTCGGGGCGCACCCACTCCGCGGTGCGGTCGACGGTCGGCAGCCACGCCTCGGCGCACAGGGCGCGGTCGCCGTCGTACTCAGCGAGCACACGGTGCCAGTCGCGGTAGATCTCGTGCACGCCCTCCTGACCCCAGTAGGGAGCCTCGTCCTGGCCGCCCATGCTGTCGCCGTCGACCGGCGGCAGATGGTCGGGCAGGCCGTCCGTCTTGACGAGGCCGTGGGCGACGTCGACGCGGAAGCCGTCCACGCCCCGGTCGAGCCAGAACCGCAGGATGCCGCGGAAGGACTCCTGCACCTCGGGGTTCGACCAGTCGAAGTCGGGCTGGGACGTGTCGAACAGGTGCAGGTACCACTGCCCGGGAGTGCCGTCCGGTTCGGTGACGCGGGTCCACGCCGGGCCGCCGAAGACCGACTCCCAGTTGTTCGGGGGCAGCTCGCCGTGCTCGCCGCGGCCCTCGCGGAAGAGATAGCGCGCGCGGGCTGCGCTGCCGGGGGCGGCCGCGAGCGCCTCGTGGAACCAGACATGCCGATCGGAGCTGTGGTTGGGCACCAGGTCGACGATCACCCGGATGCCGCGCGCGTGGGCCGCGTCGAGCATGGTGTCGAAGTCGGCGAGGGTGCCGAACAGGGGATCCACGTCGCAGTAGTCGGCGACGTCGTAGCCGGCGTCCTTCTGCGGGGAGGGGTAGAACGGGCTCAGCCACACGGCGTCCACGCCGAGCGACTGGATGTCGTCGAGGTGCGCGGTCACGCCGGGCAGGTCGCCGATGCCGTCGCCGGAGGCGTCGGCGAACGAGCGCGGGTAGATCTGGTAGATCACGGCGGTACGCCACCATTCGGCGCCCGGTCGGCTGTCGGCGAGGTCGGTGAGCGGGGAGGTCAGCTGCGACGTCATGCGACCAGTGTAAGCGCTTGCGCACGGTCCGGGGTAGCCCGCGGCGGGGCACAACTCCGGAGACTCGGAGACGGGGCGCGCCAATCGGGGGTGTGGGGGCAGGGAGGGGCGGAAGTTCCGGAGTTGTGAACGGGGCGGCGGGCGGCGCGTAGCCTGGGGCGGTGACCTCCGAGGCCCTGGTGCGTGCCGAGTCGCTGATTGCGACGATCCCCGACTTCCCCGAACCCGGGATCCTGTTCCGCGACATCTCGCCGCTGCTCGCCGATCCTGCCGCCCTGCGCGCCGTCGTCGACGCGGTCATCGAGCCGTTCGCCGACGGGTTCGACGTCGTCGCCGGTGTCGAGGCGCGGGGATTCCTGCTCGCCGGGGCGGTCGCCATCGCCGCCGGGGTCGGGATGGCGCCGATCCGCAAGGCCGGCAAGCTGCCCCGACCGGCGGCTTCCGTCGACTACGCGCTCGAGTACGGGACGGCGTCGATCGAGATGAGCGACGACCTGGCGCGCGGGACGCGGGTGCTCCTCGTCGACGACATCCTCGCGACGGGCGGCACGCTGCGCGCCGGCCAGGGGCTGCTGGGGGAGCTCGGCCTCGTCCTGGCCGGGACCGCCGTGATCATGGAGCTCGACGGCCTGGGCGGCCAGGCCGCGTGCGGCCCGGTCCACTCGATCTTCCGCGTCTAGGTCCGTCCGGCGACTTCCGCCTCTAGGCCCGCTCGGCGACCGACTCCCTCAGCCGGAGCGGCAGAGGCAGCAGGTGCCGCGCACCCGCGGGAGGGCTCTCGGGCTCGGAGTCCGGGCCGCGCTCGACGAGGTCGATGAGCTCGTCGGTGGCGCGCCGGCCCAGCGCCCGCTGCGGGAAGGCGAACGTCGTGAGCGCCGGCCGCAGCCATCGGGCGAACGGCGTGTCGTCGAACGACACCACGGAGACGTCGTCGGGGATCCGCAGCCCCGCCTCCTGAAGGGCCTGGTACGCGCCCATGGCGAGCCGGTCGTTGAAGCACAGCAGCGCGTCGACCGGCCGGCGTGCCGCGAGCAGGCTGGAGGTGAGGCGGAATCCCTCCGGCGGCAGCCACTGCGCCGCGGAGCCTGCCGACGACACCGCGAGCCCGGCGTCGTCGAGGACGGACAGCACGCCGCGCAGCCGCTGCTCGGCGGCGAGGGCGAACGGATGCGCGTGGGCGGGGTCGGCGCCCACACCGACGAGGTGGATGCGGCGATGCCCGGTCTCCACGAGCAGACGCGCGGCGTCCTGCCCCGCGCGGAATTCGTCGGGCAGCACACGCACGAGCTGGTCGTCGCCGAGGGGTTCGATGTTCAGCAGCACCGTCGGCATGCGCGCGGCGGCGTCGGGCAGCGATCGGGCGTGGGTGAGCATCGTCGCCAGTACGACGCCGTCCACCTGCCGGTCGGACATCGCGTCGAGGAGGTCGCGTTCGAGCTGGGCGTCCCCTCCGGTCTCACCGACGAAGACCATGTAGCCGCGCGCACGCGCCGCCTCGATCGACCCGCGGATCATCTCGCCCGCCAGCTGCGAAGACGCCACCGAGTCCGACACGAAGCCGAGGGTGCGGGTGCTGCCGGTGCGCAGCCCCGCCGACACGGCGTTGGGCCGGTACCCGAGCCGCCGCGCCGCCTCCCGCACCCGCTCCTGCGCCGTGACCGAGATGCGCAGCGCGTCGGCGCGGCCCGCGAGTACGAGCGACGCCGTGGACGCGGCGACCCCCGCCTCCTGGGCCACCTGAGACAGTGTCACTCGCTTGCGCACCATGCGTTCCTCCCCGGTCGATCCTCGGCCGCTCCGCGGTGAGGGGTTGCGAGCATCGATCTCTGCTAGTACGTTTTAGCACGCGAGCTGAATCGGTATAGCAGCAATCCCCTCCTCGCACCGAGAAACTGCATGGAAAGGCAGACAAAGATGTCGAACACGAAGCGCATGCGCGGCTGGGCGGCCCTCGCCACGACCGCCACCGCCGCACTGGCCCTCGCCGCCTGTGCCCCTCCCGGAGCGGACACCTCCGGATCCGCGGCCCCCACGGGCGATGTCGCCCTCACGTGCGGATCCGATCCGGTCACCCTGAGCGCCTACGTCGAGACCGGCTTCCCGATGTTCAACGACCTGACGGCGGAGTTCACGAAGCAGTTCCCCAACGTGACGTTCGACACCCGTGAGGACCAGTTCGCGGTGATCACGCAGAACGCTCCGCGCGTGCTCGTCGACTCGCCGCCGGACATCATGCGCCTGCCCACGATCGTGGACCTCGTCACCGACAAGCTGCTCTACAACCTCGACGCGTACGCCGAGGGGTACGGGTGGGACTCCTGGCCCTCGTCGCAGCTCGAGCAGCTGCGCGTCAACGACCAGGGCCAGCGCGGCGACGGCTCGCTGTACGCCATGGGCACCAACTACTCGGTGACGGGCGTCTTCTACAACAAGAAGCTGGCCGCGCAGATCGGCATGACCGCGGCACCGAAGACGCTCGACGAGTTCGACGGCTACCTGAAGAAGGCCAAGGAGGCCGGCATCACGCCCATCGCGCAGTTCAACGGCGGCGCGACCGGCGGTCTCGCCTTCCCGCTGCAGGCGCTCATGGCCAGCTACGGCGAGCCCTCGAAGATCAACGACTGGATCTTCCTCAAGGACGGCGCGACGATCGACACCCCGGAGAACGTCAAGGCCGCCGAGCACCTGAACTCGTGGATCACGGCCGGATACTTCGCCGACGACGCCAACTCGATGGACTACTCGCAGATGATCAGCCGGTTCACCGGCGGCCAGAGCCTGTTCATCTTCGACGGCGACTGGGAGTCCGGCAACTTCGACACCCAGATGCCCGGCGACGTGGGCTTCTTCCTGGCGCCTCCGGTGACCGCCGGCGGTCAGATCGGCGCGATGTCCGCCCCGCTGACCTACGGTGTGTCCGCGAAGGCGGCGCACCCCGACTGCGCGGCGTTCTTCTTCAACTGGGTGGCCACCAACGACCAGGCGCGCACGATCGCGGTGGAGAAGGGCGGCTCGCACCCCATGGGACCGGCCGACGCGTTCATGCCCGCCGTCGCGGAGGGCTCCGTCACGGCGGAGACGCTCGCCGCCGGCGCCGAGCTCTCGCAGAACAACGGATCGATGGACTTCATCGCCAACGCGACCGGATCCATCTACGCGAAGAGCCTCACCCCGAACCTGCAGGAGCTGTTCGCGGGCAAGCAGACCCCGGCGGGCCTGCTCACCCAGGTGCAGGCCGACTACCTGAGCAGCAAGAAGGGCTGACCATGAGCACGTCCACGCAGCCCGGGGCGACCCGGGCTGCGCAGGACCGTGCGGCCGCCCCGGCCCGCGGCCATCGCACACGACGTGTGCGGTGGTCGCGGGAGGCGGTCATCGGTCTTGCGCTGATCGCCCCGGCCTTCCTCTTCTACGCGCTGTTCGTGCTGGTCCCGCTGGCCTCGACGGTGCAGTACTCGTTCTACGACTGGAACGGCGTCACGACCGCGACGTGGGCGGGTCTCGACAACTACGTGCGCATCTTCACGGATGCCCAGCTGCTCGGCCCCATCGTCAACGCGCTCACGCTCATCCTCTACTTCTCGATCATCCCGGTGACGGTGGGGCTCGTCGCGGCGGCCCTCATCCGCAAGCTGGGCGGCAGCCGGCTCGCCTCCGTCTCGCGCACCGTGCTGTTCCTCCCGCAGGTCATCCCGCTCGTGGCCGCGGGCATCATGTGGACGTGGCTGCTCGCGGCCGACGGCGCGATCAACCAGTTCCTCACCGCGATCGGGCTCGGCGGGATCACCCGCGCCTGGCTCGGCGACTTCGACACGGCTCTTCCCGCCGTCGGCGTGATCGGCGCGTGGGTCTCGCTCGGCCTGTGCATGCTCCTGCTGCTCGCGGGCATGACCAAGATCGATCCCGCGCTGTACGAGGCCGTCCGCATCGACGGAGCGGGCCCGGTCCGCGAGTTCTTCACGGTCACTCTGCCCGCCGTCCGGCAGGAGCTCGGCGTCGCGGTGCTGATCACCGTGATCGGGGCCCTCCGCAGCTTCGACATCATCTACATCTCCACGCAGGGCGGCCCCGGTCGCAGCACCATGGTCCCCGGCCTCGAGATCTACTACCTCGCCTTCTTCGAACGCCAGGTCGGGCAGGCGTCGGCGCTCGCCGTCGTGCTCACGGTGCTCGTGCTCGTCGTCGTGCTGCCGCTCAACAAGCTCACCCGCGGAAAGGACGAGAGCTGATGAAGACCTCCGTCGTCGAGGTGTGGTCCGGCCGCCTCCTGCTCGTCGTGGTGATGGCGTTGACGATCATCCCGTTCATCTCCCTGTTCGTGACCGCGCTGCACGCTCCGGGCACCTATCCCGCCGGGCTGTCGTGGCCCGAGGAACCGCACTGGGACAACTTCGCGCTCGCGTTCCAGTCCGCCGACATGCTGAAGATGCTGGGCTCGAGCATCCTGATCGAACTCGGCGTCGTCCCGGTGAGCCTGCTGGTGGCGACCCTCGCGGGGTTCGCGCTCGGTCACCTGAAGGTGCCGTTCTCCCGCACGCTGTTCGTCGTGTTCGTGCTCGGGCTCACCCTGCCGATCGAGGGCATCATCGTCCCGATCTACTACCAGATCCGCGGCTACGGACTGCTCAACACCCAGTGGGCCATCGTGCTGCCCCTCATCGGCCTGTTCATGCCGTTCGCCGTGATGTGGATGCGGGCCCACTTCGTGAACATGCCGCACGAGCTGACCGAGGCCGCGCGCACCGACGGCGCGAGCACGTGGCAGCTGTTCTGGCGGATCCACGTGCCGCTGTCGGGGCCGGCGATCTCGTCGCTCGCGATCCTGCTGTTCCTGTGGACGTGGAACCAGTTCCTCCTCGCGATCGTGCTCGTCGACGATCCGACCAAGCGCACGATGGCCGGAGCGCTCGGCGCCTTCCAGGGCCAGTGGGGCACCGACATCCCGCTGCTGTGCGCGGGGTCGATCCTCATCCTCCTGCCCACGCTGATCGTGTTCCTGGTGTTCCAGCGGCAGTTCGTCGCGGCGCTGCTCCAGGGCGCGGTGAAGGGATGAGCCCGATCCCGAGGCCGCCGCTGGACCCGGGGGTGGCGCGCGCCCTCGTCGACCTCGACGACATCGTCGTGTCGATCACCGCCGACGACGTGCCGCGGCTGCGGGAGAGCGCGCCCGCGCTGTCCGCGGCGGAACTGACGCGGCACGGGGCGTTCGCGCGCAGCACGCACACCGTCGCTGCGGCGACGGGTCCGGTGCGCGTCGTCGTCGCGGTGCCCGCCGACGCGCGTCGCCCGGTACCGGTCCTGCTGCATCTGCACGGCGGCGGGCTCGTGTCCGGTACCGCCGACTCCGAGATGCCCGCGGTGACCGAGCTCGCCGACCGGGTGGGGTGCGCCGTCGCGTCCGTCGAGTACCGGCTCGCCCCCGAGCATCCCTATCCCGCCGCGCTCGACGACGCGATGGCGGCGCTGCGGTGGGTGGCCGGCCCGGACGCCCCGCCGCAGCTGGACCCCGAGCGTATCGTGCTCACCGGGGTGAGCGCCGGCGCGGGCCTCGCCGCGGCGCTCGCGCTGTACGCCCGCGATCACGGCGGCCCGCGGGCGGCCGGGATGCTGCTGCAGGCGCCCATGCTCGATCATCGCTCGTCGTCGTGGTCGGCGATCCAGATGGCGGGCCACGGCTCGTGGGACCGCACCGCGAACGAGGTGGCGTGGGCCGCCTACCTGGGCGACGGCACGGCCGGCGCCTACGCGTCCCCCGCCCTCGCGGAGGACCTGAGCGGCCTGCCGCCCGCGTTCATCGACGTCGGCTCCGCCGAGACGTTCCGCGACGAGTGCGTGGCCTTCGCTGAGGCGCTATGGCGCGCCGGCGGCGACGCCGAACTGCACGTCTGGCTCGGCGGAACGCACGCCTTCGACCTCATGGCCCCCTGGCTCGCGCTCTCCCGCGACGCACAGCGCGCACGGCGCGCCTGGCTGCGCCGCGTCCTCCGCCGCGCCTGACCTTCCCCCACCCGAAAGAGAGACCCCGTCATGAACGGCACGCCCCCGCAGCTGATCACCTACGTCGACCGCCTCGCCGGAACCGTCCCCGGCGTGCGCGAGATGCTCGACGGCGCGCTGGCGGGGATGTTCGGCGGAGTACACCTGCTGCCGTACTTCACCCCGTTCGACGGCGTCGACGCCGGCTTCGACCCGCGCGATCACACGAGCATCGACCCGCGGCTGGGGACCTGGGACGACGTGCGCGCGCTCAGCGGCGACGCGGTCGTCATGAGCGACGTCATCGTCAACCACGTGTCGGCGGACTCGGATGCCTTCCAGGACGTGCGCCGCCGCGGCGACGCCTCGCCGTCGGCCCCGATGTTCCTGACGATGGACGCGGTGTTCCCCGACGGCGCGCGCGAGGACGACCTCGCCCGCATCTACCGCCCGCGGCCGGGGCTCCCGTTCACGGTGATGGAGCTGGGCGGACGGAAGCGGCTCGTCTGGACGACCTTCACCGCCGACCAGGTCGACATCGACCTGCGCACCGAGGCGGCGTGGGACTACCTGACCTCCGTCGTCGACGCGCTCGCCGCCGCGGGCGTCACGATGCTGCGGCTCGACGCCGTCGGCTACACGGGCAAGGAGGCAGGCACGGACTGCTTCATGACGGCCGCCACCGACCGGTACACCCGGCGCATCCTCGAGATGGCGCACGCACGCGGCATGCGGGTGCTGCTGGAGGTGCACGGGCACTTCACGCAGCAGATCGACATCGCCGGCCGCGTCGACTACGTCTACGACTTCGCGCTGCCGCCGCTCGTGCTGCACGCCCTGCACGCGCGCGATCTGCGCCCCTTGGCGCAGTGGCTCCGTGTCCGACCCGCGAACACGATCACGGTGCTCGACACGCACGACGGCATCGGCATCGTCGACGTGGGGGAGAGCGACCTCAAGCCCGGCGTGCCGGGGCTGCTCGCGCCGGCGCAGATCGACGCCCTCGTCGAGTCCATCCACGAGGCCAGCGGCGGCACGAGCCGGCTCGCGACGGGCGCGGCCGCGTCGAACCTCGACCTGTACCAGGTGAACTGCACCTACTACGACGCCGTCGGCGCCGACGACCGCGCCTACCTGCTGGCACGGCTGATCCAGCTGATGGTGCCGGGCATCCCGCAGGTGTACTACGTGGGGCTGTTCGCCGGGCGCAACGACCTCGACCTGCTGGCGGCGACCGGTGTCGGTCGCGACGTGAACCGCCACCACTACACGCCCGACGAGATCGCCGCGGAGCTCGAGCGCCCCGTCGTGCGCGCGCTCGGCGACCTGCTGCGCCTGCGTGCTGCGAACCCGGCCTTCGACGGCGTGTTCACCGCCGATCTGGCCGACACGAGCGGGGTGCTCCGGTGGGATGCGGGGGCCCACCGCGTCGAGGTCGTGTTCGACGTCGCGGATCGCACGTTCACCCTGACCGTGTCCGATCCGGAGGGCACGCGCACACGGAGCGTCGAGGACCTGCTCGCGGGGGCGTGATCCCGTGCGGAGCACGATGGGATACTCGAAGGCGTGACTTACGAACCGACCGTCCTGATGACCTCGCAGACCGCCGCGGAGATCCATCTCGCGGGTGAGGTCGACGAGGTCTTCGCCTCGACGCAGGAAGGGCTGCGTGGACGCATCGTGGAGTCGATCCGGCTCATGGCGGCATCGGCGGGCGAGCCGGTGACGGCGACGGTCGTCGACGGCGCCACCCGCTGGGCGCTCGTCGTCAGCCCGGACGGCAGCTTCTCCGAGGCGACGGCCCCCGCCGCCGAGTCCGCGGCGGACGAGGAGACCGTTCCGCAGCCCGCGGCGCCCCGGCAGGCCGCACCCCAGCCCGCGGCCCCCCAGGCGGCCGTGCCCGCGGCCCCCGTCGCCGCATCCGAGTCCGTGGCGCCCGCCGAGACGACGCCCGCAGCCCCGCCGTCGGCCGGTACGGACGGCCCGCTCCGCAGCGGAGCCATGCGGCGCGAGGGCACCGTCCGCGCGACGGCTCCGCGCGCCACCCCGACGGTCGACGACCTGCTCAACTCGCGCGCCGACCGCGCCCGCCCCCGCGCGACCGAGGGATGGCGCGGGGCGATCCGCCGGCTCACCGGCGGCATCATCGCGCCCCGCCCGGGCAAGGTCGAGCAGTCGCGCCTCGACCGTGAGCGCTCGGTGCAGCGCCGGCTGGACGGGCCGCGCACGATCGTCATCCTCAACCCGAAGGGCGGCGCGCACAAGACGACCTCGACGCTGCTCCTCGCGGCGACCTTCGGCACCCAGCGCGGGGGCGCGACCCTCGCGTGGGACAACAACGAGACCCGCGGCACGCTGGGATGGCGGGCGCAGAGCGCGCCACACCACCGCACCGCGGTCGATCTGCTGGAGGATCTCGACCGGTTCACCACGCCCGATCGGGCGAGCCTCGCCGCCCTCGACACCTACGTCCGCACGCAGGTCGACGCCCGGTTCGACGTGCTCGCCTCCGATGAGGACGCCGCCGCATCCTCGACGATCGACGCGGCGGCCTTCGACCGCCTGCACGGGGTGCTCTCGCGGTACTACCGACTCCTCATCGTCGACACCGGCAACAACATGCGCGCGTCGAACTGGGTCGCCGCCGTCGCCGCGGCCGACCAGCTCGTCATCGTCTCGACGGTGCGGGAGGACACGGCCGCGAGCGCCGCGTGGCTGCTCGACGGACTGCGCGAGAAGGGCTTCGATCAGAAGATCGACGAGGCCGTGACGATCCTGGCGGCGCCGTCGGCCAAGCCCGACCGCAAGCTCGCGGACCGGCTCGAGCGGCATTTCGCCCAGGTCACCGCCGACGTCGTGCACGTCCCCTTCGACCCGGCGCTCGTCGACGGCGGCCCGATCGACTTCGACGCGCTCTCGCCCGCGACGCGCGATGCGTGGCTCACGGTCGCCGCGTCGATAGCCGGCCGCCTGTAGCGCCGGCGGATCGTCGTCGAGCGGCGCCGTCGGCCCGCCGTCGCGACCGAGGACCCTCGCGTGCGCTCCGAGCCCCGCGTGTGACGGCGACGTAAAACCTCTGGGTCGGTCTGCGCATTCGGGCATCCCCGCCGCACCCGCGGTCGTATCGTCGCGGTAACCACGAGGGGGCGGGGCCCGTCGTGGCATCCGCCCCCTCGGAGCACGACGATCGCACCGGGAGGACCGCATGACCGCCACCGCCACCGCGCCGCCGACGAAGGGCCGCCGACGGGTCGACAACACCGTCGACACGATCCCGCCGCTCGCGCGGCTGTTCCCGCTGGGGCTCCAGCACGTCCTCGCGCTCTATGCGGGCGCCGTCGCGGTGCCGCTGATCGTCGGCGGGGCCCTCGGCTACAGCTCCGCCGACCTCGCCTTCCTCATCAGCGCGGACCTGTTCATCGCCGGGATCGCGACGATCGTGCAGTCGGTCGGCTTCTGGCGGTTCGGGGTGCGCCTGCCCCTCATGCAGGGGGTGACCTTCGCCGCCGTCGGTCCCATGATCGCGATCGGCCAGCAGCACGGCATCACGACGATCTTCGGGTCGGTCATCGCGGTGGGCCTGTTCATGATCCTCATCGCCCCGTTCTTCGCGCAGCTGCTGCGCTTCTTCCCGCCGATCGTCACCGGCACGGTCATCCTCATCATCGGCCTGTCCCTCATGAAGGTCGCCGCGGGATGGATCATGGCGGGATCGAGCGCCGACGAGCCGGGCGCTCCGCCGCTCAACGTCGCCTTCGCCGCGGGGACGCTCCTGTTCATCGTCCTTCTCGAGCGCTTCGCTCCGGCCGCGCTCGCCCGCGTCTCGGTGCTGCTCGGCCTCGTCATCGGCACCGCCGTCGCGGCGTTCGTGCCGGGCATGGTCGACTGGTCCGGCGTCGGCGACGCGGCATGGTTCGCCGTCGTGACGCCGTTCCACTTCGGGCTGCCCACCTTCGAGGTCTTCTCGATCCTGTCGATGCTCATCGTCGGGATCGTGATCATGACCGAGACGACCGGCGACATGATCGCGGTGGGCGAGATCGTCGACAAGCCCGTCACCCGCCGCCAGCTCGCTGACGGGCTGCGTGCGGACGGCCTCGGCACGCTCCTCGGCGGCGTGTTCAACACCTTCCCCTACACCGCCTTCGCCCAGAACGTCGGTCTCGTCTCGCTCACCGGGGTGCGCTCGCGCTACGTCGCGACGATGGCGGGGGCGATCCTCGTGGTGCTCGGGGTCATCCCCAAGGTCGCCGCGATCGTCGAGGGCGTGCCCCGCGCGGTGCTCGGCGGCGCCGGGATCGCCCTGTTCGGCATGGTGGCCGCGAGCGGCATCCGCACCCTGACCAAGGTGAAGTTCAACAACAAGAACGTGCTCGTGGTGGCGCTCTCGGTCGGCGTCGCGCTGCTGCCGACGGTGTCGCCGACGATCTACGACCGCTTCCCGGACTGGTTCCAGCTGATCTTCGACTCGGGGATCTCGGCGGGGGCGATCGCGGCCATCCTGCTGAACCTGCTGCTGAACAGCGATCAGATGCGGGCGGCGCAGGCCGGAGAGCCGGCGCTCGGCGGCTACGACGCCGTCCGCGGACCCGCGGCGGCGGCGCTGACGCACCCCGAGGCGGAGGGTACCGGGCTGATCCCGACCACGGCGCTCGACGCCCCCGAGGGACCGGCCGGCAGCGCCTGACGCCGGCTCACCGGTCGAGGTCGGCGCGGATCAGCCCGCGCACCCGGCGTCCCGCCGCCGGGTGCGCGGCGGTGAAGCGCGCCAGCTCTCGACCGGGATAGCCGTCCGCGCGCCAGGCGGCGGCGACCGCGGCGATGTCGAGGGACGACCCCGGGAGCGCGTCGGTCGACGCCGAGCCGCCATCCGGGCCTGCGGTGTGCCGGGCGGTGGACGCACGCAGCGCGGCCGCGGCGCGCTCGCGACGCACGGGGTCGACCACGTGCGCTGCCCGGAGTGCGAACGACGCCAGGCGTCGGGCACGTTCGGGATCGTCGCCGCGGGCCGCGCGGTCGGCGAGGGCGGTGAGGGCGGCCGCGCGCTCGGCCCGCCGCAGCGCGGCCACGGCGTCGGCGAGGATGCGCGCCCGCTCCTCGTCGTGCCGAGGGTCGGTCTCCGGGGCCGTCAGCAGCGCGTCGGCGAGGAGCGTCGGTGCGGTGGCGTCCCAACGGCCTTCCGATCCGGCGCGCTCGGCCTCGGCCGCCTCGACTCCGAGTGCGAAGACGTCGTCGACGTCCGTGTCGAGCAGCGCCGTCGCGACCTCGGCGAGCCACCGCGCCCGCGCCGCCGCCGGCACCCTGCCGACCGCATCCAGCGCGCCGCGGGCGGCGGAGCGGGCGCCCGCGGCGTCTCCGGCCGCGCTCAGCACCGCGGCGGCGTCGGCGAGGGCGACCGCCTCGGCGCGGGCACGCGTGCGGCGTTCGAGCGGCGTGCCGTGACGCGCGTCGGCGACGGCCTCGACCGCGGCGAGGGCCGCGGGGACGGTCGCGGCGAGGCCCAGCAGGGCGGCCGCGTCGCGCAGGAGTCCGCGCGGCGGGGGCGTCCCGTCCGCCGCGGCGAGGGCGAGAGCCCGCTCGACGGCCCGGCGTGCCCGCTCGGCGTCGGCGACGGGCGTCTCGGGGGTGTCGCCGTCCGGCAGGGTCCGTCCGGAGAGCAGCCGCGCGATCTCCCCGAGGGCGATGACGTCGTCGGGGCAGGCGAGCGCCTCCTCCGCGGCGACCGCGATCCCCTCGTCGAGCACGGCGCGGGCGGCGGCGACGGCATCCCGGCCGGACGGCTCCGCGAGGCGCGCCGCGACGTCGGCGGCGGCGACCGCGCGCCGAACCGGGTCGACGATCTCCGCGATGACTCCGTGCACCTCGCGGATCGTGCGGTCCGTCGCCGTCACCAGCCCCGCTCGCGCGCGGGCGACGGCGCAGGTGGCGAGCGTCCGCGCCGCCAGCGACCACTCCTCGTCGCGCGACGAGGAGAACTGCCGCGCCCGCAGCCCCTCGACGGCGTCGGGGCCCGACGCGTCGGTGAACGCGCGTTCGACGAGATCGCGCGCAGATGCGGCGGCGCGGCGCGCCGCGTCGGCCTCGAGGAAGACGGCCGTCCCGGCGACCGCCTGCGCCGTGCGCAGGAGGGCGCCCCGCGGGGCGTCGCCGAGGCGGTCGAGGGCCTCGTCGAGGAGGCGGACGGCGGCGGGGTCGCCCGCCTGGGCGGCGGCGCGGGCGACGTACGCCAGCTCGATCGCGGGCTCCGTCCGCACCCCCTCCGCCAGGGCGACCGCCCGCTCGGTGTCGCCGAGCAGCGCGAAGACGGGTGCCAGGCGACGGGGCACGGCGCCGCCCGTCGGATCCCACCCGCTCCCCGCGACGAGCAGTCGTGCGAGGTCGACGAGGTCCCCCGGGGATCTCGCGCCCCCCGCCACGGATGCCGTGGCCTCGTCGAGCTGCTGCCGGGCCGCGTCGGGGTCGCGCTCGTCGAGCGCCCGCGCCCGGGCCGCATCCGTCACGAGCTCGATCAGTGCGCGCCGCTCGCGCGGCCGCCCCTGCATCGACCGGGGGAAGTCCGGGGAGAGAGTGAAGGCGGGCGCCTCCGACCAGCCCCAGTCCTCGCGCGCCGCCCGTGCCGCGGCGTGCAGCGCCGTCCGGAACGGGGCGAGGGCGCGGGCCTGGACGGCGGGGTCCGCGTCGGCACCGTCGGGGAGGGGCCCCGCGTGCAGGTTCCGCACGACGCGTGCGAGCGCGGCCGCGCCGCTCAGCTCCCAGCTGCGCCCGGTCGCGTCGCCCGTCTCGGCGCCCGCGGCGATCTCGTGGACGACGAGGTCGGTCGTCGTCGCAGCCGGCAGCAGAGCCCGCACCCGGGCGACCGGTCGGCCGGTGAGCCGCGCGAGGTCCCCGTCATCGAGCGGGAACCCCGCCGCGGCGAGCAGCCCCGCCAGATGCGCCCCCCATCGGGTGCGCATCAGCGCGTCGAGGGAGCGGTGCGCGCGGTCGAGCTCCGACGTGGCATCCTCCCGGGGGCGTGGCGATCAGTCCAGGCGCAGACCGCCGCCGAGGTTGACCGGGCTGTCCGCGATGTTGCCGACGATACCGCGGATGATGCCCGCACCATCCGCCCCGCGGAGGCTCTCGTACCAGGCGGCGGTCGCCGCCTGGTCGAACGCGTGGGTCTCCCAGCCGCGTCGACGGGCGCGGAGCACCAGCTCGCCGGCGCGCTCCGCCCGCATCCGTTCGTAGCGGTGGAGGGTGTCGGCGACGCCGACGGTGTTCGTGGCGAAGGCGATGCCGAGCGCGAAGGCATCCTCCAGGGCGGAGCACGCGCCCTGCCCGATGTCGGGCGCGGTGTTGTGGGCGGCGTCGCCGAGGATGGCGACGCGCCCCTTGGTCCACGTCGAGAACGGGGTGATGTCCCAGATCTCGACCCGGTTGAGGGATGTCTCGGGATCGATCGCGTCGAGGAGCGTCTGCACGCCCGGCGCCCACCCGTCGAACGCCGCCCGCAGCGGGCGGAGGCCGTCGGCGCGGTCGTACGGAAGGCCGGCCGGCTGGGGCACGTCGAACCAGAAGTAGAACCGGTCGCCGGCGACGGGCATCACGGCGGCCCGCTTGCCCTCGGCGACGTAGGTCGTCCAGGCGGTCGCCCGGCCGACGGTCGGGTCGACGGCGACGAGACCGTTGAAGTTCGTGTAGCCGGAGTACTCGCGCACGATCTCGGGCTCGCCGTCCGGCTGGACGTACGCGCGGGTGATCGACCGTGCGCCGTCGGCTCCGATGAGCACGTCCCCGCTGTCGGTCGAGCCGTCGGCGAACGTGACCGTCACCGTGGAGCCGTCGTCGTGGATGCCCGTCATCCTCATGCCGAGACGGATCCGCTCGAGTCCCACGCGCTCCATCAGGAGCGCCTGCAGATCCGCCCGGGCGACCGGGTACGGCTTCTGCCCGGTCTGCGCGGTGACCGGCGCGAGGGAGAAGTCGCACAGCGTCTCGCCGGTGTGCCCGTCGAGGTAGACCATGTCGGCCATGTCCCCGCCCAGCGCCGCGACCTCGTCGGCGAGGCCCAGCCAGTTGAGCACCTTCACGCCGTTGGACCAGAGGGAGAGGGCGGCTCCGACCGGCCTGTTCTCGCGCATCTGGTCGTACACGACCACGTCGTGCCCGAGCTTCTGCAGGGCGAGGGCGGCGCTCGTGCCCCCGATGCCGGCGCCCACGATGATGACCTTCATGGCCGCAGGCTACGGTCGCCGTGTCACCGCCGTGTTTCCTGGGGGTCGCGTCGTGTTTCGCCGCGCGAGGCTGTCAGCTGCCGCGATAGGTCGAGTAGCCGAACGGACTGAGCAGCAGCGGGACGTGGTCGTGGGGGCGCTCGCCCACCGTGAAGGCGATCGTCACCGTGGGATAGAAGGTGTCGACGCCGCGGGCGGCGAAGTAGGCACCCGTGGCGAACGTCAGCGCGTGGTCGCCGGGGTCGAGGACGTCGGGGCCGAGCGCGAGGCGGCCGTCGGCGTCGGTGCGTCCCTCGGCGAGCGTCGCGCCGTCGGGCCCGCTGAGCCGCACCGTCACGTCGGCGGCGGGAACGCCGGCGGTGGCGTCGAGGATGTGGGTGGTCACGTGGCTCATGCGGGCATCCCGTCGTCGGTGGGCGGATCGTCGAGGGCGGTCCGCAGGCGCAGGACCGCGATCTCGCGCAGCTGCCCGAGCGCCTCGACGGTCTCGGTCGCGTCGTCGTTCCCGAGGCGGCGGAGGGCCTCGGCGAGCATCTCGTCGGGGGTGCGTCCCGCGGCGCGGATGAGGAAGACGCGCCCGAACCGCTCCTCGTACGCGGCGTTGGCGCGGGACATGGCGTGCGCGACGTCATCGGACGCCGTCGACATCGACGCCTGCTCGGCGCGGCTGGCGTCCGCCTCGGCACCGCTCGTCGTGACCCGCTGCCCGATCCGCGGATGGTGCGCGAGGGCCGCGTCGAGATCGTCGGACGTCCACGCGCGGGCGAGCGCGTCGGCGCGCGCGGCGGCATCGTCCACGCTCGCGTACGGACGTGCGTCGGCGAGCATCCCCGCCCAGGCCGGGATCCGCGCCCAGACCGAGGCGGCGGCGACGGCCGAGTGCCGCGGGGCGGCGTTGAAGGAGGCGAGCGACATACCCCGACGCTAGCGGGGCTCCCGTTTCGTCGGTGTGACGACCGGCGCGATCACCGCGACGCGTGCACGATCAGCCACTGCGCGACGGCGTCGACGCGCCCCGTGTTGTGGATGCGGTGCGCTCGCGAGCACGGATAGCTGATCGTGTCGCCCCGACGGAGGACGACCCTCTCGCTGTCGAAGTCGATGGTCAGCTCGCCGTCCAGGACGGTGCCGACCTCGTAGCCCTCGTGGCGGAACAGCTCCTCTCCGGCGTGCGCCGCCGAACCGGGCGGATACGTCGAGACGAAGTAGTCGACGCCGGGGGTCGCCACGGGGCTCATCCGCCGGAACGTCACGCCGCTGTCGAGCAGAATCTCGGTCGCGTGATCCGCGCGCTGCAGGGCGAATCCGTGCAGCTCGTCCTCCGCCACCTCCTCGGCGGAGGGCTCGAACACCTCGGCGAGCGGGACGCCGAGGGCATCCGTGATCGCGATCAACCGGGCGACGCTCGGCTGGAGCACGCCCCGCTCGATCTGCGACACGGCGCTCGGCGAGATGCCGAGCCGCGCGGCGAGGGCGCGCGCCGAGAGGCCCTGCGCCAGTCGCAGTCCGCGCAGGCGCGGTCCCACCGCGGTGGAGTCCTCGGTCGTGGAGGCCGCCTGCTCCGCCTGCGTCATGGCTCCGATCATAGACATCCCCCGGCCGACAGAGCCGTCGACGCCGACGACCGACGACTCTCGGGGGTGAAGTGCGAACTTCACATCGCCGTTACACGGGCGAAATCGGGCGCGTCGAGTGAAGCGATAACTTCACTTCTACGTTCCACCGCCGCGGACTCCTCGTCGTGGTCTCTCCCTCATTCGAGCTCCACCCCGCATCGGAAGGCTCCGTCATGACCCCTCCCTCCACGCCCGCCCTCACGAAACCGCAGGACATCGTCGAAGCGGCGGGCCATCCCGAAGGCTCCGGCAACATGAAGCCGGGCTACGACCCCCGCCTCGCCAACGAGGACCTCGCGCCGCTGCGCAGGCAGAAGTGGACCTGGTACAACATCTTCGCGTTCTGGATGTCCGACGTGCACTCGGTCGGCGGCTACGTCACCGCCGGGTCGCTGTTCGCCCTCGGCATCGCCGCGTGGCAGGTGCTGGTCGCCCTCGTCGTCGGCATCGTGATCGTGCAGATCTTCGCCAACCTGGTCGCCAAGCCGAGCCAGAAGACCGGCGTCCCCTATCCGGTGGTCAACCGCGCGGTCTTCGGCATCAAGGGCGCGAACATCCCCGCCGTCATCCGCGGGATCATCGCGATCGCCTGGTACGGCGTGCAGACCTTCCTCGCCGCCGAGTCGCTGAACATCATCTTCCTGAAGTTCGTCCCGGGGTCGCAGGCCCTCCTGGACGTGAGCTTCCTCGGACTGTCCGCGCTCGGCTGGATCTCCTACGCCATCCTGTGGGTCGCCCAGGTCGCCCTCTTCTGGAACGGCATGGAGGTCATCCGCCGGTTCATCGACTGGGCCGGCCCCGCCGTCTACGTCGTCATGATCATCCTCGCCGTGTACCTCGTGTCGCAGGCGGGCTGGGAGAACATCGACCTCAACCTGTCCGACCCCGCCACGGCGCCCAAGGACTTCTGGTCGACCGTGGGGCTCATGGCGATGGCCGTCGGCATCGTCGTCGCGTACTTCTCCGGCCCGATGCTCAACTTCGGCGACTTCGCCCGCTACGGCCGCTCGTTCCGCGACGTGAAGAAGGGCAACTTCTGGGGGCTGCCGATCAACTTCCTCTTCTTCTCGATCCTCACGGTGCTCACCGCGGCGGCCACCCTCCCGGTCTTCGGCGAGCTGCTGGTCGACCCGATCCACACGGTGCAGGCGATCGACACCCCGTTCGCGATCCTCCTGGGTGGACTGACGTTCGTCACGGCGACCGTCGGGATCAACATCGTCGCCAACTTCATCTCCCCCGCGTTCGACTTCTCGAACGTGGCTCCGCACCGCATCTCGTGGCGGATGGGCGGCATGATCGCGGCCGTCGGCTCGGTGTTCCTGCTGCCGTGGAACTGGTACGCGGACGCCACGGCGATCCACTACTCGCTCGGCGTGCTCGCGGCGCTCATCGGCCCGCTGTTCGGCCTCCTGATCGCGGGCTACTACGTCGCGGCGAAGCAGCGGATCAAGGTCGACGACATGTTCACGATGTCCGAGGAGGGCGCGTACTGGTACTCGAAGGGCTACAACCCGAACGCGATGAAGGCGCTGATCGCCGCGGGCGTGCCCACCATCCTGCTCGCGATCCTGCCGAAGACGTTCGCCGACCTCGGTCTGTTCGACGTCTCGTGGATCGGCAACTTCACCTGGTTCATCGGCTGCGCCCTCGGCTACGGCCTGTTCGTCCTCTTCGAGCGCCTCGACCCGAAGGTGCCGACCTTCGACGGCGAGACGGACGGCATCTCCGACGGCACGGTCGACGGTGCCGCCGCCACCGCCGCCTCGGAGCCGCCCGCGATCTCCGCCGAGGTGCCGGTGGTCCCGGCCGCCGCAGCGGGCACGCACGCCGAGGAGCGCGCCGAATGAGGATCACCCTCCTCAATCCCAACACCTCCCGGGCCATGACCGCGAAGATCGCGGCGGCGGCCCGGGAGGTCGCGGGTCCGGACGTGGAGATCGTCGCCGTGTGCCCCGACATCGGGCCCGCCGCGATCGAGTCGCACGCCGACGAGGTGGCCGCGGCGGCCGCGGTCGTGGAGCTCCTGCTCGCGGATCAGCGCGCGGGCGGCAGCGACGCCTACGTGATCGCGTGCTTCGGCGATCCGGGGCTCGACGCGGCGCGCGAGCTCGCCCCGGTGCCCGTGGTCGGCATCGCCGAGTGCGCGATGCACGCCGCGACGCTGGCGGGGCGCTCCTTCGCCGTCGTCACGACCCTCGGGCGCACCCTCGGCCGCGCGCGCGACCTCGTCGCCCGCTACGGGATGGGGGAGGCGGCGGTCTGGCTGACCGCCGCCGAGATCCCGGTGCTGGAGCTCGAGGACACGACGTCCGCCGCGGTCGCCACGATCGAGGGCCTGTGCCACGACGCGGTGCGCCGCGAGGCCGACGTGGTCGTGCTCGGCTGCGCGGGCATGGCCGATCTGTGCCGCCGGCTCGAGGCGTCGGCGGGCATCCCCGTCGTCGACGGGGTCGCGGCGGGCGTCGGCATGGCGACGGC
Organism: Microbacterium sp. MMO-56; assembly: GCF_037146215.1. Taxonomy (NCBI): domain Bacteria; kingdom Bacillati; phylum Actinomycetota; class Actinomycetes; order Micrococcales; family Microbacteriaceae; genus Microbacterium; species Microbacterium sp. MMO-56. Next base: position 175,976 of record NZ_JBBCVW010000006.1, read on the forward strand.
GATGGTGCGGATGGGGCTGCACACGAGCAGGCGCAGCGAGTACGCGCCCCGGGCGCACGCGGTCGTCGCGTGAGGCGCGGTGGGGCGATGCGCGCACCCGGGTGCGAAACACCCGGGAAACGCGCGCTCGATAGCGTCGGAGCCCACCGCCCACCCGCCCGGCCCAGCGCGAGGAGACACCCGTGACGGATCTGATCGTCCGCGCAGAACGCGCCTGGATCGACGGTCGCCTCCGGCCCGCCGAGATCGTCGTGACGGACGGGCGGATCGCCGAGGTGCGGCCGCCCCGCGGGGCTCCGCGCGGGGCGGTGCAGGTGCCCGACGACGCGGTCCTGCTCCCGGGGCTCGTCGACGCGCACGTCCACGTCAACGAGCCGGGCCGCACCGAGTGGGAGGGGTTCCGCTCGGCGACCCTCGCCGCGGCGGCGGGCGGTGTGACGACCATCGTCGACATGCCGCTGAACTCCATCCCTCCGACGACGACCGCCGCCGCGCTCGACATCAAGCGCGCCGCCGCGGCGGCCTCCGCCTACGTCGACGTGGCCTTCTGGGGCGGAGCGGTCCCCGAGAACCTCGGTGCGCTGGGCCCCGTGCACGACGCCGGCGTCTACGGGTTCAAGTGTTTCCTCGCGCCCAGCGGCGTCGACGAGTTCGGCCACCTCGACCGGGACGGACTCGACGCGGCGATGGCCGAGGTCGCGGCGCTCGGCTCGCGCCTCATCGTCCACGCCGAGGACCCCGACCTCCTCGGCCCGGCCGAGGGCGACGGCGCGCTCGGACGCGGGTACGCCGGCTTCCTGGCATCCCGCCCGCCGGAGAGCGAGGAGGCCGCGATCGCGGCGGTCATCGCGGCGGCGCGGCGGCACGGTGCGCGGGCGCACATCCTGCACCTCAGCGACGCCGCGGCCCTGCCCGCGATCGCCGCCGCCAAGGCCGACGGCGTCGATCTCACGGTGGAGACGTGTCCCCACTACCTGACCATCGCCGCGGAGGAGATCCCCGACGGGGCGAGCGAGTTCAAGTGCTGCCCGCCGATCCGCGAGGCCGGCAACCGCGACCTGCTGTGGCGGGGCGTGCTCGACGGCACGATCGACGCGATCGTGAGCGACCACTCGCCCTCGACGGTCGAGCTCAAGCGTTCGGGCGGGGGCGACTTCGGTCTCGCGTGGGGCGGGATCGCGGGGCTGCAGGTCGGGCTGTCGGCGGTGTGGACGGAGGCGCGGCGGCGCGGCATCCCGTTCGAGACGCTCGTCCCGCTCTTCACGACCGGACCGGCCCGCGTGGCCGGGCTCGCCGGTCGCGGCGAGATCGCCCCGGGCGCTCCGGGTCACCTGACCGTGTTCGGTCTCGACGACCCGTTCCGGATCGACGCGCGCGCCCTGCAGCACCGCAACCCGATCTCGGCGTACGACGGCAAGGTGCTCACCGGACGGGTGCGTCGCACGTGGCTGTCCGGCCGGAGCGTCTTCGATGCGAGCGAGGGCGGCGCCGGGGAGGCGCCGTGGTTCCGGCGGCCTCCCGGGGGACGCCTGTTGACGAGAGGGGCCGCATGACGATCCTGCAACCGGGGGTCGGCGAGATCGCCGGCGACCACTACCTGCCCGCCGCCCCCGGGACCGTCCTGTGGGGCCGGCTGCCGTGCGGCGCCGACACGCCCGTCCTGACGATCGCGTCGGGCGAGACGGTGACGATCGACACCCTCAGCCACGAGGGCATCCTCCCCGATCAGGGGCAGGATCCGCTCGCGTACTTCACGCGTCACGGCGTGCCCGCCGACCAGGTGCTGAGCGACGCGATCGAGGTCGCCGCGACGGTCGCGCGCGATGCGGTCGCCGACGGGCCGCACGTCGTCACGGGCCCGGTGGCCGTCACGGGCGCCGAGCCCGGCGACCTGCTCAAGGTCACGGTCGAGCGGCTCGAGCCCCGTGTGCCGTACGGGGTGATCTCCAACCGGCACGGCAAGGGGGCGCTCGCCGGAGTGCTGCCGCGCGGGCCGGAGAACGTCAGTGTGTTCACGCCCGTCGTGGACGGCGCGGGGGCGCTGCCGGTCGTCGACGGCGGCGACCGGGTCGTCCGCTTCCCGCTCGCGCCGTTCCTGGGCACGATGGGGGTGGCCGTCGCGGGAGACGCCCGGCCCCATTCGGTGCCGCCCGGGGCCCACGGCGGCAACATCGACATCAACCTGCTGGTGGTCGGCACGGTCCTGTACCTGCCCGTCCAGGTTCCGGGCGCCCTCGCCTACGTCGGGGATCCGCACTTCGCCCAGGGCGACGGAGAGGTCGCCCTCACCGCCCTCGAGGCGTCGCTGCGCGCGACCCTCCGCTTCGAGGTGGTGCCGCGGGCGGTCGCCCTCGCCGCGTTCGGCGAGGTCGGCGGCCCCCTCGTCCGCACCGACGACTACCTGGTGTCCACCGGCATGGACGTCGACCTCGACGAGGCGATGCGCAAGGCCGTGCGTGCGGCGCTCGACCTGCTGCAGGCCCGCTACGGGATGGACGAGCACCTCGCCTACGCGTACCTGTCGGCCGCCACCGACTTCGACATCTCCCAGGTGGTCGACATCGTCTGCGGCGTCCACGCGCGCATCCGCACCGCCGACTTCGCCGCAGTCGCCGCCGAGGTCGCCCCGTGACCCGGCGGGTGCGGGTGACCGCCGTTCGCAACTCCGGAGTTCTGGGCCCGGCGGGGCCGGGCAGGCCTCGGGTCGGCCGTGCGGGGCCGGATTTCCGGAGTTGTGAACCGGCGCCGGGGCGCGCCGCCTCCGGAGTCGAGCGGTGACCGGCCCCGCCGACCTGCCGGGGGACCTCCAGGGGGAGCTGCCCCGGGACGTCCACGGGGACCTGCCGGGAGACCGGCCTGGGGAGCCGCCGGGGGAGCCGCCGGGGGAGCTGCGGGCGGCGTTCGACGCGTACGAGCGCGCGATCATGGCGAACGACCTCGACGCGCTCGACGCCGCCTTCGCGCCCACCGCCGGGGCGATGCGCGGCGACGGCGCGGGCCTCCTCGTCGGGCACGCGGCGATCAGCGCGTTCCGCGGCGTCCGCGGCGGCGTCCCGGAACGGACGATCGAACGCCTCGAGTACCGGGCGGTCGGGCCGGACGCCGCCCTGCTCGTGTCGGTCTCGCGCTACGCCGTCGGCGGCACGGGACTCCAGACCCAGCTGTGGGAGCGCATCGACGGCCGGTGGCTGATCACCGCCGCGCACGTGACGCCGCGGGCGCAGGCACTCGATCGCTCGGTGTGGCGCTCGGTCGGCGACCCCCTCTTCCAGGGCGCGTGGGAGGGACCGCTGCGCGGGCTCACCGTCGCGGTGAAGGACCTGTTCGCGATCGCCGGATACCGCATCGGTGCGGGCAACCCCGCCTACCTCGCCTCCGCGCGGGCCGAGACGACGACCGCCGCCGCCGTCGCCGATCTGCTCCGTGGCGGGGCGTCGCTGCGCGGCATCGCCCGCACCGACGAGTTCGCGTACTCGATCGCGGGGGACAACCCGCACTACGGCACGCCGCCCAACGGCGCGCTGCCCGGCGCGCTTCCCGGCGGCTCGTCGAGCGGGCCCGCGTCGGCGGTCGCCACCGGACAGGCCGAGATCGGCCTCGCCACCGACACGGCGGGATCCGTGCGCGTCCCCGCGTCGTACCAGGGACTCTGGGGCCTGCGCACGACGCACGACCTCGTGCCGCGGCAGGGACTCCTGCCCCTCGCGCAGAGCTTCGACACGGTCGGCTGGCTCACCCGCGACGGCGCCACGCTGCAGCGCGTCGCCGACTGGTGCCTCAGCTACGACGGCTCGGAGTCCACGGAGTCGGTGTTCGGCGAGTCAGGCGCCGACCTGCCCTGGCGCTTCGTCGTGCCCGCGGAGGCCCTCGCCGCCGTCGAACCCGAGACGCGCGCGGCCTTCGATGCCGTCGTCGCGCGGCTCGCCGCGTCGGGAGCCGTCGTCGAGACCGCCTCGATCGGCGACCTCGACGACTATGCGGCCGCGTTCCGCACGGTGCAGGGCGCCGAGGCGTGGCGCAACAACGGCGCATGGCTCCGCGAGCATCCCGGCTCGACCGGCGCGGCCGTCGCCGAGCGGTTCCGCGCGGCCGCCGCCGTCACCCCCGACGAGGAGGCGGCGGCACGGGCCGACCTCGTCCCGCTGCGTGCCCGCCTGCACGCCCTCGTCGAGGACGCGGTGATCCTGCTGCCCACCGTCCCCGGGCCGGCGCCGCTGCGCACCGCCCGCGGCGACCGGGTCGACGCCGTCCGCCGGGAGACGCTGAGGCTCACCGCACCGGTCGCCGTCGCGGGGCTCCCCGCCCTCTCCGTCCCCCTGCTCATCGTGCCCTCCGACCTCGGCCCCGCCCCCGTCGGCGTCTGCGCGGTCTCCCGCGCGGGCACGGACATCGCCCTCGTGCGCCTCGCCCGGCGCCTGCACGCCCTGCTCGACGAAACGGATGCCCCATGATCCCCGGTCCGATCGACCCGCCCCCGCGCCTGCTGATGGGCCCCGGCCCCATCTCCGCCTATCCCGGAGTGCTGCGGGCGATGTCCGCACCGCTGGTCGGCCAGTACGACCCGTTCATGACGGATGCCATGGCCGAGACCCAGGAGCTCTACCGCGGCGTGTGGAACACCCGCAACGAGGCGACGCTCCTGGTCGACGGCACGTCGCGGGCCGGTATCGAGGCCGCGATCGTCTCGCTCGTGCGCCCGGGCGATCCGGTGCTCGTCCCGGTCTTCGGCCGCTTCGGGCACCTCCTCGCCGAGATCGCCGAACGGGCGGGCGCCGAGGTCCACACGATCGAGACGACGTGGGGGCAGGTGTTCCCGCCCTCGGTCATCGAGGAGGCGATCGTGCGGGTGAAGCCCACCCTCCTCGCCCTCGTACAGGGCGACACCTCCACGACGATGAACCAGCCGCTGGACGACATCGGCGCGATCTGCGCCCGCCACGGCGTGCTGTTCTACTCCGACGCGACCGCCTCGCTGGGCGGCAACCCGTTCGACGCCGACGCCTGGGGGCTGGATGCCGCGACCGCGGGTCTGCAGAAGTGTCTGGGCGGCCCCAGCGGCTCCGCGCCGATCACGCTGAGCCCGCGTGCCGTCGAGGTCGTGCAGGCCCGCAAGAAGATCGAGGCCGGCATCCGCGAACCGGGGGACCCGTCGGCCGCGGACTTCGTCCGGTCGAACTACTTCGACCTCGGCATGATCCTCGACTACTGGGGTCCGCGCCGGCTGAACCACCACACCGAGGCGACGAGCATGCTGTACGCGGCGCGCGAGTGCGCGCGGCTGCTGATGATCGAGGGACGCGACGAGGTCATCGCGCGGCACGCCCTGGCCGGGCGCGCGATGCTCGCCGGCGTGCAGGGTCTCGGCCTCGGCGTGTTCGGCGACGTCGCCCACAAGATGAACAACGTCGTCGCGGTCGAGATCCCGGAGGGCGTCCCCGGCGACGCCGCGCGCGCCGCCCTGCTGGCCGACTTCGGCATCGAGATCGGCACCTCGTTCGGGCCCCTGCACGGGCGCGTGTGGCGCATCGGGACGATGGGCTACAACGCGCGGAAGGATGCCGTGCTCACGACCCTCGCGGCGCTGGAGGCCGTGCTGCGCCGCTTCGGCGCGGCGGTGCCCGTCGGCGGCGGAGTCGAGGCGGCGGCGGACGTCTACACGGGGGCCGCGTAGTGGCGGCGACCCCTCTGCTGTCGGCGTCGCCGGATGCCCTCGCGTCGGCCGCGCGTCGGGTGATGGCCCGCTGCGAGGAGCTCGCCCGCGTGACGGCGACGCCGGGGTCGGTCGAGCGCGTCTACCTCTCCGTCGAGCACGCCCGGGTGAACCGCCTCGCGGCGGAGTGGATGCGCGAGCTGGGCATGCGCACGTGGCAGGATCCGGCGGGCAATCAGGTCGGCCGGATCGGCGACCCGTCCGCGCCCGCGCTGCTGTTGGGCTCGCACCTGGACACCGTGCTGGATGCGGGGAAGTACGACGGCATCGCCGGGGTCCTCATCGCTCTCGAGGTCGTCCGGCTGCTGCGGGTGCCGGCGGGAGACGGCGTCGCGGACGGGTGGACCGTGCCGCTGCCGTTCGCGCTCGAGGTGATCGCGTTCTCCGACGAGGAGGGGACCCGCTTCGGAAAGGCCCTCCTCGGCTCGTCGGCGGTCGCCGGGACCTGGGACGCCTCGTGGTGGGAGCTGGCGGACGCCGACGGCGTGAGCCTGCGCCAGGCGTTCCTCGAGTTCGGTCTCGACCCCGGCCGCATCGGAGAGGCCGCCCGCCGCCCCGACGAGCTCGTGGGCTATCTGGAGGCCCACATCGAGCAGGGCCCCGAGCTCGACCGCGCGGGGGAGCCGCTCGCCGTCGTGTCGTCGATCGCGTCGGCCCGCCGCTTCCAGCTCGTCGTCGAGGGCGAGGCCCGTCACGCCGGCGGGACACCGTACGACATGCGTCGCGATGCCCTGCTGGGCGCGAGCGAGGCGGCGCTCGCCGTCGAGCGCATCTGCGCCGCCGAACACCACATCGTCGGCACCGTCGGGCGCTTCGAGGCCTTTCCCGGGGCGGTCAACGTCATCCCGGGCGAGGTGCGGTTCTCCCTCGACCTCCGCGGCGAGTTCGACGACACCCGCGATCACGTGTGGGATGCCCTGTCGGTGGAGCTCGACCGCATCATGGGGCGGCGGGGACTCCGGTGGCGCTCACGCGAGGTGCACAGCGCCCCCGCCGTGTTCTGCGCGCCGCTGCTGCAGGAGGTCGTGGGCGCGGGCATCCGGTCGACGCTGCCCGCCCGCTCGGACGCGCCGCCCGTGGTCTTCAGCCGCGCCGGACACGACGGGATGGCCCTCGGCGCGATCGCCGAGGTCGGGATGCTGTTCCTGCGCAATCCCGACGGCATCAGCCATCATCCCGATGAGGCCGTCTCGGCGGGAGACGTCGCGCACGGCATCCGCGCGCTCGCCGAGTCGGTGCTGCTGCGCGGCGCGGAACCGCGCTGAGCGCGCCTCAGGGCAGGACCGGCAGCGAGAGCGCGCCGGTCATCTCCGCTCCCGGCGAGGCCTCCGTGCGGGCGGGCGGCACGTAGTCGCGCAGTCGTGCGAGCGCTTCGTCCGCCGCGGCCGCGACGACCAGCATGTCGGTGTACCGCGGATGCGTGAAGCCGCGGTCGCGCATGTTCGCGACGAAGGCGAGCAGGGGGTCGAAGTAGCCCGCCACGTTGAGGATCCCGACGGGCTTCTCGTGGATGCCCAGCTGCGCCCACGTCCACTGCTCGGTCAGCTCTTCGAGCGTCCCGGGGCCCCCGGGGAGGGCGAGGAAGGCGTCGGCACGGTCGGCCATGATCATCTTCCGCTCGTGCATCGTGTCGACGAGGATCAGCTCGGTCAGGTCGGTGTTGACCGCCTCCCGCGCCTGCAGAGCCCGGGGGATGACGCCCGTCACCTCCGCGCCCGCCGCGAGAGCCGCGTCGGCGACGGTGCCCATGAGGCCGACGTGACCGCCGCCGTAGACCAGCGCCATGCCCGCCCGGCCGATGGCGGTGCCCACCGCGCGGGCCGCATCGACGTAGACCGGATCAAAGCCGGGGGAGGATCCGCAGAAGACCGTGATGGTGAACCGTGACATGTCCCGACGGTAGGCGACGCGTGTTTCCGCACCGTGACAGGGCGGAAACATCTGCTCGTTAGCGTCGGCGCATGTCTCTCCTCGTCACGAACGCGCGCCTGATCACCGTCCCCACGGGGACGGAGGACCCCGGATACATCGAGGGCGGATGGATGCTGGTGGGCGACGACGGGCGCATCGCCGCGCTCGGCGCGGGCGCGCCGCCGCCCGGCACGGTCGCCGACGAGACGCTCGACGTCGCGGGTTCCTTCGTCGCGCCCGGCTTCGTCTCGAGCCACTCTCACCTGTTCACGAGCGGCCTGCGCGGCCTGGGCGTCTCCGACACCCTCTACGGCTGGTGCGACGCGATGCTGGGGACCACCGCGCACATGACGCCCGATCAGCTCTACTGGTCGACGCTGCACGGATCCCTGGACTTCCTCTCGCACGGCGTCACGACGGCGTACAACTTCACCGATCCGCTGCAGGCGTGGGAGCCGATGGTCGACGGCAGGCGCACCGGGACGGCCGGCCTGCGGGGTCTCGAGTACCACTGGCGCCAGGCGGAGGGCACCCGCGACGCGGGCATCCGCTTCGTGGACGCCGCGGGGATGGACGTCACCGCGGGCAGCCCCGACGAGGTGTTCGACCGCTTCGCCGCCGAGGTCGCGCACACCCGCACCTTCGACCCCGAGTACGCGCTCGGCAGCTCGATCATGGGGCAGGTGCAGTGGTCGCCACATCCCGAGGCCGCGGAGTTCGAGGTCGAGGCGATGCGTCGGTACGGCGTGACCAACCAGGCGCACTTCCTCGAATCGCCCGAGGCGATCGAGCACCAGCAGTCGAAGTTCGCCCTCTACCGTGACGCGGGCGCGCTGGAGCTCGGCCTCGTGTTCGGGCACTTCATCCAGACGACGCCGGAGATCATCGAACAGTCCGTCGCGGGGGGTGCGGCGATGTCCTGGCAACCGGCGTCGAACGGCCGGCTCGCCTCGGGCGTCGCGCTCGTGCCCGAGATGATCGAGATGGGCATGCGGGTGGGCGTGGGACTCGACGACCAGGCGTGCACCGATGTCAGCGACCCATGGCAGAACATGCGGATCGGCATCTACGCGCAGCGAGCGCGCACGAAGGACCCGCTGTCGATGCTCCCCGAGCGGATGCTGCGTCTGCACACCCTGGGCTCGGCCGAGATCATGGGCGTCGCCGACCGGGTCGGCTCGCTGGAGGTCGGCAAGTTCGCCGACTTCGTGGTCGTGGATCCGCGCCGCCCGGATGCGGGACCGCTGTGGCATCCGGTGCGCTCGTACGTGCTCGCGATGAGCCTGCGGAACCTCACGGCCGTGTACGTCGGCGGTCGCCTCGTCGACGAGGGCGGGGTGTCCACGAACCCGCTCGCGGAGGAGGCGTCGGCGAAGCTCCACGAGCTGCCCGGCGCGATCGTGCCGCTGCGCGGCCACCCGCACTGACGCCCGGGCCGGGGCGAGCGTCAGGGGGCGACCCGTCGGGAGTCGAGGCTGTCGCGGTGGGGCGCCGCGAGCCGCCACACCCGGTCGCGCCGGAAGGGCTGGACGAACGGCCGGGCGCCGAGTGCGCGGGCGATCGCGTTGCCGATCGCGGGGGCGACGGGGTTGTAGGGCGACTCGCTCATCGACTTCGCCCCGAACGGGCCCAGGTCGTCGGCGGTGTCGGCGAAGTACACCTCGGTGTCGGGGACGTCGGCGAACTGGGGCACGCGGTACAGCCGGAAGACGGGCGTGGTGACTCTGCCCTCCTCCACCATCACCTCCTCGTACAGCGCGCTCCCGACGCCCTGCGCGACCCCGCCCTCGATCTGGCCGCGACACTGCGCGGGGTTCATCACGAATCCGGCATCCGCCGCCTGGATCGACTGCAGGATACGGACGGCGCCCGTCCGCGGGTCCACCGCGACGCGCACCGCGTGGACGTTGAAGGCGAGGGAGCGCTGCTCGCCGAGTTCGCTGCCGTCCGCCGAGACCTCGCCGTCCACGGTGATCTCGGTCCAGGGGACGAGGCGTTCCGGGGTGCATACGCCGTTCGGCATGAGTTCTGCCCGGGCCGGATCCGTCCCGGTCAGGTCCGCGGCGCGCTGACGCAGCCGGCCGGCGAGGGCGAGACAGGCGGCGTGGAGGGCCTTGCCCGCCACGGTGATCCCCGCCGAGGCGAACGCCCCGGTGTCGTGGGCGACCGCGTCGGTGTCGGCGTGCCACAGCTCGATGCGCGCCGGATCGGCCGCGAGGTCCGTCGCCGCGATCTGACGCAACACGGTGGTCGTGCCGTTGCCGAACTCGGCGGTGCCAGCCCGGAGCAGATACGTGCCGTCGGGGCGGAGCGTCGCGCTCGTGTGCGCGATGTGCCCGAACGGCGCCATGGTCGCGATCATGGCGGCCGCCATGCCCTCGCCCACGAGCCATCCGTCCGGAGCCGTCGCCCCGTTCCCGCGACGCAGCGCGTCCTCGGCGAGGTCCAGGCACTGGTCGAGGCCGTAGCTCCCCCAGACGAGGTCGTCGTGTCCCGGATCGTCCTCGGCGGTCACGGCGTTGCGACGACGCAGCTCGAACGGGTCGATGCCGAGGCGCTCGGCGAGCATGTCCATGGCCGACTCGACGGCGAAGGACACCTGACCGAGCCCGTAGCCGCGGAACGCGCCCGAGGGCGGGTTGTTCGTGTACACGACCTCGGCGTCGAGCCGCGTCAGCGGCACCCGGTAGATCGTCGTCGACTCCGCGAGGGAGTGGAACAGGACGCCGCGGGAATGGTTCCCGTAGGCGCCGGTGTCGCTCAGCGAGTCGATCGCCATCGCGGTGAGTCGACCGTCGCCGTCCGCGCCGAGCGTCACGCGGACGCGCATCGGATGCCGCACGGCCGCCCGCTGGAACTCGTCGGCCCGGCTGTACTCGAACGCGACCGCTCGCCCCGTCCGCAGCACCGCGAGCGCGACGAGGTCCTCCGTGAACAGCTCCTGCTTGCCGCCGAAGCCGCCGCCGAGGCGCGCCGCGTGCACGCGCACCCGGTCGCGATCGAGGCCGAAGATGTGCGCGAGCTCGTCGCGGGCGAGGAACGGCACCTGCGTCGACGAGCGGATCACCAGGCGCCCGGCCTCGTCGAGCCAGCCGAGGGATCCGTGCGTCTCGAGCTGCGCGTGGCTGACGCGCGACGTCTGCCACGTGCCGCTCACCGTCACGGCGGCGGCGTGCAGTGTGTCGGTGACGTCGGGCCCGGCGTGGACGCTCGCGATGACGTTGCGTCCCGCGTCGTCGACGCGGTCCTCGGGCGTCCGGTCCGGATGCAGCAGCGGGGCGCCCGGGCGCCGCGCCTCTTCCGGGTCGAACACGGCGGCGAGCGGCGCGTAGTCCACCCGCACGAGCCGGCACGCCTCGTCCGCCGCCTCTGCGGTGTCCGCGACCACCGCCGCCACGCGCTGCCCGATGTGGCGCACGACATCGTCGAGCATGCGCGTGTCGTCCGGGTCGTCGGTGCGGTGCTCGTGCCGTCCGGTCGAGTAGCGCACGTCCGGGACGTCGTGATGCGTGAACACGGCGACGACGCCGGGCACCGCGAGGGCGGCCTCCGTGTCGATCGCCGTGATGCGCGCGTGCGCGTGCGGGCTCGTCACGAGCCGCAGCACGAGGGCCGAGGACGCGGGGTGGTCCGGCGGGAGGTCGAAGGTGAACGGCTCCCGTCCCTGCGTCAGGCGCGGACCGGCCTGCGGGGCGACCGAACGGCCGACGGCGTGGGCGCCGGGATCGCCGGGATCGCCGGACGGGGCGTCGCCGCGTCGCGGTCCGGTCTCACGGACGGCCGTCATGATGGCCTCGCGGATCGGCCGGTACCCGGTGCAGCGGCAGAGGTTCCCCTTCATCCGCCGGTCGAGGTCGTCGAGGTCGTCGGCGCAGAGGGTGGATGCCGTCACGCTCATGCCGGGCGTGCAGAACCCGCACTGGAACCCGAAGCCGTCCGCGAGGGCCCGCTGCACCGGGTGCAGCTCGCCGACGTCCGCCAGGCCCGCCGCGGTCGTCACCGTGCGACCCTCGACCCGCACGGCCGGGATCAGGCACGAGTGCACGGGCTCGCCGTCGAGCAGCACGCTGCACGCGCCGCAGTCGCCCGCGTCGCAGCCCTTCTTGACCTCCGTGTGCCCGGTCTCGCGCAGGAGCGTGCGCAGACACTGCCCCGGGCGCGGCTCGGCCTCCGCCGCGGCGCCGTCGACGGTCCACCTCATGCGAGCTCCCTCCGGATCTCCTCGGCGAGCACGACGCTGACCCCGCGGCGCCAGTCCGCCGCGCCGAGGGGATCCGTGTAGTACCCGGGGGCCTCGCGCACCGCGGCGGCCAGCGCTGCGGCATCCTGCAGGGCGTCGAAGCGCAGCACCGTCGGTCGCCGCGTCGCCGCCGTGACCGTGAAGACGCTCTCCCCGTCCGGGTCGACGCGGCCGGTGACGACGGCTCCGGAGCGGCCGTGCTCGGCGAGGGCGATCTTCCGCAGCGCGGCGCGGGAGCGCAGCGCGTGAACGGGCAGCCGGATGCCGCGCAGCACCTCGTCCGGGGCGAGCGACGTCGTGCCGTTGCCGGTCACCAGATCGGCGACCGGGAGATCGCGGTCGCCCGTGGGTCCCCAGATCTCGGCGACGCCGTCGAGCGCGACGCACAGCGACACCATGGCGCCCGCGGCGAATGCGCGGCAGACGTTCCCGCCGACGGTGGCCGTGTTCCAGATCTTGAACGAGGCGAGGAGCGCGTTCGCGGCATCCGGGATCATCCCGGCCGCGGACCAGTCCGGCGGGGCATCGCGGGAGAACGCCACGAGGCGCGCGATCGTGCAGGTGGCGGAGATGCGCAGGCCGGTGCCGTCGATCTCGAGGGCGGGCCAGTCCATGCCGGTGAGGTCGACGAAGCCCGTCGTACCCGGTTGCGGCTCGCTCATCAGCCAGGTGCCGCCGGCGATCACGACCTCGCCGGGTGCCAGAGCGAGGTCCCCGCGCGTGCGGGCGACGCGGAAGGAGCGCACGGAGGTGATGTCCACGATGTCCCCCTCCTCCCGACGGCCCGGGCGCGACCGGCTGGGCACCGAGTGAAACAGAGCGCCGTTTCGACCGTGTTTCACGCGCCCGCAACAGGCCCGCAACGCGCGGTCGTTAGCGTGGCGGCCATGCGCGAGATCCTGCCCCCGGCGGCCGAATGGGTGCGCTCCGGCCGCCCCTTCGCGATCGCGACGGTCGTCGGCGTCGCGGGGAGCGCCCCGCGCCCCGTGGGCGCCAGCATGATCGTGTCGGACGCCGGGGTCTTCGGGAACGTGTCGGGCGGATGCGTGGAAGGCGCCGTCTACGAGCGCTGCCTCGACGCGATCGCCACGGGCGCCACGTCGCGCGAGAGCTACGGCTACAGCGACGGCGAGGGCCTCGCCGTCGGCCTCACGTGCGGCGGATCGGTCGACGTGCTCGTGCGCCCCGTCCTCCCGCGCAGCGCCGCCGCGGCCGCGATCGCGCTTCTGGCCGAGCGGGACGCCGCGGGGGTGCCGACCCGGTTCCGGCTCGTGGTCGCGGGGGCGCGTCAGGGCGCCGGATCGTTCGACGAGCCGGGCTCACCGAGGACGACGGACCCGTCGATCGTCGTCGAGGTGGGCGCCGCGCCGCGCCTCATCGTCGTGGGCGCGGTGGAGTTCGCCGCCGCGCTCGCCCGGCTGGGATCCGCTCTCGGGCTGCGGGTGAGCGTCGTCGATCCGAGGGAGGTCTTCGCGACCGCCGAGCGCTTCCCCGGCGCCGACGTCGTCGTCGACTGGCCCGACCGCCACCTCGCGACGCAGACCCTCGACGACCGCGCCGCCGTGTGCGTGCTGAGTCACGATCCGCGTCTCGACGTCCCGGCTCTGACCGTCGCCCTGGCCTCGCCCGCGGGCTACGTCGGCGCGATGGGCAGCCGGCGCACCCACGACGGCCGCGTACGCCGCCTCGCCGAGGCCGGGGTGCCGGCCGCGGCCGTCGCGAGACTGCGCTCGCCGATCGGTCTGGATCTCGGCGGCGCGTCCGCCGAGGAGACCGCCCTGTCGATCCTCGCGGAGATCGTCGCCGACCGTCACGGCGGGTCGGGCGCGCGGCTGTCCGCCCTGTCCGGCCCGATCCACGGCGCCGCGGGCCGGATGCCGGCCGGCGCCGCGGGCGCCTCCCGGCCACCCGTGGTGTGCGCGCCGCTCTCCCGCCCGTGACCGTGTGCGGCATCGTCCTCGCCGCCGGCGCGGGCACGAGGTTCGGCGGGCCCAAGGGACTCGCGCGCGACGAGCACGGACTCCCCTGGGTGGACGGTGCGGTGCGGACCCTCCGCGCCGCCGGCTGCGATCCCGTGATCGTCGTCGTCGGAGCGGCGGCCGATGCCGTCGCCGCGCTCGTGCCCGCCGGTGCGGTGATCGCGGAGGCGGACGACTGGGCGGACGGGCTGTCCGCCTCGGTGCGCGCGGGACTGTCCGCCGCGGCGGCGACGCGCGCCGAGGCCGCGCTGATCGTGCCGGTCGACACCCCCGACCTCACGGTGTCCGCGTGCCTGCGCGTCGCGGACGATGCGGGCTCCGCGACGCTCCGGCAGGCGCGCTACGACGGAGTCCCCGGGCATCCGGTGCTCATCGGACGGAGGCACTGGACCCGCCTCGCCGCCGCCGTCGACGGCGATCGCGGCGCGGGGGGCTATCTACGGGCGCAGGCCGCCGAGGCGGTCGAGTGCGCCGATCTCTGGCACGGGCGGGACGTGGACCGTCCGACGCCCGGAGCGTAACCGCCCGGAAACAGACCCTCGGTGTCCGCGAAATCTTCGTCTTCTACCGTCGGTTCCAGTCGTGCCGGGCGGTGCACGAGCTCCTCGCCCGAAGAGAGCCGCCAAGAACTCGGAGATCACAGCACATGAGCATCCTTTCCTCGCGGCGCGCACGCCGCACCGTCGCCGCCCTCGTGGGCACCGTCCTCGCCGCCGCCGCGCTGGCCGGCTGCTCCGGTTCCGCGGGAGCGTCGCCCGACTCCGAGGCGTCGGCCTCGACGGGCTCCTACGGCGACCTCACCGTCCAGCTGAGCTGGATCAAGAACGAGGAGTTCGCCGGCGAGTACCTCGCCGACAGCAAGGGCTACTACTCCGAGGCCGGGTTCTCGTCCGTGAACCTCGTGCCCGGCCCGTCGACCGGCGTCGCCGAGCTCGCCAGCGGCACCGCGACCGTCGCGCTGAGCGACTCGGTCTCGGTCGGTGCCGCCGTCGCCAACGAGGGCGCGCCCGTCAAGATCATCGGTGCGACCTTCCAGAAGAACCCGTTCACGATCCTCTCGCTCAAGAACGGCGGCAACATCGCCACGCCCGCCGACCTCAAGGGCAAGAAGATCGGGGTGCAGGACTCCAACGCGTCGCTGTTCAAGGCCCTGCTCGCGGCCAACGGCATCGACCCGTCCGAGCTGACGATCGTCCCCGTCCAGTACGACCCCGCGCCGCTCGTCAACGGCGAGGTCGACGGCTTCGTCGCGTACATCACGAACGAGGCGATCACCCTCGAGATGCAGGGCCTGGCCACCACCAACCTCCCCTTCGCGGAGAACGGCCTGCCCTTCGTCGCCGAGACCGTGGCGGCGACCGACGACACCATCGCGACCAAGCGCGACATGCTCAAGGCCTTCCTGACGGCGGAGGTCCGCGGCTGGACCGACGCGCTCGCCGACCCGCAGGCCGGTGCCGACCTCGCCCTGAAGACGTACGGCGCGGACCTCGGGCTCGACCCCGCCAAGACCCTCGCCGGCTCGAAGGCGCAGAACGCCCTCGTCGTCTCCGACGAGACGGTCAAGAACGGCCTGTTCACCATCTCCGACGACCTGCAGAAGATGACGATCGAGAGCCTCGCCGGAGCGGGAATCACGCTGAAGGCGTCCGACCTCTTCGACCTCAGCCTCCTGTCCGAGGTCTACGCGGAGAACCCGGACCTCGTCGCGTACGAGCACTGAGACTCGGAACGGATGACGGAGCCTTCGTGACCGACACGACAGCGCGGACCGGTGCCCAGGCGACGAGCCTGGGCACCGGTCTGCAGATCACCGCCCTCAACAAGACCTTCACCGTCGGGCGGAAGCACGTGGTGGCGCTGCAGGACGCCGACCTGCACACCGATCAGGGGTCGTTCCTGTCGCTGCTCGGCCCGTCCGGGTGCGGCAAGTCGACGATCCTGCGGATCCTCGCAGGTCTCGAGGACCCCACCAGCGGCACGACCCGCGTCGACGGCAAGAGCCCGAAGGAGCTGCGGCGGGCCGGCGAGCTCGGCATCGCCTTCCAGGACTCGGCGCTCCTGCCCTGGCGCAGCGTGCAGTCCAACATCCAGCTGCCCTTCGAGGTCGCCGGTCGTCCCGTCGACCGCGACTACGTCAGCGAGATGATCCGCCTCGTCGGACTCACCGGGTTCGAGAAGGCGAAGCCCGCGCAGCTGTCCGGCGGTATGCGGCAGCGCGTGTCGATCGCGCGGTCGCTGATCATGAAGCCCTCCGTCCTGCTGTTCGACGAGCCCTTCGGCGCGCTCGACGACATGACGCGCCAGAAGCTCAGCCTCGAGCTCCTGCGCATCTGGACCGAGAAGCCGGCGACGACGCTCCTCGTCACGCACGGCATCTCCGAGGCGATCTTCCTCTCCGACCAGGTCGCGGTCATGAGCCCTCGACCCGGTCGGATCACCGAGGTCATGCAGATCGACCTGCCGCGCCCGCGTCTGCCCGAGATGATGCGCTCCCCGGAGTTCCACGCCTACGTCGACCGGGCGTCCGAGCTGCTGTTCGGCGTGGGAGGTGCCGCCGCCGATGACCACTGATCAGGCGATGGCGCGAGGCGTCGTCCCGCGCTCCCTCCGGCTCCCGGCCTGGCTGACCGGCATCCTGGGCGCGGTCGGGATCGTGTTGGTGTGGTGGCTGCTCGCCGCCACCGTGTTCTCGAGCGTCGGCCCGGGAGGCGTCCAGGCGATCCCCACCCCGGCGCAGGTCGTCGCCGAGTTCGTGCAGACCGGATGGGGCTACTACGCCCGCAACTTCGCCGTCACCATCACCGAGGCCGGCACGGGCTATCTCTGGGGCAACGGCCTCGCGCTGCTGCTGGCCGCCCTCGTGCTCGTCGTGCCGCGCCTCGAGGGCGTGGTCATGCAGCTCGCGATCATCACCTACTGCATCCCCATCGTCGCGATCGGGATGCTCCTGGTCGTCATCATCCCCGTGCCCAAGCCGGGGGAGCCGTCGGGGACGGCCTCCTTCCTCGCCGCGCTCGCGGTCTTCTTCACGACCGTCGTCGGCGCGCTGCTGGGACTCAAGGCGGCGGACCGGGCGAGCCTCGACGTCGTGGCCGTCTACGGCGGGTCGCGCCTCACGCAGCTGCGCAAGATCCGGCTGATCGCCGCGCTCCCGTCCATCCTCAACGCCCTGCAGATCGCGGTGCCGGCCGCCTTCCTCGGCGCCGTCCTGGGCGAGTTCTTCGGCAAGGTCGAGCTGGGCGTGGGCCCCGCGATGATCGCGGCGCAGCAGGCGCTCGACGCCCCCCGTGTCTGGGGGCTCGCGCTCGTGTCGGGGGCGGTCGCCCTCATCGGCTACGCCCTGCTCGGGCTCGTCGCCCGTCTCGTCGCGCCGTGGTCGACGGGAGCGCGCCGATGAGCGCCGCCGTCTCGATCGCGTCGATCGGCCCGGTGGCGGACGCCGCGCCGCGCCGGGCGCGCACCGCCGCGCTGCGCGCGCTCGGGTCGAGCGTGCTGACCTTCGTCCTGACCATCGTGGCCGTGCTGGCCCTGTGGGCCGGATCGCTCTGGGTCTTCCGGGTCAACCCCTACGTGGGCAAGGGCCCGCTCGACGTCTGGAACTACCTCTTCACGGTCCCCGCCGCCGAGGCCAACCGCGCCGCCGTCTTCGGCCAGCTGTGGGTGTCGCTGGGCCACGCCGCCGTGGGCTTCGTCGCGGGGCTCCTGGTGGCCCTCCTCGTCGCCGCGCTCTTCCAGCTCAGCGCTGGCGTCGAGCACGCGCTGATGCCGCTCGCGATGCTGCTGCGGTCGGTGCCGCTGATCGCGATGGCTCCCGTCATCATTCTGATCTTCGGCCGTGACTTCGCCACGATCGCGGTGCTCGGCGGCATCGTCGTCCTCTTCCCGGCCCTGGTGACCATCGCGTTCGGCCTGAAGTCCGCGCCCGCGCACATGAACGATCTCGTCGCCGTCTACGGCGGATCGTCGTGGACGACGCTCCGTAAGGTCGCGCTGCCGAGCGCGCTGCCGTCGCTGCTCGCGGCCGTCCGCATCTCCGTGCCCGGCGCGATCACCGGCGCGCTCCTGGCCGAGTGGCTCGCCGTCGGCGGCGGCATCGGCGGGGCGTTCGGCGGGTACATCGCCGCCGCGCAGTTCTCCGCACTGTGGTCGTCGGTCGCGGTGATCACGGTCGCCGCCCTGATCCTCTACAACCTGGTCCATATCCTGGAGGCGGTCCTCCTCGCCCGCATGGGCATGTCCGACCGCGCCTGATGCCCCACCCCGAAAGGCCCCCGATGTCCGACCTCGCCGCCTTCGCCTTCGGCCTGCCCAAGGCAGAGCTCCACCTCCACCTCGAAGGCACGCTCGAACCCGAGCTGAAGTTCGCGCTCGCCGCGCGCAACGGCATCCGCCTCGCCCAGACGAGCGTGGAGGAGGTGCGTGCGACCTACGACTTCACCGATCTCACGAGCTTCCTCGCGGTCTACTACCCCGCCATGGAGGTGCTGCAGACCGCCGACGACTTCCACGACCTCGCGTGGGCCTACCTGCTGCGGGCCAAGGAGCAAGGCGTCGTCCACGCCGAGATGTTCTTCGACCCGCAGGCCCACACGAGCCGGGGCGTGCCCTTCTCCGCCGTCATCGGCGGGTACCGTCGCGCGGCCGTGCGCGCGCAGGACGAGCTGGGGATCTCCGCGGAGCTCATCCTCTGCTTCCTGCGGGACTTCTCCGCCGAGTTCGCCATGGCGACCCTCATGGAGGCGCTCGAGTACAAGCAGTGGATCCTGGGCGTCGGGCTCGACTCGGACGAGCGCGACAACCCGCCGTCGAAGTTCGCGGCCGTGTTCGCGCGGGCCAAGGCCGAGGGCTTCTTCCTGACGATGCACTGCGACATCGATCAGGTCGGCTCCATCGACAACATCGGCGAGGTTCTCCGTGACATCCGGGTCGACCGCATCGATCACGGCACGAACATCGTCGAGGATCCCGCGCTCGTCGCGCTCGCGAAGGAGCGCGGACTCGGCTTCACCTGCTGCCCGGTGTCGAACTCCTTCGTCACCGAGCAGATGAAGGCCGACGAGATCGTCACGCTGCTGCGCGAGGGCGTGCGGGTGACCGTCAACTCCGACGACCCCGCCTACTTCGGCGCGTACGTCGCCGAGAACTACGTCGCGCTCGCCGAGCGGGCCGGGCTCGACGAGACCGACCTCGCACAGCTCGCGATCAACTCGTTCGAGGCGTCCTGGCTGACGCCCGCGCGACGCGACGCGTACGTCTCCGCCGTCCGCGAGTACGCCGCCGGTCGCGGCGTGAGCCTGCCGGGCTGATCCGCGGCCGAGGTCGTCGACCCCGGCCGCCCGGCGGGGTCAGACCGGGTCGACGGCTCCGCGTGCGTTGTAGACGACCGCGTCGCTCGCGCCGTACGCACGGTAGACGGCGACCGCGTCGTCGTAGCCGACGCCGGAGGTCACGCGGATGCCGCGCCGCTCGAACTGCTCGGGCCAGTCGTCGACCATCGGCCCCTCGTCGAACCCGGTGAGCTCTTCGAGCAGGTCGCCCTCGCCCGCGACCACGAGCGAACGCACGCCGCTCCACATCGTCGCGCCGTAGCACTGCACGCAGGGCCGCCAGTTGACCACCAGGGTCAGCCGTTCCCCGCCGGCGCCGAGGTCCCAGCGCTGCAGGGCCCGCTGCGCGAGGCCGAGGGCCATCACCTCGGCGTGCGCGGACGTCACGCCCGACTCCAGGACGACGTTGACGCCGACCGATACCAGCGCGCCGGTCGCCTCGTCGACCACGATCGCCGCGAACGGGCCGCCGTTGCCGGCTCGCCAGTTGCGGTCGGCCAGCTCGTTGACGAGCCGCATCTGCTCTTCGGCGGTCGGGAGGGCGGCGGGCAGGGCGTCCAGGTCGGCGACGAGCCAGCCGGGAAGCGACGCCGTGTACGACGTGGCGAGTGCGGTCATGTCCGCGACGCTACCGCCGGCATGTTTCGGTCAGGCTACGTCGGCGCGCACTCCGGCGGGACCGGCCGCGATCGCGGTGTCGGGGGCGTGCGAGCGGTCAGGCCGCGACGGCGGCCAGCGAGGCGATCGCCGAGGTGAAGAAGGCGAGGCCGTCGACGCCGGAGCGCATGGCATCGGGCGTGTTCGGACCGAAGCCGGGCTCGACGGCGTGCTCGGGGTGCGGCATCAGGCCGACGACGTTGCCACGCTCGTTCGTGAGCCCCGCGATGTCGTCGAGCGACCCGTTCGGGTTCACGCCGAGGTAGCGGAAGGCGACGAGGCCGTCGCCTTCGATCCGGGCGAGGGTCTCCGCCGAGCAGATGTAGCCGCCGTCGGCGTTCTTCAGCGGGATCGTGATCTCCTGCCCGACCTCGAACTGCGAGGTCCAGGCGGTCGAGGCGTTCTCGACGCGCAGGCGCTGATCACGGCGGATGAACTGCTGGTGGGCGTTGCGGATCAGCCCGCCGGGCAGCAGGTGGGCCTCGACGAGCATCTGGAACCCGTTGCAGATCCCGAGGACGGGCATCCCCTGCGCGGCCGCGTCCTTCACCTCGGCCATGATCGGGGCGTGCGCCGCGATCGCGCCGGCGCGGAGGTAGTCGCCGTAGCTGAACCCGCCGGGCAGGACGAGGGCGTCCACGCCCTCGAGGTCGTGCGACCCGTGCCAGAGCGCGACGGGCTCGGCGCCGGCGAGCCGGATGGCGCGGCGCGCGTCGCCGTCGTCGAGCGAGCCGGGGAAGGTGATGACGCCGATCCGGGCGGTCACTCGACGACCTCGATGCCCACGACGTCCTCGATGACCGCGTTGGAGAGGATCTCGGCGGCGATCGTCTCGACCGCGGCGAGGGTCTCGGCGGAGGCGTCCGCCACCGCCAGCTCGAAGCGCTTGCCGATGCGCACGCTCGCGAAGCCGTCGTGACCGAGGCGCGCGAGGGCGCCGGCGACGGCCTTCCCCTGCGGGTCCAGCAGCTCGGCCTTGGGCATGACGTCGACGACGATGGTGGGCATACGAGTCTCCGTGCGAATCGCGGGGAACAGGGGCGTCGCCAGTCTACGGCCCCACCACGCGTGCCACGTCGTTACCGAGCTGTGACCGCGCTCGTGGGAGCGCTCCCTTGCGTTCGTGGGAGCGATCCCATATCGTGTGAGTCATCCGGTGGGAGCGCTCTCACGGTCCTTGGCCAGAGCGACGACCACCGGACGCACGAACCTCGCACCCACACCACAAAGGAGTGACACGTGAATACACGCGCACTGCGCCGCGTCGGCCTCGTCGCCGGCGTCGCGACCACCTCCGCCCTCGTCCTCGCCGGCTGCGCCGGCGGCAGCGGGGCTCCGGCCACGGCTGACCCGAACGAGAAGGTCGAGCTCACGGTCGCCACGTTCAACGACTTCGGCTACTCGGACGAGCTGCTCGCCGAGTACACGAAGGAGCACCCGAACGTCACGATCGTGCACAACAAGGCCGCGACCTCCAACGACGCCCGCGCCAACTACTTCCAGAAGCTCGGCAAGACCGGCCTCGCCGACATCGAGGCGATCGAGGTCGACTGGCTGCCCGAGGTCATGAAGTACTCCGACCTCCTCGCGCCCGTCCCCGCCGACCTGTCGAGCCGCTGGCTGGACTGGAAGGTCAAGGCGGCCACCGACTCGGGCGGCAACCTCATCGGCTACGGCACCGACATCGGCCCCGAGGGCGTCTGCTACCGCTCCGACCTGTTCGCGGCCGCGGGCCTGCCCACCGATCGCGACGAGGTCGCCAAGCTCCTCCAGGGCGACTGGGCGAAGTACTTCTCCGTGGGCGACCAGTACACCAAGGCCACCGGCAAGGCGTTCTTCGACTCCGCCGGAGGCACCTACCAGGGCATGATCAACCAGGTCGAGGCCGCGTACGAAGACCCGTCCTCCGGCAAGATCGACATCGATCCCGGCGTCGAGAAGATCTACAACCAGGTGCTGGACGCCGCGTCCACCCAGTCGGCGCACTTCAGCCAGTGGTCGGACGACTGGTTCGCGGGGCTGTCCAACGGCGCGTTCGCCACGATGCTGTGCCCGGGCTGGATGCTCGGCGTCATCTCCGGCAACGCGAAAGACGTCACCGGGTGGGACATCGCCAACGTCTTCCCGGGCGGCGGCGGCAACTGGGGCGGGTCGTACCTCACCGTCCCCAAGAACGGCAAGAACGTCGCGGCCGCGCAGGAGCTCGCCGACTGGCTGACCAGCCCGGAGACGCAGCTGAAGGCCTTCGCGAGCGCCGGCACCTTCCCGAGCCAGGTCGACGCGATGAAGTCCGATGAGCTGCTCAGCGCGAAGAACGAGTTCTTCAACAACGCACCCGTCGGCCAGATCCTCACCGATCGTGCCAACGCCGTGACGGTGTCGCCCTTCAAGGGCCAGTTCTACTTCCAGATCAA
The DNA here is from genome assembly GCF_037146215.1 of Microbacterium sp. MMO-56. NCBI lineage: Bacteria > Bacillati > Actinomycetota > Actinomycetes > Micrococcales > Microbacteriaceae > Microbacterium > Microbacterium sp. MMO-56. The sequence continues at coordinate 198,217 of NZ_JBBCVW010000006.1, forward strand.
CGACGCGATGCAGAAGGCTCTGACCCGCGTCGAAGAGGGGACGCAGGACAAGGCCGCCTCGTGGGCCCAGTGGAAGACCGAAGTCGACGCGATCAAGTAAGACTCCGGCAGCACAGTGACGACGGGCCCGGGGGACCCCTCCCGGGCCCGTCCACTGCCTGATCCCCGAGAATCGAAGGACTGAAGAGTGGGCACCATCACCTCCCCATCCCGCCGCCCCGACGTCGACGTCGCGGCGAGAACGCCGAAGCGGATCGGCTTCGGCAGCCGACTGAGCTCGTGGGACCTCAAGCTCTCCCCGTACCTCTACATCTCCCCGTTCTTCATCCTGTTCCTGGTCGTGGGGGTCTTCCCGATCGGGTACACCGCGGTGATCTCTTTCATGGACTGGGATCTGGTCCGCAACTCCGGCACGTTCGTCGGGTTCGACCAGTACGCCACCGTCGTCTCCGATCCGAAGTTCTGGGCCGCGCTGCGCAACACCTTCAGCATCTTCCTGCTGTCGTCGGTGCCGCAGCTGATCGCCGCCGTGTTCATCGCGGCGCTGCTCGACCAGAACATCCGCGCCAAGACGTTCTGGCGCATGGGTGTCCTCGTCCCGTACGTGATGGCCCCCGTCGCCGTCGCGCTCATCTTCTCCAACATGTTCGGCGACCAGTACGGCCTCGTGAACACGTGGCTCGGACACCTGGGCATCCAGCCCATCATGTGGCACTCCAACACCTTCGCGAGCCACATCGCCATCGCCACGATGGTCAACTTCCGCTGGACCGGCTACAACACCCTGATCCTGCTCGCGGCGATGCAGGCGATCCCGCGCGACTACTACGAGGCCGCGACCGTCGACGGTGCCGGCAAGGTGCGCCAGTTCTTCGCGATCACCATGCCGAGCCTGCGCCCGACACTGATCTTCGTCATCATCACCTCGACCATCGGCGGCCTGCAGATCTTCGACGAGCCGCGGATGTACGACCAGACCGGCACCGGCGGCGCCAACAACCAGTGGCTGACCATCTCGCTCTGGCTCTACGACATCGGTTGGGGCCAGTGGAACCTGGGCCGGGCCGCGGCGCTCGCCTGGATCCTGTTCCTCATCATCCTGGCGATCGGCGTCATCAACCTGTTCATCACCCGCGGCCTCGTCCGCGACGAAGGCAGCCGCAACGACCTCAGCCGCTCGCAGCTGCGCGCCGCCCGCCGCCGAGCACGCGCCGCCGTCGCCGGCGACCGCTCCGGCTCGACCCCGGCCTCTCCCTCCACCCGCACCACCCAGAACGAGGTGACCCGATGACCGCCCTCAACGAGCAGGCCGTGCCGATCGCCGACCCGGAGCTCCCGGTCGCCGGCCCGAACAAGCGCCCGCGCCACATCAAGGGCACCCGTCCCGGGTGGTTCATCTACGCCTGCCTGGGCGTCGTCATCGCCGGCAGCCTGTTCCCGTTCTACTGGTCGCTCCTCATCGGCTCGGGCGACTCGTACACGATCCGCGACCCCAACATGTCGTGGATCCCCGGGGGGAACTTCTTCGACAACGCGGCGAAGGTCGTGAACGACTCGGCGGTCAACTTCTGGGTGGCGCTGTGGAACTCGATCGTGAGCTCGGGCCTGATCGCCCTGTCGGTCGTGTTCTTCTCGACGCTGGCCGGCTGGGCGTTCGCCAAGCTGAAGTTCCGCGGCTCGAGCTGGCTGCTCGTCTTCGTCATCGCCACGATGGCGGTGCCGACCCAGCTCGGCGTGGTGCCGCTGTACATCCTGTTCAGCGACCTCGGGTGGACGGGGCAGCTGGGCGCCATCATCGTGCCCGCCCTGGTGAGCGCGTTCGGCGTGTTCTGGATGACCCAGTACCTGCGTCAGGCCGTCCCCGACGAGCTGATCGAGGCGGCCCGCGTCGACGGTGCGAGCTCGTTCCGCACCTTCCTCACGGTGGGCCTGCCGGCCGCACGCCCGGCCGCCGCCATGCTCGCGCTGTTCACCTTCGTCTCGGCCTGGAACAACTTCTTCTGGCCCTTCATCGTCCTCGACCGCCAGAGCCCCACGCTCCCCGTGGCGCTGTCGCTGCTGCAGTCCAACTACTTCGTCGACTACTCGATCGTGCTGGCGGGCGTGCTGCTCGCGACCATCCCGCTGCTCGTCCTGTTCATCTTCGCCGGCAGGCAGCTGGTCAGCGGCATCATGGCCGGCGCCGTCAAGGGCTGACGCCCCCGCGATTCTCGGAAGGATCCCTCGTGAGTGAGACCTCGCGCGCTTTCGCGCCCCAGTTCCTGTTCGGTGCCGCCACCGCCGCCTACCAGATCGAAGGCGCCGCCTTCGAGGACGGGCGCACGGCATCCATCTGGGACGCGTTCAGCCGCGTGCCCGGAGCCGTCATCAACGGCGACACCGGCGACGTCGCGTGCGACCACTACCACCGCCACACCGACGACGTCGCCCTCATGGCGGAGCTCGGGCTGGACACCTACCGGTTCTCGGTGTCCTGGTCGCGGGTGCGTCCGGACGGCGGAGCCGTCAACCAGAAGGGGCTCGACTTCTACAAGCGCCTCGTCGACGACCTGCGCGAGAAGGACATCCTGCCCTGGCTGACCCTCTACCACTGGGACATGCCGCAGGCGATCGAGGAGCGCGGCGGATGGACCGTGCGCTCGACGGCGGAGCAGTTCGCCGAGTACGCGATGTCCGTCCACGACGCCCTCGGCGACCGCGTGACGAACTGGACGACGCTGAACGAGCCGTGGTGCTCGTCGTTCCTCAGCTACACCGCCGGCATCCACGCTCCGGGCCGCTACAGCGTCACCGACGGCGTCCTCGCCGCCCACCACCTGCTCCTCGGGCACGGGCTCACCGTCCGCGAGCTGCGGGCGCGCGATGCCTCCCTCGACCTCGGGATCACACTGAACCTGACCGTCGCGGAGCCCGTCGACCCGGCGGACCCCCGCGATCTCGACGCCGCCCGTCGCATCGACGGCCAGTTCAACCGCTGGTTCCTCGACCCGATCTTCCGCGGCGAGTATCCCGCCGACGCGATCGAGGACATCCGCGCGGTCGCGCCCGAGGCGATCGAGGCGCTCGAGGAGGCGACTCTTCCCGGTGATCTCGACGTCATCGCCACGCCGCTGGACGCGCTGGGCGTCAACTATTACCACGGCGAGTTCGTCGCCGGTACGCCCGATCCGCACCCGCCGCTGCCCGGCGATGCGCCGACCGACCGCCCCGCCCGCTCGCCGTTCCCGTCGTACGAGGGCATCTTCTGGCACGAGCGCGGTCTGCCCCGCACCAACATGCACTGGGAGGTCGACCCCGCCTCGCTGACGACGCTGCTCGATCATGTCTGGCGGTCGTACGCCCAGCCGGCGGGGACCGTGCTGTACGTCACCGAGAACGGAGCCGCGTACGACGACGTGCTCGTCGAGGAGGTGGGCGAGCGCCGGGTGCACGACGTCGAGCGGGTGGAGTTCCTGCGCGGTCACCTGGCGGCGATCCTCGACGCCGTCGAGGCCGGCGTCGACGTCCGCGGCTACTTCTACTGGTCGCTTCTCGACAACTACGAATGGGCCTGGGGCTACGAGAAGCGCTTCGGCATCATCCGCGTCGATTACGACACCCAGGAGCGCACGCTCAAGGACAGTGCGCTGGAGTATCGTCGGGTCATCGCCGCCCGTGCCATCGAGGCTCCCGCGGCATCCGCCGTCTTGTCGGACATACAGAGTTAGGGACCAGCCGTGACCATCGATGCGCCGCGCACGACAGCGACCATCGAAGAGGTCGCCGCCGCCGCGGGTGTGTCGCGTTCCACCGTCTCGCGCGTCGTGAACGGGTCGACGTCGGTGAGTCCGACCGCGCTCGCGGCGGTCGAGCGCGCCATCGCCCAGCTCAACTACGTGCCGAACCGTGCCGCGCGCTCGCTCGCGTCGCGCGCCACGATGGCGATCGCGCTCGTCGTACCCGAGGACACCACGCGGTTCTTCGGCGACCCGTTCTTCGCGGCCGTCGTCTCGGGCATCCATGCGCGGCTGAGCAGGTCGGACTACGTGCTCAACCTGATCATCGCCAGCGACGATCCGCGCGACAAGACGGCCGCGTACGTGCGCAGCGGCGCCGTCGACGGGGCCGTCGTGGTCTCGCACCACACGAGCGACACCTTCATCGATCGGATCGCCGCGTCGGTGCCTGTCGTCTACGGCGGCCGACCCGTGCGCGAGCGGGAGCTCGCCTACTACGTGGACGTCGACAACACCGCCGGCGCCTACGAGGCCACGACCTACCTGATCGACCGCGGACATCGCCGGATCGCGACGATCAGCGGCCCCGTGAGCATGCCGGCCGGTGTGGACCGGCTCGACGGATTCCACGCGGCTCTCGCCGACGCGGGGCTCGCCCCCGCCGCCGTCGAGGACGGCGGCTTCACCGCCGACGGGGGATCCGCGGCGATGCAGCGCATCCTCGACGCGGGGGTCGACGGGCTGGATGCCATCTTCGTCGCGAGCGACCTCATGGCCCGGGGAGCCCTCGTCGTGCTGGCGCGCGCCGGTATCCGCGTGCCGGAGGACGTGGCGATCATCGGTTTCGACGACTCACCGGTCGCGACCAGCGTGAAGCCCGCCCTGACGACGATGCGCCAGCCCTCGCACGAGCAGGGGGCACGGATGGCCGAGGTGCTGCTGTCGCTGCTGGCGGGAGGAGATCCGCCGCACGTGACGGTGCTCGACACCGAGCTCGTGGTCCGCGCCTCGGCCTGACCCGGGCGGGGGCGCCCCGGTGGGGTGGGGCCGGGTGGGGGCTCCCCGGGTGGTTGTCCGGGCTCGGGTGGGTGTTCGGGTTCGGGGTCGGGGTGGTTGTTCGGGTTCGGGTGGGTCTTCGGGTTCGGGTTCGGGGTCGCGTGTGGTCGCCCGCCTGTGGGATCGGGGGTGGTTCCTCGAGTTTGGGGTCGCGTGTGGTCGCCTGCGGGCAAGTTCGGGGTCGCGCGTGGTCGCCATTCCCGCGCTCGGGCGACCATTGGCGACCCCGAACTTGGCGGGGTTGGGCGGGTGAGGGTGCGCGGGGGCGCTGATCAGGCGGGTGCGGACATCCGGTGGCATCCAAGTTCGGGGTCGCGTGTGGTCGCCCGCCCGTGGAGGTCGGGCTGGCTACTCAGGTTCGGGGTCTATTGAGGTCGGTCACTCGCGGGTTTGGGGGCTCTGCGCATTCTGGGTGGGGTGAGGCGCTCGGGCGTGGCGTGACGGGGTGAGGTGGGTCGAGGCCCGGAGGATCGGTAGCGACCAAGCAACCTGTTCGTCCGGAGACC
>NZ_JBBCVW010000007.1:0-190759 GCF_037146215.1 Microbacterium sp. MMO-56
GTCTCCGGACGAACAGGTTGCTTGGTCGCTACCGATCCTCCGGGCCTCGACCCACCTCACCCCGTCACGCCACGCCCGAGCGCCTCACCCCACCCAGAATGCGCAGAGCCCGTCATCCACGGCCTCGCCGGGCGGCGCGGCGCGGACGCGCGCGCCGTCGAGCTGCTGCGCCTGGCCGGCATCCCCGAGCCGGAGGCCCGCGCGCGCCAGTTCCCGCATCAGCTCTCCGGCGGCATGAAGCAGCGCGCGTTGATCGCGACCGCGCTCGCCGCCGGTCCCCAGCTCGTGATCGCGGACGAGCCGACGAGCGCCCTCGACGTGACGGTGCAGAAGCAGATCCTCGACCACATCGACCTGCTCGCGCGCGACCTCGGCACCGCTGTGCTGCTCATCACCCACGACCTGGGCGTCGCCGCCGACCGTGCCGACCGGATCATCGTCATGCAGCAGGGACGCATCGTCGAGGAGGGCCCCGCGCGCCGGGTGCTGTCGATGCCGACCCACCCGTACACCCGCGCGCTCATCGCCGCCGCGCCGGGGCTGCGTGCGGCCGGGCCGCGCGTCGCGACTCCCGTGCCGCGGGCGCGCCTCGACGAGCGCTCGCCCGCCGGCGCCGGGGAGGGGGCCACGGATGCCCCGCCGCTGCTCGAACTCGACGGGCTCCGCAAGGAATTCCCGCTGCCCGGCCGACCCGCTCTCGTCGCAGTCGACGACGTGTCGCTGACCGTCGCGCGCGGGGAGACCCTCGCCATCGTGGGGGAGTCCGGCTCGGGCAAGACGACCACCGCCCGCCTCGCGCTCCGTCTCGAGCGGCCCACCGCAGGTCGGATCCGCTTCGACGGCGCCGATCTCGTGGGAGCCGGACGCGAAGAGCTCCGTGCGCTCCGTCGCCGATTCCAGCTCGTCCACCAGAGCCCGTTCGCCTCGCTCGATCCCCGGTTCTCGATCGCCGAGATCGTCGACGAGCCGCTCCGCGCCTTCGGCGTCGGCGACCGGCGGGAACGTGCGGAGCGGGTCGGCGAGCTCATCGATCAGGTCGCCCTGCCCGCCGATGTCGCCCGTCGGCGTCCGGCCGAGCTCTCCGGCGGGCAGCGGCAGCGGGTCGCGATCGCGCGGGCCCTCGCGCTGCGCCCCGATCTCGTCGTGCTCGACGAGGCGGTCTCAGCCCTCGACGTGTCGGTGCAGGCGCAGATCCTCGCCCTCCTCGCCGAGATCCAGGCCGACTCGGGGCTCGCCTACCTGTTCATCAGCCACGACCTCGCGGTCGTGCGCGAGATCTCCCACCGCGTCGCCGTCATGCGGGGCGGGCGCGTCGTGGAGCACGGCGCCACGGCATCCGTCCTCACCGCGCCGGTCGACGCCTACACGCGCCGGCTGATCGAGGCGATCCCCGGTCGCCGGCGGGACCGGGAGGAGGCGGCGTGAGCGACCTCGGACGCCGGAGCGTCGAGCTCCTGCAGCAGCTGATCCGCGGGGCCGCCGTCAACGACGGCACGCCCGACGGCGGCGGAGAGCACCGTCAGGTCGATACGCTCCTGCGCTTCTTCGAGGGCTCCGGACTCGAAGGCGTCACGGTCGAGCCGCACCCCGGGCGCACGTCGCTCGTGGTCCGCATCGAGGGCACGGATGCCACGGCGCCCGCCCTCGCACTCGTCGGTCACACGGACGTCGTCCCCGTCGAGCCCGCCGGCTGGTCGCGCGACCCGTTCGCCGCAGAGATCGTCGACGGCGTGCTGTGGGGCAGGGGAGCGATCGACATGCTGAACCTCACCGCGGCGTACGCCGTCGTCGTCCGCGCCCTCGCCGTCGAGGGCTTCCGCCCGCGCGGCGACCTGGTGTTCGCCGCCGTCGCGGACGAGGAGAACGGCAGCCGCTTCGGCGTCGAGTGGCTCACCGAGCACCGGCTGGACCTCATCGACGCCGACTACGTCCTGACCGAGTCGGGCGGAGCGCACGCGGGGCCCGCGCCGGGGATCACGGTCATGGTGGGGGAGAAGGGCGGCGCCGGACGCCGGCTGCGCGTCACCGGCACGCCGGGTCACGGCTCGGCGCCGTGGGGCGCGCGCAACGCCGCGGTCATCGCCGCCGAAGCGGTCACCCGGCTCGCCCGCCATCGTTCCGCGGCGGTCATCACGCCGCAGTGGCGCGACTACGCCCGCGCGCTCGAGCTCGACCCCGACACGACGGCCGCGCTCCTGGACGCCGACCGGATCGACGACGCCCTGCCGCGGCTGGGCGCCCTCGCCGGGTTTGCCCACGCCTCGACGCACACGACGGTCTCGCCGAACATCGTGCGTGCCGGCGAGAAGGGGAACGTCATCCCGGGCGAGGCGACGGTGCAGCTCGACATCCGGGTGCTCCCCGGAGTGACCCGCGACGAGGTCGACGGGCAGCTGCGCGCGGCGCTCGGCGACCTCATCGAGCACATCGAGATCGAGGGCGACTGGTTCGGCGAGGCGACCCTCTCGCCCGTCGACACCCCGCTGTTCGACGCGATCGGCTCGGCCGTGCGACGCGCGCGCCCGGGCGCCGAGCTGTTGCCGATGCTCGGCGTCGGCGGCACGGACGGCCGGTTCTACCGACGCCGGGGCATCCCCGCCTACGGCTTCGGCGTCCTCAGCGAGCGCTGGGACTACGGGACGTTCCGGCGCCTCTTCCACGGCCACGACGAACGCATCGACCTCGCCTCGCTCGAGCTGACCGTCACCGCGCTCGACAACGTCGTGCGCACCTTCCACGACCCGGACGGCGCCGCCCGCTCCGGGCGATCCCTCAGATCGGAGACCACCGCATGAGCAGCACCTTCGACCCGTCGGCCGGAGCGCCGGCGATCGTGCCCTCCGTCGGCATCATCCTCGCCGGCAGCTATCCCGAAGACGATCCGGGGGCGGGGCTCGACGACACGCTCGCCCTCATCGCCGACGCCGAGGAGCTGGGCTTCGACGTCGCGGGCGTGCGTCAGCGACACCTCGAACGCGGCGCCTCGTCGGCTCTGACCCTGCTCGCCGCCGCGACCCAGCGCACGCGGCGCATCCGGCTCGAGAGCGACGTCGTGCCGCTCGGCTACGAGAACCCCTTCCGCCTCGCGGAGGACTTCGCCACGATCGACGCCCTCTCGGGAGGGCGGGTCAACGTCGGCGTCTCGACCTCGGCGCCGCACGGCGCGCTCCTGCGTGGGCTCGGGCGGCCGGATGCCGCGGCGGACGCCGATCCGTACGCGCTGATCGAGCGTTTCCTCGAGGCGCTCGAGGGGCGCAGCCTGTCCGACGAGCCGATCGACACCCCTTACGGTCCGCAGACGCCGCGGATCCAGCCCCACGTGCCGGGCCTGCGCTCCCGCGTCTGGCTCGGCGGGGGCTCGCTGCGCTCGGTGCGCTGGGCGGCGCAGCACGGACTCAAGCTGCTGCTCGGGAACCTCGGAGACGGCGATGCCGCCGACACGTTCGAGGAGGCGCAGGCCGTCCACATCGCCGAATACCGCCGCCTCTTCGTAGGCGACGGCCCCGAGGTCGCGGTCGAGCGGGTCATCCTGCCGATCGACTCGGCGACCGCCGGGCAGCGCGCGCACTACGCGGAGTACGTCGCCGGGCGCACCCCGCGCACGCGGCAGCCGGTCGTCGTCGGCGCACGACGGGTCGTGTTCCAGCGCGACCTGCACGGCACCGCCGAGCAGATCGCGGAGCGCCTGGCATCCGACCCCGCCTTCGACGGGCGCACGCAGCTGCGCGTCGCGCTGCCCTACGCTTTCGACCTCGACGAGTACCGGCAGATCCTGCACGACGTCCGCCACGCCATGCTGCCCCTCGTCGGCCATCGCGCTCCCGCCGACGAGGTCGCCGTCGCCGTCTGAGCGGCGCCACCCCCATCCCATCCACCCCTCAGGAGGAGACATGACCACCACCGCCGACCTCGACCGTGCGCGGTTCGCCCAGGACTGGGAGAGCTGGCACCGCGCCCACGAGCAGCGCCGCAACGACCCGCTCGGCTTCCACGCGATCACCGGGCTCACGTGGCTCGGAGCGGAGCCCGTCCGCCTCGCCGGCGCGCCCGGCTCGTGGAGCGCCGGCGCCGAGGGTCCCGTCGTCGATCTCGCCGACGGGGAGATCCTGAGCCTCGACGGCGAGGCGATCACCGGCCGCTACGCGTTCGGTTCGATCCCGGAGCGGGCATCCGTGAACGTGGCCTTCGCCGACGGCGGCGTCGCCGGTGTGATCGAGCTCGCCCGGCGAGGAGGGCACACGATCGCCCGTCCCCGACGCTCCGACCACCCGTTCCTCGCCGAATACCCCGGCACGCCCGCGTACGAGCCCGATCCGCGCTGGCGCGTCGACGCTCGCTTCGTGCCGTTCGACCCGCCCGTGCCGACCGAGGTCGGCGCCTCCGTCGACGGTCTCACGCACGTGTACGACGCGGTCGGCCGACTGGAGTTCACCTGGCGCGACGAGCCGTTCGCACTGACCGCGTTCCCCGGGCACGGCAGCGGCCTGCTGGTGCTGTTCACCGACGCGACGAGCGGCGTCACGACGTACGCCGCGAACCGCGCGGTCGCGGTCGAGCTGCCCGGCGAGGACGGGTGGACGACGATCGACTTCACCCGCGCGACGAACCTGCCCTGCGCCTACACGGACTTCGCGACCTGCCCGCTCCCTCCCCGCGAGAACCGTCTGCCCATCGGCATCGAGGCGGGCGAGAAGATCCCCCTCTCGCGTGTCCGCGGCGACGTCGCCGCAGTTCCGGCCTGAGCGCCCATCTCTCAGGCCCGCGCGCCCGCTCACGCCCGCGCGCCCGCTCACGAACTCCGCAGGATGTGGCGAACTCCGCACCGCCAGGGGCGATCTGGTGCGGAGTTCGTGGCGATCTGCGGAGTTCGTGGGCTTCCGCGCGCCGGCGTGTTCGCGCGCCGGGGCGCACGAACGGGCCGGCCGCCCCCGCGGGGACGGCCGGCCCGTGATGGGGAGGTCCTCAGGACTTGGGCAGACCCTCGGGGTTGACCTCGCTCGAGGCGACGCGCTCGTCCTCGAGGCCCCACGCCTTCAGGACCTCGTCGTACTGGCCTCCGGCGATGAGCGCGTCGAGCGCGATCTGCACGGGCTCGATGAGGCCGTTGCCCTTCTTCGTCCCCGCGGCGATGTTCGCCGTCAGGGGCCATCCGCCCGGCACGAGCCCGACGAGCTTCGTGTCGCCGGTCTCGCGCGCGGCCCAGGCGGCGGTCGCGTTCGGGCCGAAGGTGGCATCCGCGCGCCCCGACTGGATCGCGAGCGTCGCCGCCGCGTTGTCGTCGTAGTAGACGAGCTCGGCCGGAGCCTTCCCCTTCGCCGCGAGCTCCTCGTTCCAGGCGAGCAGCACCTTCTCCTGGTTCGTCCCCGAACCGACGATGATCTTGAGGCCCGAGATGTCGTCGGCGCCGGCGATCTTCGTGATGGCACTGTCGGACTTCACCGCGAACCCCAGCTGGTCGACGCGGTAGCTCGCGAAGTCGTAGAGCTCCTTGCGCTCTTCGGTGACGGTGACGTTCGCGGTGATCAGGTCGTACTTGCCCGACTGGATGCCGAGCGGCCAGTCCGCCCACGCGACGACCACCGGGTCGTACTCGAGGCCGAGCGCCTCGGCGATGAGCGATCCGATGTTCGGCTCGGTGCCCGCGACATCCGTCGCCGCAGACGTGCCGTCGGGCTGGTAGCTCAGCGGCGGGACGAACGCGCCGACGGCGACGGTGAGCTTTCCCGGGGTGATCGGGGTGAATCCGCTCTTCTTCAGAGCCTCGACGGCCTCCGGGACGGGCGCATCGAGATGCACCCGCTGGATATCGTCGGTGGCGACGTTGGCGCCGGTCTCGGTGGGGGCGGGCTCGGCGGCGGTCGCGGAGCCGTTGAGCGACACGGCGGCGATGATGCCGCCGACGATCGCGGCGGCCGCGACGGCTCCGATGCCGAGGGCGACGCCCTGCTTCTTGCTGAGGGACATGGTGGTGGGCTTTCTGTGTCGGGTGACGGGGACGGGGTGGAAGGATCAGGCGAGCACTTTGGCGAGGAACTCCTGCACACGGGGATGCCGCGGACGGACGAGCACCTCGGACGGCGGGCCCTGCTCGACGATGCGGCCGCCGTCGAGGAACACGACGCGGTCGGCGACCTCGCGGGCGAAGCCGACCTCGTGCGTGACGATGACGAGGGTCGTGCCGAGCTGGGCGAGGTCGCGGATGACGTCGAGAACCTCGCCCACGAGCTCGGGATCGAGCGCGCTGGTCGGCTCGTCGAACAGGATCACCTTGGGCTTGAGGGCGAGGGCGCGCGCGATCGCGACCCGCTGCTGCTGACCGCCCGAGAGCTGCCGGGGGTAGTGGCTCGCCTTCTCGGCCAGGCCGACCCGGTCGAGCAGGCCGAGGGCGAGCTCGCGCGCATCCTCCTTCGTCAGCCGGCCGAGCGCGATCGGCGCCTCCGTGACGTTCTCGAGCGCCGTCAGATGCGGGAACAGGTTGAAGTTCTGGAAGACGATCCCGATCTGCGTGCGACGGGCGAGGACGTCCTTCTCGCGCAGCTCGTAGAGCTTGCCGCCGCGCTGCTCGTAGCCGATCAGCTCGCCGTCGACGGTGACAGATCCGGCATCGACGGTCTCGAGGTGGTTGATCGTGCGCAGCAGGGTCGATTTGCCCGAGCCGCTCGCCCCGAGGATCGCGACGACCTCGCCCGGGGCGACGGTCAGATCGATGCCGCGCAGCACCTCGACGCCGCCGTAGCTCTTGTGCACGTTGTGGATCTCGATCAGTCCGGTCGTCGCGCTCATGCGGCACCTCCCGACGTGCGCTCGGAGGGGGAGGCGGCGGCCGTGCGTTCCCCGGCGTCCCTCTCGCCGCCGCGGGACGGCTCGTCGGCGAGGCGGGCCCACTGCACGGCGATCCATGCCCGGGCACGCTGCACCGGCGTCGGGGGCAGCACCCGCACCGTGCCGCGGGCGTAGTGCCGCTCGATGTAGTACTGCGCGATGCTGAGGATGGTCGTGACGATCGTGTACCAGACGACGGCGACCAGCAGCAGCGGAATGACCCGGCTATTGCGGTTGTAGATCACCTGCACCGCGTAGAACAGCTCGGGGATGGCGATCACGAAGAGCACCGAGGTGCCCTTGACCAGCCCGATGACCTCGTTCGTGGCGTTGGGGACGATCGATCGCATCGCCTGCGGCAGGACGATGCGGGTGAGCCGGCGCCGCGGCGGGATGCCGAGGGACGCGGCCGCCTCGAGCTGGCCCTGATCCACCGACAGGAGTCCGCCGCGGATGATCTCCGCCGAGTACGCCGCCTGATGCAGCGACAGTCCGAGCACGCCGGCGGCGAACGCCGAGATCAGCTGGACGGTGGGGAACTCCACGATCCAGAAGTCGGTCGTGAACGGCGTGCCCAGGCCCAGCGTGGGGTAGAGGTAGCCGAGGTTGTACCAGACCACCAGCTGCACAACGAGGGGCACCGAGCGGAAGAACCAGATGTAGAGCCACGCCGCGCTGTTCAGCAGCGGCGACTTCGCCAGGCGAGCCAGGGCGATCAGCGTGCCGAGCACGAAGCCGACGACGGCGGAGACCGCCGTGTACAGCAGGGTGAGGCCGAGCCCGCGCAGCACCGGCTCCGACACGACGTAGCGGGCGAAGACATCCCACTCGTAGTTCGCGTTGGTCACGAGCGACCAGGCGAACTGCGCGAGGACGAAGACGACGACGGCCGCGAGCGCCCACCGGAACCAGTGCTTCGTGCGGACGACCGGGATCGTGCCCAGATCCCACCGCTGGCGGTCGGGCGCCCCCGGAGCTGTCGCGGTCGCGCCGGTGCTGCGCGCCAGAGTGTCGGTCATGGGTCCCTCTTTCGGGGCGGTCGGATGCGGAGGCTCGTCGTCGACGGGCCGGATGCCTGACGGTAGGGAGCCCGCGACCGGGGGTGCAACGGCACCCCGTCACGACCCGAGATCATCCGTAGCGTGGCGTCACACGCAGCAACAGGGCGACCCATCCGGTTCCGCTGCGCGGACGCCCGCCTATCGTCGGAGCCATGCCGGACATCCCTTTCGCCGTCGTCTTCGCCCTCGAGGACGGTGCGCAGCTCGCCTCCCTCGACGGCCCCGCAGCGGCCCGCCGCCTCGCTCGTCGCGTGCAGGTCGCGGAGCGCCACGGGCTCACCGCGGTGACCTTCGACGATGTCCCGCTCGCGACCGAGGACCGCTGGGCGGGAGTCGATTCCGTGCAGCGCGCGGCGTTCGCCGCGCCGCTCACGCACGGCATCGGGCTGATCCCGGTCACGCGACCCGCGTACGCCGAGCCCTTCCACGTCGCCACGCAGCTCGCGAGCCTCGACTGGGCCTCGTCGGGGCGCGCCGGGTGGATCCCCGATGCGCGGTCGACGTCGCGCGACGCGCTCGCCGCGGGAACGGACCCGCTCTCGCCGGCGCAGCTCCGGCGCGAACGAGACGATGCGATCGCCGTCTCCCAGCTGCTCTGGGACTCGTGGGACGACGACGCCGTCATCGCCGACATCGCCACGGGGCGCTACCTCGACGCCGATCGACTCCACTACGTCGACTTCGTCGGGTCCCGCTACACCGTGAAGGGTCCGCTCATCACCCCGCGGCCGCCTCAGGGCCGACCGCTGGTCGTGGCGGACGCGGGCGTCGCGGGCATCGACATCGCGCTGGTCGAGGCCGACGCCGGACCGACCGACGGCCCGGCGGAGATCGACGAGGATGCCGTGGAGGTCGCCCGCGCGGCCGGCGCACAGCGGGTCTGGGTGCGTCTGCGGATCGGCGCGGCAGACCGCGCCGGCGCGATCCGGCTCGCCGCGACGGTGCGCGACATCCACCCCGTCGTCGACGGGGTGCACGTGAGCGTCGAGAGCGGGGACGTCGACGCCGCCCTCGAGGAGATCGGCCGCACGACGCTCGCCGCCCTCGACGAACCGGGCAGCGGCATCCGACGGGCCGTCCCGCACGCCGGACGGACCCTCCGCGACACCCTCGGTCTCGCGCGCCCCGCCGGCCGCTTCGCCCGGCCCGACCGCGACGCGCAGACCGGCCGCCAGGCACAGAGGGAGATCGCATGAGCACCGTCCGCCGGCCCTCCTCGGGACGCATCCAGTTCGGCGTCTTCTTCCAAGGCGTCAACTTCCATACGATCTGGTCGAGCCCCGACAGCGGCTCGCAGCACGAGTTCTCCTCGTTCCAGCGGGTCGCCCAGACGGCGGAGCGCGGGCTGTTCTCGGCCTTCTTCCTCGGCGAGGGCCTGCGACTGCGCGAGCACCTCGGACGGATCCACGATCTCGACGTCGCGGGGCGCCCGGACGCGCAGACGCAGCTGGCCGCCCTCGCCGCCGTCACCGAGCGCATCGGCCTCGTCGCCACCCAGAACACCACCTACAACGACCCCTACGACCTGGCGCGGAGGCTCGCCTCGCTCGATCTGCTGAGCGGCGGGCGCGCCGGCTGGAACGTCGTGACGACGGACAACGCGTGGACGGGGGAGAACTTCCGGCGCGGCGGCTGGCTCGACCACGCCGACCGCTATCACCGGGCGGAGCAGTTCGTAGCGGCCGCGCAGCGGCTCTGGGACGGGACTGACCGGGCGGGGGAGGACATCGCGATCGACGGGCGCCTGGTGCGGCTGACGGCGCCCGCACCCCTGCCGCCCAGCGAGCAGGGCCGCCCCGTGATCTTCCAGGCGGGCGACTCCGATGCGGGGCGCGAGTTCGCGGCATCCTCGGCCGATGTGATCTTCTCGGCGCACGGGGGTCTCGACGACGCGGTCGCCTTCGCCGCCGACGTCCGCCGCCGACTGCCGGCATACGGCCGGTCGCGGGACGAGCTGAAGTTCTTCCCCGGGCAGCACTTCGTGCTCGCCGAGACGGATGCCCAGGCGCGCGAGAAGGCGGAGTGGGTCGGGCTCGCCCAGGTCACGCCGCAGACGGCGATCCGCTTCCTCGAACCGGTGTGGGGCACCGACCTCACCTCCTACGACCCCGACGGCCCGCTGCCGGACATCGACCCCGTCATCGACGAGGCCGACGGGCAGCGGGGGGCGGCCTTCCAGGGGCGCCGCGCGATCGAGACTGCGCGGGCCTGGCGAGAGTCCGCCGCCGCGGAGGGGCTGTCGATCCGCCAGTTCGTCATCCGTCAGAGCGCGCGGCGCTCGATCGTCGGCAGCTACGAGGACGTGGCCGACCTCCTCGTGCGCTACGTCGACTCCGGCGCGGTGGACGGCTTCAACGTCTCGCCGTACCTCGTGCCGAGCGGGCTCGACGACATCGTCGACGGCCTCGTGCCGCTCCTGCAGGAGCGCGGGATCTACCCCACCGAGTATCCGGGCACGACCCTCCGCGAGAACCTCGGCCTGCCCGCCCTCGGCGCGCGCCGCTCGGCCGAGGACGCCGCCTGAGTCCGGCCCGCCGATCCGCACATCCGCCCGTCACCCTCCCTTTCATCCGCCCACCGTCCACAGGAGAGACCCATGACCGAGACGTCCCCCGCATCGCCCCTTTCCGAGGCCGCCCCGACCTACGATGCGCCGCTGATCACCCCGCAGGAGGCCGCTGAGCGCTTCTCCGCCGGCGCCGTGGTCATCGACGTGCGCAGCGACGCCGGCCGCGCGAAGGACGGGGTGATCCCCGGTTCGATCCGCGCCGACCGCGAGCGCATCGACGCGCAGTTCCTGCTGGACTCCCCGGAGAAGCTCGCCGAGATCACCGAATGGGATCAGGACATCGTCATCGTCTGCGGCTCGATCCGCGGCTCGGGTCCGGTCGCCGAGAAGCTGCGCGAGCGGGGCTTCACCAATGTCGCGCACGTCGACGGGGGCTTCCCCGCGTGGCGCGACGCCGGGGCGCCGGCCGAGGACATCCCGTCTGAGGCTGAGGCTGAGGCCGAGGCCTGAGGGCCGGCGGCGCCGACGCGCTCGGCGTGCGCCGTCCGCTACGCGTCCCGCAGGATACGGGCGGTCGTGCGCGCGCTGAAGTGCAGCGCCGTGACCGGCACCCGCTCATCCGCGGCGTGGAACTGGCCGAACACGTCGACGTCCCGCGGCACGCGCAGCGGGACGAACCCGTAGCCGTGGATGCCGAGTCGCGCGAAGTGCTTGTTGTCCGTCGAGGCGGGCAGCAGGTACGGCACGACGATCCCGTCCGGATCCTCGGCCAGGGTGGCCGTGCGGAGCGTCTCGATCAGCGGTGCGTCGATCGGGGACTGCGTCGCCGACCACCACCGCCCCTCCTGCACCTCGACGTCGTCCCCGGCGAGCCGTCGGAGATCGCTGCGGAGGGCGTCGTCCTGCCCCGGCAGCACCCGGATGTCGAGGCGCGCGCTCGCCTCGGCGGGGATGATGTTCGTCTTGTCGCCGGCGCGCAGGACGGTCGGTGTCGCCGTGTTCGCGAGGGATGCCGCGACGAGGCTGCCGACGAAGCCGAGCGAGGCGAGGTCGGCGTCGAGCGACTCGTCCGTGAACGCCCGTCCCCGTGCCGCGCCGAAGGCCGCCAGGAAGCCGTCCACCGCGGGCGTGCGCACGGCGGGGAACCGGTGCGCGCCGATCGCCGCGACCGCTCCCGCCAGCCGCACGACCGCGTTGTCGGCGGTCGGTCTCGACCCGTGCGCCGCGTGACCGCGAGAGCGGAGCGTCGCCCAGGCCACACCCTTCTCGGCCGTGGCGACGAGGTAGGCGCGGCGCTCGTCGCGGGGATCGGCCGTCAGTGGGACGGAGAAGCCGCCTACCTCGCCGATCGCCTCGGTCACACCGGCGAACAGCTCCGGTCGGTGCTCGACGAGCCAGCCGGCGCCCCACACCCCGCCGCTCTCCTCATCCGCCAGGAAGGCGAGCACCAGGCCGCGCCGGGGAACGATCCCCTCACGGGCGAAGTGGCGGATCACGGCGAGCACCGTGCCCGCGTAGTTCTTCATGTCGACGGCGCCGCGACCGTAGAGCATCCCGTCGACGATGTCGCCGCCGAACGGCGGATGCGTCCAGTCGTCCTCCGCCACGGGAACCACGTCGGTGTGGGCGTGCACGAGCAGCGCGGGCGCCAGCGGATCGCGTCCGGGCAGTCGCGCCACGAGCGAGGCCCGCCCGGGGACGGGCTCGATCAGTTCGGACCCGATGCCGACCTCGGCGAGGCGGTCGCGGATGTAGAGCGCCGCGCGCGCCTCTCCGTCCCCGATCGTCTCGGGGATCCCGGTGTTGACGCTGTCGATGCGGGTGAGATCGCGGGCGAACGCGACCGCCTCCCGCTCCAGGAGTGAGGGCATCGCGGGGTCAGCCCAGCCGGCTGTGCGCGCCGAGCCGGTGCCAGGTCCTTTTGTGGTAGACGAGCGCGCCGTCGTCGGCGCCGGGACGCACGCGCGATTCGACCCCGTGCGCGGCGATCACGGTCGAGGACCCCGCCTGCATCCGCTCCACCACGACGCAGCGGACCCACGCGCGGACGTCCGTGAACACGGGTTCGCCCGTCTCGAGACGCGTCCACCGGGATCCGTCCGCGAACCGATCGATCCCGCTCGTCGCCCCGAGCTTCGCGATCTCGAGGTCCTCGGCGTCGAGCAGATGCACGACGACCGCGTCCGCGCGCTCGAGGGTCGCAGACGCCGAGGAGAGCGAGGAGATCGAGAACACGAGAAGCGGGGGATCGACGCTCACCGAAGAGACGGATGTCGCGGTCAACGCCACCGGGCCGTCGCCGGCGTCGGCGGTGATCACCGCGACACCGCCGGGATGACCGCGGAAGAGGTCCTTGAGCCGGTCCGCGGGCAGCGACACCGCACCCGCCGGGATCCCGGACGGCTCCTCGACGTCGTCGGGGACCGTCCGTGCCGGCCGGGAGAGGTAGGCGAGTTGCTGGGTCATGGCACGACGCTAGGGCGCTGCGCACGCCCGCGCGCGTGCATGATCTCCTGTGAACGCAGATGACTCCGTGTGACGCGACGGAGCGCGTCGGGCATCGGGAGACGCCCCGCACGGAGGGGTGGGCCCCTGCGTACGGGTGCGCCTAGGACCTGGAGTGCCCCCGACAGGAATCGAACCTGCGACCTTTGGTACCGGAAACCAACGCTCTATCCCCTGAGCTACGGAGGCGTACCGATCGAGACTATCACCGCGCGGCGGTGGCGCGTGTCCGCAGGAGGCTCCGAGACCGGTCCGATCTCCGTCGCGCCGCGAGGGGCCGAGGCGTGCGAGGATACTTCGGTGCAACGCATCGTGACCGCCGAACTCGACCTGGAGCTGGGGTCCTCCGTCGACCTGATCTTCCAGATCGCGGCGGCCCAGCCGACCCCCGTCGTCCGCGAGGAGCTGACGTTCACGCAGGGCGATCGCGTGTACACGCCGACCGAGATCGTCGACCAGTCCGGCAGCCGTCTGCACCGCCTCGTCGGAGAGGCGGGGCCCCTCACCGTCCACTACGAGGCGCACATCGACGGCCACGTCGCGCAGCGCGCGACGAGCGACCTCGAAGCGATCACGTACCTGCGTCCGAGCCGGTACTGCCAGTCCGACGAGGTGTTCTCGCAGGCGCGGCGGCAGTTCCGCGGCCTGCAGGGCATGGGCCTCGTCGCCGCCGTGAGCGAGTTCGTGGCGACCAGCACGACGTACACCCCCGGCCTCAGCCAGGGGACGGACTCGGCCGTGACGACGCTCATGACGGGGCAGGGCGTCTGCCGCGACTACGCGCACGTCGTGATCGCGCTGCTGCGCGCGATGGACATGCCCGCGCGGTATGCGGCGTGCTTCGCGCCGGGCCTGCGCCCGATGGACTTCCACGCCGTCGCCGAGGCCTACGTCGACGGCAGCTGGTACGTCATCGATGCGACGCGGCTGTCCAACCGACGTTCGCTCGTGCGGATCGCGACCGGCCGAGACGCCGCCGACTGCGCGTTCCTCAGCTATCACGGCGGCTACGTCGGCCTGCAGCGGATGCACGTGGACGCGTGCGTCGTCCCCGACGACGCCGCCGACGTCGACGCACTGGACGCCGCCGCCGCGGCATCCGACCCCGCTCTCGACGACCTCGCCGACCCCGTCCAGCTCGCCTGACCCCCGCCCCGCCGCACCCCGTCCCGCCCCGCCGCACCCCGCCGCGCCCGCACCCCGCCGCGCCCTCTTCGGTGGCGAGTGTCCACGACACGCGGCGCGGCACGCCCCCTGCGCCGCGTGTCGTGGACACTCGCCGGGGAGAGGGAGGGCGAGGAAGGGGTGAGGAGGGGAGAGGGACGGGTGAGCAGGGGGAGGAGGAAGGGGGAGGAAGCGGGCGGGCGCCCGTAGGATTGACGGGTTATGAATCCTGACGCCCTCTCCGCCGCTCTGCTCGCCGTCATCGCCCCGCTCGCCGAGGCCCGACGCGAGGGCTCGAGCGCGGGACTGACGCCGTCCGACCTTCCCCTCGAGCGGCCGCGCAACCGCGACCACGGGGACTGGGCCTCCAACGCGGCGCTCAAGCTGGGCAAGGCGGTCGGGGCGAACCCGCGCGAGTTCGCGCAGGAGATCGCCGACGCCCTCGTCGCCGTGCCCGGCGTGGCGAGCGTCGAGGTCGCCGGTCCCGGCTTCATCAACATCCGGCTGGATGCCGCGGCGGCGGGCGCCCTGGCCCGGACGATCGTCGAGGCGGGCGCCGCCTACGGCACGAACGACTCCCAGCGCGGAGCGAGCATCAACCTCGAGTTCGTCAGCGCCAACCCGACCGGCCCGATGCACATCGGCCACACCCGGTGGGCAGCGCTCGGGGATGACATCGCCCGCGTGCTGCTGGCGAGCGGCGCGACCCTCGTGCGCGAGTTCTACGTCAACGACGCGGGCGCCCAGATGGACCGCTTCGGCCGCTCGGTCCTCGCCGCCATCCTCGGCGAGCCCACGCCGGAGGACGGCTACCCCGGCTCGTACATCCAGGAGCTGGCGCAGCGCGTCGAAGCCGAGCTGCCGGGCATCCGCGACCTCGACGCCGACGCGCGCCTGATCGAGGCCCGTGACCGCGCCTACCGCCTGCAGCTGGGCGACCTCCAGGCGTCGCTGGAGAAGTTCAACGTGCACTTCGACGTCTTCTTCAGCGAGCGGACCCTGCACGCGGCGGGCCCCGACGGCGGCCCGAGCCTCGTCGACGAGGCCGTCGACCGCCTCCGTGAGCAGGGGCACGTCTTCGACGCGGAGGGCGCCGTCTGGGTGCGCACGACCGACTTCGGCGACGACAAGGACCGGGTCATCCGCCGCTCGAACGGCGAGTACACCTACTTCGCCGCCGACGCCGCCTACTACCTCGACAAGGGCGACCGCGGCTTCCGCCACAAGATCTACCTGCTCGGCGCCGACCACCACGGCTACGTGCACCGGCTGAAGGCGCTCGCCGGCGCCGCCGGCGACGACCCCGAGAAGGACATCGAGGTGCTGATCGGCCAGCTGGTCTCCGTCAACGGCGCGCGCCTGTCCAAGCGGGCCGGCAACATCATCGAGCTGGACGATCTGCGCGACTGGCTGGGTACGGATGCTTTGCGCTACTCCCTGGCACGCTACCCCGCCGACTCGCCGCTGACACTCGATCCCGAGATCCTGCAGAAGCGCACCAACGACAACCCGGTCTTCTACGTGCAGTACGCGCACGCGCGGACCCACAACGTCGCCCGAAACGCCGCCGAGTCGGGCGTGGACCGCAGCGCCTTCGCGCCCGAGCAGCTCACCCACGAGACGGAGTCCGCGCTCCTGGGCGCTCTCCAGGAGTTCCCGCGCATCGTGGCGTTCGCCGCCGAGCTGCGCGAGCCGCACCGCGTCGCGCGCTACCTGGAGGAGCTGGCCGGGCTCTACCACAAGTGGTACGACACCTGCCGGGTCACGCCTCTGGGCGACGAGCAGGTCACCGATCTCCACCGCACCCGGCTGTGGCTGAACGATGCCACGGGTCAGGTGCTGCGCAACGGCCTCGACCTGCTCGGCGTGAGCGCGCCCGAGCGCATGTGACATGACGCGTCGCCGCCGCTGGCCCTGGATCCTCGCGCTCGTCGCCGTCGTCGGGCTCGTCGTCGCGGCCTGGTTCGCGGGGGAGTACATCGCCCGCGGGATGGTCGAGCGGACGATCCGCGAGCAGGTCGTGCGGAACCTCGATCTGCGCGCCGACCAGCAGATCGACGTCGACGTCCCGGGACCGATCCTGCCCCAGCTCATCGTGGGGAGCCTCGGCGAGGTCACGATCTCCTCCGACGACGTGACGCTGCAGCAGCAGGGCGGGGGGACGGCGCTCACGGCGGATGTCACGGTCGTGGCGAAGGACGTGCCCATCCGCGGCGGCGACTGGAGCGGCGCGACCGCGACCGTCACCGTCGATCAGCAGCAGCTGCGGGACCTCCTGCGCGGCATCGACGGCTTCCCCGCCGACACGGTCACGATCGACGCCCCGCAGATCGGCGTCTCGATGGACCTCTCGCTGTTCTCGCTGACGGTGCCGGTCGGAGTCGGACTCACCCCGAGCGTGTCGGCGGGGGAGGTCGTGCTCACGCCCGCGACTCTCCGGGTCGGCGACGCGGAGGTCTCCGCCGACGTGCTGATCGACCAGTTCGGCGCGGTCGCGCGCACCGTCGTGCGGGACTGGAAGGTGTGCATCGCGCCGTACCTGCCCGCCGCGGTCTCGCTGACGGGCGTCGAGGTGCGACCGGGCGCGCTCGTGGCGACGTTCGAGATCGACAGCGCGATCCTCCAGCCGGGCGCGGCGGAGCAGAAGGGCACGTGCGCCTGAGCCCGACGCCGTCGCGGGCGTGCATGCGCGGGCCGGAATGCGGCGGTGCCCTAGACTTCTAGGACTGCCGGGCGTGACGTGACCGTCGGCAGCCCGATTTCCCACCCCGATTGGTGCTCGCCGTGTCCGCCGTCCCCGACCGCCCACTCGTGCCGGAATGGCTCGACGTCCCGCAGGATGCGAATCTGCTCGCCGCGGACGTGTGGCCCGAATCGGCCGCCCGTGACGAGAGCGGCGAGCTGCGGATCGGCGGCGTCGGCGTCGCGGAGCTGCGCGAGCGATTCGGCACACCGCTGTACGTCTTGGACGAGGACGGCGTGCGCGCCCGCGCCCGCCGCGTGCGGGCGGCCTTCGACGACGCCGCGGCACGTCACGGCATCCAGGCCCGCGTCTACTACGCGAGCAAGGCGTTCCTGTCCACAGAGGTGGTCCGCTGGGTGACCGACGAGGGCCTCGCGGTCGACGTCGCCACAGGCGGCGAGCTCGCCGTCGCCCTGGCGGCGGGCGCCGACCCCGCCCGGCTCGGGCTGCACGGCAACAACAAGTCGGTGGCCGAACTCGAGCGCGCCGTCGAGATCGGCATCGGATCGATCGTCGTGGACTCGATGATCGAGGTCGAGCGCATCGCCGAGATCGCCGAGCGCCGCGGCCTGACGGGGGACACCGCCCAGAAGGTGCTCATCCGCGTCAACACGGGCGTGCACGCCGAGACGCACGACTTCCTCGCGACGGCGCACGAAGACCAGAAGTTCGGGTTCCCACTGGCGGATGCCCCCGCCGTGGCGCGTCGCATCCGTGAGCTCCCCTCCCTCGACCTCGTGGGCCTGCACTGCCACATCGGGTCCCAGATCTTCGGCACCGCCGGTTTCGCGGAGTCGGCCTCGCGCCTGGTCGAGCTGTACGCGGACCTTCGTGCGACGGGCGGGCTGCGGGTCCTCAACCTGGGCGGCGGCTTCGGCATCGCGTACACCTCGGTCGACACCCCGACCGAGATCGAGGAGCTCGCCGACGGCATCGTCGACGCCGTGGCCCGCGAGTGCGGTGCCCGGGGCGTGCCGCTGCCGGACCTCGCCTTCGAGCCCGGCCGCTCGATCGTCGGCCGCGCGGGGGTCACGCTCTACGAGGTCGGTACGGTCAAACCCGTGCGGGTCTCCGAGGACCTCACCCGTCTCTACGTCAGCGTCGACGGGGGCATGAGCGACAACGCGCGTCCCGCCCTCTACGGTGCGCAGTACTCCGCACGGATCGCCTCGCGCGCCTCGACCGCCGCCCCGGCGCTCAGCCGCGTCGTCGGCCGCCACTGCGAGTCCGGCGACATCGTCGTGGACGCCGAGTACCTCCCCGGCGACGTGATGCCGGGCGACCTGCTCGCCGTCCCCGCGACGGGGGCCTACTGCTTCTCGCTCTCGAGCAACTACAACTATGTGCCCCGCCCGCCCGTCGTCGCGCTCCGCGGCGGCGCGGCCCGGGTCATCGTGCGCGGTGAGAGCATCGACGATCTGCTGGCGCGCGACGCCGGCATCCGCACACCGACCGAGGACACCGAATGACTGACGACCGCCGCCTCCGCGTGGCGCTGCTGGGCGCCGGATCCGTGGGATCGCAGGTGGCGCAGCTGCTGCTGCGCCACGGCGACGAGCTCGCCGACCGGGCGGGCGCGCGCCTCGAGCTCGTCGGCGTCGCCGTGCGCGACCTCGACGCCCCCCGTGACACCGACATCCCCCGGGAGCTGCTCACGACGGACGCCGAGCCCCTGATCGTGGGCAGCGACATCGTGATCGAGCTCATGGGCGGCATCGAGCCGGCCCGCACCTACCTGCTGCAGGCGCTGAACGCCGGCGCGGACGTCGTCACGGGGAACAAGGCGCTGCTCGCCACGCACGGCCCCGAGCTGTTCGAGGCCGCCGACCAGGTGGGCGCCTCCGTGCACTACGAGGCCGCGGTCGCCGGCGCAATCCCCATCATCCGGCCCCTGCGCGACTCGCTCGCCGGTGATCGCGTGCAGCGCATCCTCGCGATCGTCAACGGGACGACCAACTACATCCTCGACCGGATGGATCTCGAGGGCGCCGACTACGCCGACGTCCTGGCCGATGCTCAGCGTCTGGGCTATGCCGAGGCCGACCCGACCGCCGATGTCGAGGGCTACGACGCCGCGCAGAAGGCGGCGATCCTCGCCTCGCTCGCGTTCCACACCACCGTCCCCCTCGAGGCCGTGCACCGCGAGGGCATCTCCCAGGTGGACGCCGCGCTGATCGAGTCGGCGCGCGCCGCCGGCTACGTCGTGAAGCTGCTCGCGGTGTGCGAGCGACGCACCGACGAGGGACGCGAGGCGATCTCGGTGCGCGTGCACCCGGCTCTCGTTCGTCGTACCCACCCGCTCGCGAGCGTGCACGGCGCGAACAACGCCGTCTTCGTGCAGGCCGAGGCGGCGGGGGACCTCATGTTCTACGGCGCCGGCGCCGGCGGCGTGCAGACCGCCTCGGCGGTGCTCGGCGACCTCGTCTCGGCGGCCCGTCGGCACATCGCCGGCGGGGTGGGCGTGGGGGAGTCGACCCGTGCGAACCTGCCGCTGCTGCCGATCGGACGCGCCTCGACCCGTTACCAGATCACGCTCGAGGTCGACGACCGCCCGGGCGTGCTCGCGACGGTCGCGGGCATCCTCGCCGACGGCAACGTCTCGATCGCGACGGTCGAGCAGAAGATCATCCCGGGCGCCGGGGCCGCGCGTGCGCGTCTGGTCATCGGCACCCACATTGCACTCGAGCAGGATCTCGGGGACACGGTCGAACGGCTCGCCTCCAGCGGCGTCGTCGAGCGGGTCGCCTCGGTGCTGCGGATGGAAGGAGACTGAACATGGCACACGTCTGGCGCGGAGTCCTCCGCGAATACGCCGACCGGCTGGGCGTCACCGACGCATCGACCGTCGTCACCCTCGGCGAGGGCGGCACGCCGCTCATCCCCGCCGCGTCGCTGTCGCAGCGCACGGGCGCCGACGTCTACGTCAAGTTCGAGGGGATGAACCCGACGGGCTCGTTCAAGGACCGCGGCATGACGGTCGCGCTGTCGCGCGCCGTCGAGCACGGCGCGAAGGCCGTCATCTGCGCCTCGACGGGCAACACCTCGGCCTCCGCCGCCGCGTACGCGGCCCACGCGGGCATCACCGCGGCCGTCCTCGTGCCCGAGGGCAAGATCGCGATGGGCAAGCTCAGCCAGGCGGTCATCCACGGCGGACGCCTCATCCAGATCCGCGGCAACTTCGACGACTGCCTCGAGATCGCGCGCGAGCTCGCGGACAACTATCCGGTGCACCTCGTCAACTCGGTCAACCCCGACCGCATCGAGGGCCAGAAGACCGCGGCGTACGAGATCGTGTCGCAGCTGGGGGATGCCCCGGA
Organism: Microbacterium sp. MMO-56; assembly: GCF_037146215.1. Taxonomy (NCBI): domain Bacteria; kingdom Bacillati; phylum Actinomycetota; class Actinomycetes; order Micrococcales; family Microbacteriaceae; genus Microbacterium; species Microbacterium sp. MMO-56. The sequence goes on from NZ_JBBCVW010000007.1 coordinate 20,122, forward strand.
CTTCCACTTCATCCCGGTCGGGAACGCCGGCAACTACACCGCGTACACGCGCGGGTATCGCGAAGAGGCCGAGCGCGGCGTCTCGACGCGCGTGCCGCGCATGTTCGGCTTCCAGGCCGAGGGCTCCGCGCCGCTCGTGCGCGGTGAGATCGTGAAGAACCCGGAGACGGTCGCCTCCGCGATCCGCATCGGCAACCCCGCGTCGTGGGAGCTCGCCCTCGAGGCGCGCGACGCGACGGACGGCTGGTTCGGGGCGATCTCGGACGAGAAGATCCTGGCCGCGCAGAAGCTGCTCGCCGGGACCGTCGGCGTCTTCGTCGAGCCGGGCTCGGCCATCAGCGTCGCGGGTCTGCTCGACCGCGCCGAGGCGGGTCTCATCCCCGCCGGGGCGAAGGTCGTGCTCACGGTCACGGGCCACGGCCTCAAGGACCCCCAGTGGGCGCTGCGCAACGCCGACGGGTCGGAGGTCACCCCCACGGTGGTCGACGCGTCGACCTCGGAGGTCGCCTCCGTGCTCGACCTGGCATGACCGGGTCGGCTGTGGTCGCCGGGCGCTCGGTCGCGGTGCGCGTGCCCGCGACGAGCGCGAACCTCGGACCGGGATTCGACACGCTGGGCCTCGCGCTGAGCGTGTACGACGAGCTCGTCGTGACGGCGCTTCCCGAGCCCGGGCTGGAGATCGTCGTGACCGGCGAGGGTGCGGGAGAGGTCGCGACGGATGCCTCGCACCTCGTCGTCCGCTCGATGGCGTACGCCTTCGAGGCGGTGGGTCGCGAACTGCCGGGCATCCGGCTCGAAGCGGTCAACACCATCCCGCACGGGCGGGGGATGGGCTCCTCCGGGGCCGCGGTCGTGGCGGGGATCCTCGCCGCGAAGGGTCTGCTGGAGGGCGAGGCCGCCTTCGGTCCCGACACGCTGCTGCGCCTGGCCACCGAGCTCGAGGGGCACCCCGACAACGTCGCCCCGGCGCTGTTCGGCGGCCTCACGATCGCCTGGATGGACGAGAGCGGCCCGCAGCACAAGAAGCTGCTCGTGCACCGCGGCGTCTCGCCGCTCGTCTTCGTGCCGGAGTTCACGATGTCGACCGCCGTCGCCCGGGGGCTCGCGCCGCTGCAGGTGACACGCGAGGACGCGGTCTTCAACGTGTCGCGCTCCGCGCTTCTCATCGCCGCCCTCACGCAGAGCCCCGAGCTCCTGCTCGCCGCGACGGAGGACAAGCTCCACCAGTCCTACCGGGCGCAGGCGATGCCGGAGACCGATCGCCTCGTGCGGGCGCTGCGGGCCGAGGGGTTCGCGGCGGTCGTATCCGGCGCCGGGCCGAGCGTGCTCGTGCTGGCGGACGGGCCCGGACAGCGCCTGGACGCCGCGCGCGTGGCCGCGGAGGTGTCGGACACACCGTGGCAGCCCCTCATGCTCGCCGTCGATGTCAGGGGTGGTACAGTGAGGAACACTACGGAGGGTTCCACGGCACGTCCGTGAGTCTGGCCTCCGTCGCAATTCTGCGAAACCCCTGCACAACACCCCCCGCTCTCGTGCGCCCGCATCGGGCACCGAGACGAACCGGGTCGGCGCCTGCTGTGGACGGCGCCTGTGCGGACCTGCCGTGTCCACATTCCTATCGAAGGAGACCTCGTGGAGTCACTCTCCGAGATCCAGACCGACAACGACGCCGCGCGCGAGGATGCCACGGTCGACGCCCCCGTCGCCGAGACCGCCCCCGCGGAGGAGACGCCCGTGACCGAGACGCCTGACGCCGAGACCGACGCTCCGGCCGCCGAGGCCGAGACGCCTGACACCGAGGCGCCTGACACCGAGGCCGAGACGCCCGCCGCCGAGGACGCTCCCGTCGCCGACGTGCCCGCCGCCGCCGAGGACGCTCCCGTCGCCGACGTGCCCGCCGCCGCCGAGGACGCTCCCGTCGCCGACGTGCCCGCCGCCGCCGAGGACGCGCCCGCCGCCGAGGCGGAGTCCGCCCCCGCCGCGGAGGACGCCCCTGCGCCCGCCGCCGAGGAGGCCCCCGCGGAGAAGCCCGCGCGGGCGCCCCGCAAGCGCGCGCCCCGCCGCGCGAAGAGCACCGACGTCCCCGCCGAGCAGCCCGCCGCCGACGCGACCCCCGCCGAGCAGCCCACCGCGGAGCAGCCCGCCGCGGAGGACGCCGTCGAGCAGAGCCCCGCCGAGCCGGCCGCCGCCGAGGAGTCCCCGGCCGACGAGCCCGTCGCGGAGGACGCCGCGCCCGCCGAGGCGACCGCGGTGACCGAGGGCGATGCGCCCGCCGATGCCGGTGCAGGACAGACGGACGCGCAGGCGGAGGCGCCGACGGAGGGCGAGACCCCCTCGCGCTCGCGCAGCCGCTCCCGGTCGCGCAGCCGCGGTCGCGGCCAGAAGACCGACGCCGGTCAGAACGGTGCCAGCCAGAACGGTGCCGCCCAGAACGGTGGCCAGGCCGTCGCCGCGCAGAACACGCCCGACGCCGCGGAGTCCGACGAGGACGGCCAGGGATCCGGTCGGGGTCGCCAGCGCAACAAGCGCCGCGGCCAGGCGCAGAACGGCGACGAGTTCGAGACCGAGATCGGCGAGGACGACGTCCTCATCCCGATCGCCGGCATCCTCGACGTCCTCGACAACTACGCCTTCGTCCGTACGACGGGCTACCTGCCCGGCACGAGCGACGTGTACGTCTCCCTCGGCCAGGTCAAGAAGTACAACCTGCGCAAGGGCGATGCGGTCGTCGGCGCGATCAAGCAGCCCCGCGAGGGCGAGCAGTCGAGCCGCCAGAAGTACAACGCGCTCGTCAAGGTCGACGCGATCAACGGCCTGTCGGTCGACGACGCCGCGAACCGCGTCGAGTTCGGCAAGCTCACCCCGCTCTACCCGCAGGAGCGTCTGCGCCTCGAGACGGCCCCCGAGAAGCTCACCCAGCGGATCATCGACCTCGTCGCCCCGATCGGCAAGGGGCAGCGCGGACTGATCGTGGCGCCCCCGAAGGCCGGCAAGACCATCGTCCTGCAGCAGATCGCGAACGCGATCGCGACGAACAACCCCGAGGTCCACCTCATGGTCGTCCTCGTCGACGAGCGTCCCGAAGAGGTCACCGACATGCAGCGGACCGTGAAGGGCGAGGTCATCGCCTCGACCTTCGACCGTCCCGCCGAGGACCACACGACGGTCGCGGAGCTGGCGATCGAGCGCGCCAAGCGCCTCGTCGAGCTCGGTCGCGACGTCGTCGTGCTGCTCGACTCGATCACCCGTCTCGGCCGCGCCTACAACATCTCGGCGCCGACCTCCGGTCGCGTGCTGAGCGGTGGAGTGGACGCATCCGCGCTGTACCCGCCGAAGCGCTTCTTCGGCGCGGCGCGCAACATCGAGAACGGCGGATCGCTGACGATCCTCGCGACCGCCCTCGTGGAGACCGGATCCAAGATGGACGAGGTCATCTTCGAGGAGTTCAAGGGCACCGGCAACAGCGAGCTGCGCCTGTCGCGTCAGCTCGCGGACAAGCGCATCTTCCCGGCCGTCGACGTCAACGCGTCGTCCACGCGGCGCGAGGAGATGCTGCTGAGCCCCGATGAGGTCAAGATCACCTGGAAGCTGCGCCGCGCCCTCGCCGGCCTCGACCCGCAGCAGGCGCTCGAAGTCGTCCTCGGCAAGCTCAAGGAGACCTCCTCCAACGTCGAGTTCCTGGTCCAGATGCAGAAGTCGATCCCGGCTCCCGCGAACGGACACGGCGCCGGCGGCCACGGGCACGAGAACAGCATCCGCTGAGCGCACTCCCGTGCTCGAGTCCGTCCAGGCGCTGATCGACGAGCACCGCGCGGTCCAGGAGGAGCTCTCCGACCCCGCGGTGCACGCCGATGCCGCGCGAGCCAAGCGCGTCAACCGGCGCTATGCCGAGCTGTCCAAGATCGTCGCCGCCCACGAGGCGTGGTCCACGGCGTCGGACGACCTGGAGGCCGCTCGCGAGCTCGCCCGCGAGGACGAGGCGTTCGCGCAGGAGGTCCCGGCCCTCGCCGACCGCGTCGCGCAGGCGCAGGAGAAGCTCCGCCGCCTGCTGATCCCGCGCGATCCGGACGACGCCCGCGACGTCATCCTCGAGGTGAAGGCGGGGGAGGGCGGTGCCGAGTCCGCCCTGTTCGCGGCCGATCTGCTGCGGATGTACCTGCAGTACGCCGCGTCGATGGGATGGAAGACGGAGCTCCTGGAGCGCAACGAGTCCGATCTCGGGGGCTACAAGGACGTGCAGGTCGCGATCAAGGGCACCTCCACCGACCCGGCTCAGGGCGTCTGGGCGCACCTGAAGTACGAGGGCGGCGTGCACCGCGTCCAGCGCGTCCCCGCGACCGAGTCGCAGGGACGCATCCACACCTCGACGACGGGCGTGCTCGTCTTCCCCGAGGTGGATGAGCCCGAAGAGATCCAGATCGACCCGAACGATCTCAAGATCGACGTGTTCCGCTCCTCCGGCCCGGGCGGGCAGTCCGTCAACACGACCGACTCCGCCGTGCGCATCACGCACGTTCCCACGGGCATCGTGGTCTCGATGCAGAACGAGAAGAGCCAGCTCCAGAACCGCGAGGCGGGCATGCGCGTGCTGCGTGCGCGTCTGCTCGCCAAGCAGCAGGAGGAGCGGGATGCCGCCGCCTCCGACGCCCGACGTTCGCAGATCCGCGGCATGGACCGCTCCGAGCGCATCCGCACCTACAACTTCCCCGAGAACCGGATCGCCGACCACCGCACCGGCTACAAGGCCTACAACCTCGACCAGGTGATGGACGGGGCGCTGGGTCCCCTGATCGAGTCGGCCGTCTCGGCCGACGAGGAGGCGCGCCTGGCGGCTCTCGGCGGGGAGTGAGCGGCGCAGGCGCTACGCTCGCGTCATGATCACGTTCCTCATCCGCTCCCTGATCTTCCTGGCGTCGGCCGCCGTCGGCCTCGTGGTCGCCGACCTGGTGCTGCCCGGCTTCGCGATCGACTGGCGCAACCCCGGCGGCTTCGTGCTGGCGATCGTGATCTTCGCGGTGCTGCAGAGCGTGCTCGCGCCGTGGCTGGCGCGCGTCGCCCAGCGCAACGCCCCGGCCTTCCTCGGCGGCATCGGCATCGTCTCTACGTTCGTCGCGCTGCTGGTCACCGCCCTCATCCCGGGGGCGGGGCTGACGATCTCGACGCCGTGGTGGACGTGGATCGTGGCACCCATGATCGTGTGGGTGGTGACGGCCCTGGCGACCTGGCTGCTGCCGGCGCTGTTCCTCAAGAGGCGGATCCAGGAGCGCCGCGGCGGGACCGACCGGTCGCGTCAGATGTAGTACTCCGGCGTCGTCAGCAGCGCCCGCGTGTCGTCGCCGGCGACGCGTCGGCGCATCTTGGCGGGGACGCCGACGAGGATCGAGTCCTCCGGCGCGTCGCGGGTCACGACGGCGTTGGCGCCGATGGCCGAGCCCGCGCCGATCGTGATCGGTCCGAGGATCTTCGCCCCCGCTCCGACGGCGACGCCATCGCCGAGGGTGGGATGGCGCTTGCCGCCCTCGCGCGTGCGACCGCCGAGGGTGACCCCGTGGTAGAGCATGACGTCGTCGCCGATCTCCGCCGTCTCGCCGATGACGACGCCCATCCCGTGGTCGATGAAGAACCGGCGGCCGATGACGGCGCCGGGGTGGATCTCGATGCCGGTGAGCCAGCGGGTGAGCTGCGAGAGCGCACGCGCAGGGAAGCGCAGCCCGCGCCGCCAGAGGGCGTGCGCCAGGCGGTACGACCAGATCGCGTGGAGGCCCGAGTAGAGCACGGCGATCTCGATCCCGCTGCGGGCCGCGGGGTCGCGCAGCTTGGCGGCGGCGATGTCCTCGCGGACACGGGCCACGGCTCCGAGTCGGCGCGCAGCGGGATCGGTGGGGGTGTCGCTCACGTCGCGGATCAGTCCTCGCGCAGGTGCTCGTACAGCGCCGTCGACAGGTAGCGCTCGCCGAAGGACGGCACGATCACGACGATGTTCTTGCCCTCGGCCTCGGGACGGGCGGCGACCTGGAGCGCGGCCCAGATGGCCGCGCCGGAGGAGATGCCGACGAGGATGCCCTCGGTCGTGGCCACCTCGCGCGCGACCCGGATCGCGTCGTCGAACTCCACGTCGACGACCTCGTCGATGACGCCCTGGTCGAGGATCGGCGGGATGAAGTTCGGCCCGATGCCCTGGATCTTGTGCGGACCGGGCGTGCCCTTGGTCAGCAGCGGCGAGTCGGCGGGCTCGACCGCGACGATCTTCGCGTCGGGAACGCGCTCCTTGAGCACCTGACCCACGCCGGAGATGGTGCCGCCCGTGCCGATGCCGGCGACGAAGTAGCCGATCTCGCCGTCCGTGTCGCGGAGGATCTCCTCCGCGGTGGTCTTGCGGTGGATCGCGACGTTCGCCTCGTTCGCGAACTGCTTCGCGAGGATCGCGCCGGGAGTCTCCGCCGCGATCTCCTCGGCCTTGGCGACGGCGCCCTTCATGCCCAGCCCGGGCTCGGTGAGGACGAGCTCGGCGCCGTACGCCTTCAGGAGCAGGCGTCGCTCGATCGACATGGAGGCCGGCATCGTGAGGATGACCTTGTAGCCGCGCGCCGCACCGACCATGGCCAGCGCGATGCCGGTGTTGCCGCTGGTGCCCTCGACGATCGTTCCACCGGGCTTCAGCTCGCCCGAGGCCTCGGCGGCGTCGACGATCGCGATGCCGAGGCGGTCCTTGACCGAGGAGGCAGGGTTGTAGAACTCGAGCTTGGCGAGGACCGTGCCGGGCAGACCCTCGCTGACGCGGTTGAGCCGGACGAGCGGGGTGTTGCCGAACGCGCTGGTGATGTCGGGATGGATGCCGGACATGGAATGCCTTTCGTGAGGTACCCAGATTCGTTGTCGAGCCTAAGCGGGCGCGACGATGCGCGGGCTGAATGTGACGAATCATCACGCCGAGGGTTGCCACCGCGCCGATAGGCTGGCAGGACCCATGAGCGCACCGCACCACCGTCCCGACTCCGCCGCGCCCGCCCTCTCCGACGTGCTCCGGCGCGCGGCTGCGACGCTGGCTGCGGCGGGCGTGCCGACCCCGGAGGTCGACGCCGAACTGCTCGCCGCCCACGTCCTCGGTCGCTCGCGCGGAGAGCTCGCCGCCATCGCGCTCCGCGGCGGCGACGCGGACCTCGACCTCGGGGACTTCGACGCCCTCGTCGAGCGGCGGGCCGCGCGCGAGCCCCTGCAGCACCTGACGGGCGTCGCCCCCTTCCGCCATCTCGAGCTGCGCGTCGGCCCCGGCGTGTTCGTTCCGAGGCCCGAGACCGAGATGGTCGCGCAGCTCGCCATCGACGCCCTGCGCGCATGCCCCGACGCCGAGCCCATCGGCGTCGACCTCGGCACGGGGTCGGGTGCCATCGCGCTCGCTCTGGCGACCGAGGTCGCGCACGCCCGCATCCACGCCGCGGAGAACTCCGTCGACGCGTTCGTCTGGGCGAAGGAGAACGTCGCGCGGATCGCGCCGCAGACCCGCCTCGCCTTCATCGATCTCGCCGCGGCGTTCCCCGAGCTCGACGGCCAGGTCGCCGTCCTCGTCTCCAATCCGCCGTACGTTCCCGATGAGGCGATCCCGCGCGATCCCGAGGTGCGGTTCTGGGACCCGCCGTCCGCCCTCTACGGGGGAGAGGACGGTCTCGACGTCGTCCGGGTGCTCTCCGAGGTGGGGATGCGCCTGCTGCGTCCCGGCGGCATGCTCGTCATCGAGCACGGGGAGTGGCAGGGAGCCCCCATCCGCGAGCTGCTGGGCGGCGACGGCTGGCGCGCCGCGGCGACGCATCCCGACCTCACGACGCGTGACCGGGCGACCACGGCCATCCGGCCCTGACCGCAGGTGCCCGGCGCACCGGGGCCGGGGCCGGGGCCCGGCGGGCCGCCCGGACCGCGCGGATGCCCGCCGTAGACTGGGAGCGCTATGTATGAGCTCTTCGACTGCCGCGACGCCGAACAGCTGCTCCCCGGCATGCGCAAGGCGCGCCAGGCGATCGGCCGGGGCGAGCTCGTCGTCCTGCCCACCGACACCGTCTACGGCGTGGGCGCCGACGCGTTCAGCGCGGCTGCGGTCGCACGCCTGCTCGCCGCCAAGGGCCGCGGTCGCCAGTCCCCGCCGCCCGTGCTCGTCGCCGGCGTTGCCACCATGCGTGCGCTCGTGGCGGAGGTCCCCGAGCCCGTGGAGCGGCTCGTCGAGGAGTTCTGGCCGGGTGGGCTGACCATCGTCCTGCCCGCGCAGCCGTCGCTGTCGTGGGATCTCGGCGACACCGCCGGCACGGTGGCGGTGCGGATGCCCGCCGAGCGGTTCGCGCTCGAACTGCTCGAGGAGTGCGGGCCGCTGGCGGTCTCCAGCGCGAACCTCACGACGCGTCCCGCCGCTCTCGACGTGCACGGTGCGATCGAGATGCTGGGCGACGCGGTGTCGGTCTACCTCGACGGCGGCCCGGTGCGGACGGGGCTGTCCTCCACGATCGTCGACGCGACGGGGCTCGCGGCCGGCAGCACCCGCCCCGTGCGGGTGCTGCGCGACGGCGCCATCGGTCGCGCGCGCCTGCGGGACGTGCTCGGCGACCTGCTCGAGCCCGACCCGCTCGACGCCGAGTCGGCGGCGAGCGGCCCCGCGTGAGGTACTACGTCCTCACCGTCGTCGTGACGGCGATCGCGACCCTCGCCTTCACGGCGATCGTCTGGCGGGTGGGGCTGCGGTACCGGCTGTACCCGGAGATCCGCGATCGCGACGTGCACACGACGCCCAAGCCGCGCATCGGCGGTGTGGCGATGTACCTGGGCGTCCTCGCCGCGTTCGCGCTGTCGTCGCAGATCCCCTACTTCGCGATCTTCTGGGCGGAGCCCGCGGCGATCTGGTCGCTGCTGGGTGCGGCGACGCTGATCGTCGTCGTCGGCGTCGCCGACGACCTGTGGGATCTGGACTGGATGATCAAGCTGGGTGCGCAGTTCCTCGCCGCCGGCATCGTCGTGGGCTTCGGGGGCATCCAGATCTTCGCGATCCCCCTCGGCATCCAACTCGTCGTGTCCAGCTGGGTGAGCTTCGCTCTCTCGGTGCTCGCGATCGTCATCGTCATGAACGCCATCAACTTCATCGACGGCCTGGACGGGCTCGTGGGCGGCGTGGCCCTCATCGCGAACGCGGTCTTCTTCGTGTACTCCTACATGGTCGCCCGCGACACGGGTGCCTCGAGCTACTCCTCGCTGGCATCCTTCATCGCGGTGGTCCTGATCGGCGTCTGCGCGGGCTTCCTGCCGCTGAACTGGAACCCCTCGAAGCTGTTCATGGGGGATTCCGGCGCTCTGCTGCTCGGGCTGCTGATGGCCTCCTCGGCGATCGCGTTCACGGGGAGCCTCCCGCCGAGCCTGCTCGGCGACAACGACGTCTTCGGTCGCTCGCAGCTCCTGGGTGCGTTCATCCCCATCCTCCTGCCGATCGTGGTGCTGCTGCTGCCGCTCCTCGACTTCGGGATGGCGGTGATCCGTCGCATGGGCAAGGGGCTCTCGCCGTTCTCGCCCGACCGCAAGCACCTCCACCACCGCATGCTCGACATGGGCCACAGCGACCGGGACGCCGTCCTGATCTTCTACGCGTGGACGGCCGTCGTCTCGGTCGGCGTGCTCCTGATGTACCTCGGCACGACCCAGGACTGGCCGGGGGACTACCTCCCGGGCGTGGCGTATCTGCTCGTCGGCGCGGTCGCGTGCGTCATCGTCACGCTCCTGCCCTCCGAGCGTCCGCGCGCCGTCGCGACCGCGGGGATCGATCCGACCGACCCGATGGATCCTCGCGACCCCACTCATCCCACCGATCCCACCGACCCGGCCGGCACCCCGGCCGGCGACCCCCGGAGGACCGCATGACCGAGGCATCCGCCCCGAACGATCCCTCGACGCCCCGCGAGGTGTCGAGCAACCGCCTGTTCCGCACGACCCTGCTCTGGTCGGCCGCGGTGGCCGTCGGCCTCGCCGTCGTCGGCGCGCTCGTCGGCTTCGCCGTCGACGGCACCTCCGGGCTGTGGAGCGCACTGGTCGCCGTGCTCCTGGCCGCGGTCTTCCTCGGGCTCACCTCCGGGACGATCCTCGTCGCGAACCGCTGGTACGGCGACCCGCTGTACGTCCCGATCTTCTTCGGTGCGGTGATGGGCGGATGGATCGTGAAGTTCGCCCTGTTCATCGTCGTCCTGCTCGTCCTGCGCGGCGCGGACTGGCTCAACGGCACCGTGTTCTTCGTCGCCCTGGTCGTGAGCGTCCTCGCCTCGCTCGCCGTCGACGTCGTCGTCATGCTCCGGATGCGCGTGCCGCACGTCGGCGACGTGTCGCTGCCGACGCTCTCCGACATCATCGACGACGCCCGCCACGGCGTCCGTCCGTCGACGTCGACGCCCCCGGAAGAGGGGGAGGCCGAGGGCGCCGCGGAGGCGGCGCGCGAGAACCCCCCGCGGGACTGATAGGCTGTCGTCTGCGCCCGTTCGCGCCGCCCACACCAGCAGTGCGACGCGTGCGCAGTGACGCTCACACCGACCATCGTCGCCCCGGTTCGCCGGTGCCCCGAAGCTGGAGCCAGCGCTGTTTACCCAAGCTGCGACCCTGATCGCCAAGACCGCCGAAGACGGCGGCTTCCACGGACCTTCCATCGATGAGTTCTTCCCGGACGTTCTGTTCGAGGTGTTCGGCATCCCGGTCACGCGGATCCATCTGATCCAGTTCCTCGCCACCGTCGGGCTGATCATCTTCCTCTGGGCGGGCACCCGCCGGATGCGGATCGTCCCCGGACGGTTCCAGAGCATCGCCGAGATGGGCCTCGACTTCGTGCGGGTCAACATCGCCGAGGACCTCCTCGGGAAGAAGGACGGTCAGCGGTTCCTGCCGATCCTGACGACCATGTTCTTCATGATCCTGTTCTTCAACATCACAGGCATCATCCCGTTCCTGAACCTGGCCGGTACGAGCATCATCGCCGTGCCGCTGATGCTCGCGGTCATCAGCTACGTCACGTTCATCTACGCGGGCATCAAGAAGAGCCCGAAGAACTTCTTCAAGAACGCGCTGTTCCCCGCCGGGGTGCCGCCGTTCCTCTACATCATCGTCACGCCGCTCGAGTTCCTCTCGACCTTCATCATCCGGCCGGTGACGCTGACCCTGCGACTTCTGATGAACATGATCGTCGGGCACCTCATGCTCGTGCTGTTCTTCTCCGCGACGCAGTTCTTCCTCATCACCCTCGGCGGCTGGTGGTCGGCTCTGGCGGCGGGCTCGCTCGCCTTCGGCCTCGCCTTCACGCTGTTCGAGGTCCTGGTCGCCTTCCTCCAGGCCTACGTCTTCACCATCCTCACCGCGGTCTACATCCAGCTCGCGGTGGCAGAAGAGCACTGAGCGGGCGAGGCTTCCGCCTCTCCCACCCAACCCCGAAAGGAAACACCCCGTGGACGCAACTACGGTTCTCGCCGAGCTCACCGGCAACGTCGCGACGATGGGCTACGGCCTCGCCGCCATCGGCCCCGCGATCGGCGTCGGCATCGTCGTCGGCAAGACGATCGAGGGCGTGGCCCGTCAGCCCGAGCTGGCCGGTCGCCTGCAGGTCCTCATGTGGATCGGTATCGCCTTCACCGAGGCGCTCGCCTTCATCGGCATCGCTGCCGGCTTCATCTTCCAGTAAGTCGCCCCCCAGTCTTAAGGAGACAGGATGCTGAATCTTGTCGCGTACGCCGCGGAAGAGGGCGAGGCGCACAACCCGCTCATCCCCGCCTGGTACGACATCATCTGGTCGGGTGTCTGCTTCATCGTCATCCTCATCGTCGTGTGGAAGGTCGCCCTTCCCAAGATGAAGGCTCTCCTCGACCAGCGCGCCGCCGCCATCGAGGGGAACATCGCGAAGGCCGACGAGGCTCAGCGCAAGGCCGAGGCCGCCCTCGAGGAGTACACGGCGCAGCTCGCCGAGGCTCGCAAGGAGGCCGGAGAGATCCGCGACGCCGCCCGTGAGGACGGCAAGAAGATCGTCGCCGAGGCGAAGGACGCCGCATCGACCGAGGCCGCACGCGTGACCGCGGCCGCGCACACGCAGATCGAGGCGGAGCGCCAGTCGGCGTTCGTCTCGCTGCGCAGCGAGGTCGGCACGCTCGCGCTCGATCTCGCCGGCGGCGTGATCGGCGAGTCGCTGTCCGACGACGCCAAGGCCAAGGGCGTCGTGGACCGCTTCCTCGCCGACCTCGAGAAGGCGGAGTCCACGGCGGAGGCTCAGAAGTAATGGGCAGCGCGACCACTCAGGCACTGGCGACGACCACGGCGGAGCTGTCGGCGGCGACCGTGAGCGACCTCTCGGTCGCCCGCGGGCTGTTCGCGGCCGCGCGCGAGATCGCCGACTCGGCGCAGCTGAGCGGCGCGCTCTCCGCGTGGGGCGCTCCCGGCGAGGCGCGTGCGCAGGTGGCCCGGACGGTGTTCGCCGGGTACGGCCCCACGGTCGTCCAGCTGCTCGCCTCCGCCGTCGCGGTGCGCTGGTCCTCGACCGAGGATCTCGTCTCGGGCATCGAAGAGCTCGCGATCCGCGCCGCGGCGATCGGGGCACCGGGTACCGACGTGGAGGGCGAGCTGTTCCAGGTCGCCCGCACCGTGGCTGCCAACCCCGAGCTGGAGCTCGCCCTCGGCAGCCGCCTCGGCGATGCGTCCGCCAAGGGCGCGCTCGTCGAGAAGCTCCTGGGCGGCCGGGCCGGCGAGGCGACGACGCTCATCGCGTCGCAGCTCGTCCAGCAGCCGCGCGAACGCCGCGTCCGGTCCCTGCTGCAGCGGGCGCTGCAGCTGGTGGCCGACCAGCGGGGCAAGAAGGTCGCGACCGTCCGGGTCGCGGGTGCGCTCGACTCCGCCCAGCAGGACCGCCTCGCCGCGGCGCTGCGCTCCCGGTACGGCGCCGATGTCACCCTGAACGTCGTCGTCGACCCTCAGGTGCTCGGCGGCATGCGCGTGGAGATCGGTGACGACGTCATCGACGGGACCGTCTCCTCTCGAATCAATGACTTGCGCCAGCGCCTCGCTGGCTAGAACAGAAGGAACACCATGGCAGATCTCACCATCAGCCCCGACGTCATCCGCGACGCGCTGAAGGACTTCGTCGCCGCGTACGAGCCGTCCGGAGCCGCCGCGACCGAGGTCGGCACGGTCGTCGACGCCGCCGACGGCATCGCGCACGTCGAGGGCCTCCCCGGCGTCATGGCGAACGAGCTCGTCCGCTTCGCGAACGGCGTCGAGGGCCTCGCGCTGAACCTCGACGAGAACGAGATCGGTGTGGTCGTCCTGGGCGACTTCTCCGGCATCGAGGCGGGCCAGAAGGTCACGCGCACCGGCGAGGTGCTCTCGGTCGCCGTCGGCGACGGCTACCTGGGCCGCGTCGTCGACCCGCTCGGCAACCCGATCGACGGCCTCGGCGAGATCGCGACCGAGGGTCGCCGCGCCCTCGAGCTCCAGGCTCCCGGCGTCATGCAGCGCAAGAGCGTGCACGAGCCGATGCAGACCGGCATCAAGGCGATCGACGCCATGATCCCGGTCGGCCGCGGCCAGCGTCAGCTCATCATCGGCGACCGTCAGACCGGCAAGACCGCCATCGCGATCGACACGATCATCAACCAGAAGGCCAACTGGGACTCGGGTGACGTCACCAAGCAGGTGCGCTGCATCTACGTCGCGATCGGTCAGAAGGGCTCCACGATCGCCTCGGTCAAGGGTGCGCTCGAGGACGCCGGCGCGATGGAGTACACGACGATCGTCGCCGCTCCCGCCTCCGACCCCGCCGGCTTCAAGTACCTGGCCCCCTACACCGGCTCGGCCATCGGCCAGCACTGGATGTACGGCGGCAAGCACGTCCTGATCATCTTCGACGACCTGTCGAAGCAGGCCGAGGCCTACCGCGCCGTGTCGCTGCTGCTGCGCCGCCCGCCGGGCCGCGAGGCCTACCCGGGCGACGTCTTCTACCTGCACTCGCGTCTGCTGGAGCGCTGCGCGAAGCTCTCCGACGAGCTCGGCGCGGGCTCCATGACGGGTCTGCCGATCATCGAGACGAAGGCCAACGACGTGTCGGCCTACATCCCGACGAACGTCATCTCGATCACGGACGGCCAGATCTTCCTGCAGTCCGACCTGTTCAACGCGAACCAGCGCCCCGCGGTCGACGTGGGCATCTCGGTCTCCCGCGTCGGCGGTGACGCCCAGGTGAAGTCGATCAAGAAGGTCTCCGGCACGCTCAAGCTCGAGCTCGCCCAGTACCGCTCGCTCGAGGCGTTCGCGATGTTCGCCTCCGACCTCGACGCGGCCTCGCGTCGTCAGCTCGAGCGCGGTGCGCGTCTGACGGAGCTGCTCAAGCAGCCCCAGTACGACCCGTACCCCGTCGAGGAGCAGGTCGTCTCGATCTGGGCCGGTACCAACGGCAAGCTCGACACGATCGCGGTCGAGGACGTGCTCCGCTTCGAGCGCGACCTGCTCGACTACCTCAAGCGCAACACGACGATCCTCGACCGGCTGCGCGAGACCAACGTGCTCGACGACGACACCGTCGCAGAGCTGGGCAAGGTCACCGACTCCTTCATCCTGGAATTCCAGGGCGGCAAGGGGCAGGCCATCAACAAGCCCGGTCACGAAGAGGTCGCGTCGGCGCACGAGGAGGATGTGAACCAGGAGCAGATCGTCAAGGGTCGCCGCGGCTGAGGCCGGGGTCCCGACGACTGAATCCCTGACACACAGAACCTATGGGCGCACAACTCCGGGTCTACAAGCAGAAGATCTCTTCCGCTCAGACGACCAAGAAGATCACGAAGGCGATGGAGCTCATCGCGGCTTCGCGCATCCAGAAGGCGATGGCGCGCGTGCGCGCGTCCTCGCCCTTCGCGCGGGCCGTGACCCGGGCCGTCTCCGCCGTGGCTACCCACTCCAACACGCAGCACCCGCTCACGACGGAGCGCGAGACGATCCGCCGTTCCGCGGTGGTCATCTTCGCCTCCGACCGTGGCCTCGCCGGCGCGTTCAACTCGCAGATCCTCCGTGAGGGCCTGCAGCTGGCCGAGCTCCTGCGGTCGCAGGGCAAGGAGGTCGAGTACTTCCTCGTCGGTCGCAAGGCGGTGGGCTACTTCCAGTTCCGCCGCATGGCGGCCGCGGGCGAGTGGGTCGGCGACACCGACACGCCGCACTTCAACACCGCCGAGCAGATCGCCGGGGCACTCCTGGACGCGTACGACCGCGGCGGCGACGTCGAGGGCGGCGTGGACGAGATCCACCTGGTCTACAACCGCTTCGTCAGCATGATGACGCAGGAGCCGCAGACCGTGCGTCTGCTGCCGCTCGAGGTCGTCGAGGCCGACGAGGTGACGGATGCCTCGGCATCCTCCTCGCAGGTGTATCCGCTCTACGAGTTCGAGCCCAGCCCCGAGGTCGTGCTCGACGCTCTCCTGCCGGTGTACGTGCAGAGCCGCGTCTTCAACGCGCTGCTGCAGTCCTCCGCGGCCAAGCACGCGGCGACGCAGAAGGCGATGAAGAGCGCGAGCGACAACGCGGACAAGCTGATCACCGACTACACGCGCCTGCGCAACAACGCCCGTCAGGCCGAGATCACCCAGCAGATCGCCGAGATCGTCGGCGGCGCCGACGCCCTGGCATCCGGCAAGTAACGTTCCCACCGAAAGAGACAGACAATGACTGCCACCGCCACCGCCGAAAAGGCCGAGACGACGGTCGTCGGGCGCGTCGCACGCGTCACCGGCCCGGTCGTCGACATCGAGTTCCCGCACGATGCGATCCCCGACATCTACAACGCGCTGAAGACGACGATCACGATCGGCGACGAGTCCACCGAGATCACGCTCGAGGTCGCCCAGCACCTCGGCGACGACCTCGTGCGCGCCATCTCGCTCAAGCCCACGGACGGCATGGTCCGCGGCCAGGAGGTGCGCGACACGGGCGGCCCCATCACGGTCCCCGTCGGCGACGTCACCAAGGGCAAGGTCTTCAACGTCACCGGTGACGTGCTCAACGCCGCTCCGGGCGAGACCGTCGAGGTCACCGAGCGCTGGGGCATCCACCGTCAGGCGCCGAACTTCGACCAGCTCGAGTCCAAGACCGAGATGTTCGAGACCGGCATCAAGTCGATCGACCTGCTCACGCCGTACGTCCAGGGCGGCAAGATCGGCCTGTTCGGCGGCGCCGGCGTCGGCAAGACGGTCCTCATCCAGGAGATGATCCAGCGCGTCGCGCAGGACCACGGCGGCGTCTCGGTGTTCGCCGGCGTCGGCGAGCGCACCCGCGAGGGCAACGACCTCATCGGCGAGATGGAGGAGGCGGGCGTCTTCGACAAGACCGCCCTCGTCTTCGGCCAGATGGACGAGCCGCCGGGGACGCGTCTGCGCGTCGCCCTCTCGGCCCTGACGATGGCGGAGTACTTCCGCGACGTGCAGAAGCAGGACGTGCTGCTGTTCATCGACAACATCTTCCGCTTCACGCAGGCCGGTTCCGAGGTGTCGACCCTCCTCGGCCGTATGCCCTCCGCGGTCGGCTACCAGCCGAACCTCGCCGACGAGATGGGTGTGCTCCAGGAGCGCATCACCTCGACGCGTGGTCACTCGATCACCTCGCTCCAGGCGATCTACGTGCCCGCCGACGACTACACCGACCCGGCCCCGGCCACGACCTTCGCGCACCTCGACGCGACGACCGAGCTCTCGCGTGAGATCGCGTCGAAAGGTCTGTACCCGGCCATCGACCCGCTCACCTCGACGAGCCGCATCCTCGACCCGCGCTACATCGGTGAGGACCACTACCGCGTGGCCACCGCCGTGAAGCAGATCCTGCAGAAGAACAAGGAACTGCAGGAGATCATCGCGATCCTCGGTGTCGACGAGCTCTCCGAAGAGGACAAGATCGTCGTCGCCCGCGCGCGCCGCATCCAGCAGTTCCTCTCGCAGAACACCTACATGGCGAAGAAGTTCACCGGTGTCGAGGGCTCCACGGTCCCGATCAAGGAGACCATCGAGTCCTTCGACGCGATCGTCAAGGGCGACTTCGACCACGTCGCCGAGCAGGCGTTCTTCAACGTCGGCGGCATCTCCGACGTCGAGGAGAAGTGGGCGCAGATCCAGAAGGAGAACAGCTGACATGGCGCTGACCGTCACCCTCGTCTCCGCCGAGGAGGAGGTCTGGCACGGCGAGGCGTCCCTCGTCGTCGCCAAGACCGTCGAGGGCGAGATCGGCTTCATGACCGGGCACGAGCCCGTGCTGGCGATCCTCGCCGAGGGCCAGGTGCGCATCACGCAGCAGGACGGCACGAAGGTCGTCGCCAGCGCGCAGGACGGCTTCCTGTCGATGGAGGCCGACGAGCTCACCATCGTGGCCGGCCACGCCGCGCTCCAGTCCTGACCCCACCCGCTGAGAAACCACTCTCTGCGCGAGAAACCACCCCTGCGGGTGTTTCTCGCGACGAGGGTGGTTTCTCGCTGTATCGGAGACGCATGCTGATCCTGTTGCCGCCGTCGGAGACCAAGCGTGGAGGAGGGGACGGGCCGGCGCTGGACGTCGGAGGGCTCGCGCTGCGGGGGCTCGCGCCGGAGCGGACGCGGGTGATCGATGCGCTCGTGGCGCTGTGCGGAGACGAGGAGCGTGCGGCGAAGGTCCTGAAGCTGTCCGCGCGCCAGCGCGGTGAGGTCGCCGCCAACGCCGCCCTGCGCACTGCGCCGACGATGCCCGCGGTCGACCGCTACACGGGCGTGCTGTTCGACGCGCTGGATGCCGCGTCGCTCCCCGCTCCGGCGCGACGCTGGCTCGGCGCGCACGTCCTGATCCAGTCGGCGCCGTTCGGGCCGGTCGGGGCGCTCGATCCGATCCCGGCGTACCGCCTGGCGGCGGGCGCCTCCCTGCCCGGCGTCCCGACGCTCCGGAAGATGTGGGCGGATGCCACGACCGCCGCGCTCGCGGAGGCGGCGCCCCGCTTCGTGCTGGACCTGCGCTCGGAGGCGTATGCGGCCCTGGGCCCCGTGCCTGGGGGCGTGCGCTCGGCGTACGTGCGCGTCGTCACGGCGGGCCCGGACGGGGCGGTGCGCGCCCTCAACCACTTCAACAAGCACGCGAAGGGCGACCTCGTGCGGCGGCTCGCGCTGTCGCGCCCCCGCGTGGCCTCGCCGGACGCGTTCGTCCGCTGGGCCGAGCAGAGCGGCCTCCACGTGCGGCACGGTGCGCCAGGGGAGCTCGACCTCGTCGTGTGAGGGGCGGAGGACGCCCGGCGCGGGTCGGCGCGACGCGTCAGTCGCGCGCGGTGTTCGCGGCGGTCCGCTCGGTGTTCTCCGCGATCGCGACGAGCGCGACCCCGGCCTCGATCACGAATCGCAGCAGCACGACCGCGAAGAAGGCGAGGACGGGAACCACGACGACCGTGGAGGCGATGAGGGCGATCCCTCCGCCCGGGTTCCACGGCAGCGCGCCGACGCCGGAGACGATCCCGCCGGCGAGGGCCGAGACGAAGGCGATACCGATCGCGACCAGGCCGACGAGGAAGAACACGCTGGCGAGGCGCCGGGTGATGAAGCGGGTGAACGTGATGTCGAACAGCGCCGACACGAAGCCGCGGCCGATGTCGTCGAGCTCGCCGACGAGCCTCGGGACGCCCGTGTCGTCGACGCCCGCGATGCCCCCCGTGCGATCGGGTGCCGGACCGGCGGAGGTCGCCGCCGCCTGCGCCCCCGCGGCGGCGGGTCGGTCGGGGAGCGGCGGGGGAGTGGGCTGGGGGTCGGTCATGGGGCGTCCTTCCGAGGAGTGCTGTGGCCAGGGTATCCAGCCGCGCACGACACGCGCGAGATCCCGCATCTGGTGGCGCCGGGCCCGTCGGCCCTACGATGACTGCAGACGGGGCCGGTGCGGCCCCGTTCGTGCGGCTGGGGCCGCGAGGGAAGGAATGCCCACATGAGTGACTACTCCGATTCGACCGCCGTCGTCGCCGCCGCTCTGTTCGCGGCGTTCCTCGGCTTCCTCTTCGCCGTCGGCTGGTACGTCCTGTCGTCCTGGTTCCTGATGAGGATCTTCAACAAGGCCGGCGTGCAGGGCGGCTGGCGCGCCTGGGTGCCGATCTACAACTTCATGGTGTTCAACAAGCTCGGCGACGTGAGCCCGTGGCTCCCGCTCATCGGATTCGGCGCGGCGATCGTCCTCGCCCCCTTCGGCCTGGGCTTCCTGGGCTCGCTCCTCATCATCGTGACGACGGCGCTGGCCGCGTGGCGCGTCGGGCTCAAGCTGCAGAAGGAGACCCCCTGGGTCGTCCTGTACATCCTCCTGCAGGCGGTCTGGCTCGGCATCCTCGCCTTCGACTCGTCGCGCTGGAACTCGAACATCGCCCCCGCCCCGTGGGCAGGCAACGGGTTCTTCGCCGACCGCACGGTCTGGCAGGGCATCCCCGTCCAGGCGTCCGCGGGCGCGCAGCCTCCCGCCGGCTACCAGCCTCCCGCCGGCTACCAGCCCCCGGCCGGCTACCAGCCCCCGGCCGGATACCAGCCTCCCGCGGGCTACCAGCCGCCGGCGCAGCCCCCGGTCACCCCTCCGGTGACCCCGCCGCCGACGACGGAGCCGCCCGCGGCCCCGCGCGGCGACGACGACGCCCCGCGCGTCTGACCGCACGACCACTGAGCGCGCCCTTGCTTGAGCGAGGGCGCGCTCAGGCGTAACGTCGATCCGCGCCTGCGCTCGCGGTCGCGGGAGGAGGCGCCGTGCTCGGCAGGATCCTGGTCCGTTTCTCTGCTCCGGCGTGGCCGCTGGTGCTCCTGGTCATCGTCTTCCAGCTCGGGCAGTCGATCGCCTCTCTCGCCCTGCCCACGCTCAACGCCGACATCATCGACGACGGCGTGATCACCGGCGATATCCCGTTCATCTGGCGTACGGGCGGGATCATGCTCGCGGTGAGCCTCGCCCAGATCGCGTGTTCGCTGGTCGCGGTCTACTTCGGCTCCCGCCTCGCGATGGGGGTGGGCCGGGATCTGCGCGGGGCTCTGTTCCATCGCGTCGTCGCGTTCTCGCAGCGCGAGATGGGTCAGTTCGGTGCCGCGTCGCTCATCACGCGCAACACGAACGACGTCCAGCAGGTCCAGATGCTGGTCCAGATGTCGGCGACCGTCATGGTGTCGGCGCCCATGCTGGCGATCGGCGGCGTGATCATGGCGGTGCGCCAGGATGCCGGACTGTCCTGGCTGATGGCCGTCGCGATCCCGGTGCTCCTCCTCGCGGTCTCGCTCATCGTCGTGCGGATGGTCCCGGCCTTCACGAAGATGCAGGCCCGCATCGACCGCGTCAACCAGATCCTGCGCGAGCAGCTCACGGGCATCCGCGTCGTCCGCGCGTTCGTACGCGAGGACGAGGAACGGGCGCGCTTCGGCCGTGCCAGCGCAGAGGTCATGGACACCGCGCTGCGCGCCGGAAACCTCATGGCGCTGATGTTCCCGGTCGTGATGCTCGTCATGAACCTGTCGTCGGCGGCGGTCATCTGGTTCGGCGCGGATCAGGTGCAGAACCACGGCGTGCAGGTGGGCACGCTGTTCGCGTTCCTCAACTACCTGATGCAGATCCTCATGGGCGTCATGATGGCCACGTTCATGTTCGTCATGATCCCGCGAGCCTCCGTCTGCGCCGACCGGATCGGTGCGGTGCTCGAGACCGAGCCGTCGGTGCATGCCCCGGACACCCCCGTCCCCGCCCCGCTCACGGGGGGCCGGATCGTCTTCGACGATGTCGACTTCACCTACCCGGGCGCGGAGGACGCGGTCCTGCGAGGCATCTCCTTCACCGCCGAGCCGGGCACGACGACCGCGATCATCGGCTCCACCGGTTCGGGCAAGACGACCCTCGTCGGTCTCATCGCGCGGCTGTTCGACGCGACCGGCGGTGCGGTGACCGTCGACGGGGAGGACGTGCGGACGATGGATCCCGACGCCCTCTGGGCGCGGATCGGACTCGTCCCGCAGCGCGCGTTCCTGTTCGCGGGCACCGTGGCATCCAACCTCCGCTACGGAGATGCGGACGCCGACGACGCCGCCCTCTGGCGCGCGCTCGAGCTCGCCCAGGCGCGCGGGTTCGTGGCGTCGCTCGACGGCGGACTGGACGCGCCCATCGCACAGGGCGGGACCAACGTCTCGGGCGGTCAGCGCCAGCGTCTCGCGATCGCGCGCGCCCTGGTGAAGCGGCCCGAGATCTACGTCTTCGACGACTCGTTCTCCGCGCTGGACCTCGCCACCGACGCGGCGTTGCGCCGGGCGCTGGATGCGGAGCTGCCCGACGCGACGCGCATCGTCGTCGCGCAGCGGGTGTCGACCATCCGGCACGCGGATCAGATCCTCGTGCTCGATCACGGACGCACGGTGGGGCTCGGCACGCACGACGAACTGCTCGAGAGCTGCCCGACCTACCGGGAGATCGTCGATTCGCAGCTGTCGGCGAAGGAGGCGGCATGAGCGGCTCGACCTCCGCGCGCCCGGCGCCGGTCGCCCCCGCCGGGCCGCGCGGCCCCATGGGGCGGGGCCCGATGGCGATGGCGCCGGGCGCCAAGGCGCAGAACTTCGGTCCGAGCGCGCGGCGCCTGCTCGGCACCCTCCGCCCGGACCGGGCGCGGCTCATCGCGACCCTCGTGCTCGGGGCACTGTCGGTCGCCCTGAGCGTCGCCGGCCCGAAGATCCTGGGCGAGGGGACGAACATCATCTTCGCGGGCTTCGTGTCGCTGCAGGTGCCCGCGACCGCGACGAAGCAGCAGGTGATCGACCAGCTCGTCCGAGCGGGCAATCAACAGCAGGCCGACATGCTCTCCTCCATGTCGTTCACCCCCGGTGCGGGCATCGACCTGGGCGCCCTCGCCGGAGTCATCTCCGTGGTGCTGGTCGTCTACCTCCTCGCGGCGCTGTTCGGGTGGCTGCAGGCTCGGCTGCTCAACGGGATCGTCCAGCGCGCGATGGACCGTCTGCGGGTCGCGGTGGAGGACAAGATCCATCGCCTGCCGCTGGCGTACTTCGACCGGGTGCAGCGCGGAGAGCTCCTCAGCCGCGTGACCAACGACGTCGACAACATCGGCCAGACCATGCAGCAGACGCTGTCGCAGGTCATCATGTCGATCCTGACGGTCGTCGGGGTGCTCGTCATGATGTTCGTGATCTCGCCCCTGCTCGCGGTGATCGCCCTCGTCACGATCCCGCTCACGATCGTCATCACGACCGCCGTGGCCAAGCGCTCCCAGAAGCTCTTCGTCGCTCAGTGGACGGCGACCGGGGTCCTGAACGCGCGCGTCGAGGAGACCTTCTCCGGTCATGCGGTCGTGAAGGTGTTCGGCCACCAGCGCGAGGTCGAGCGCGACTTCGCCGCGGAGAACGACGACGTGTACCGCGCGAGCTTCGGCGCGCAGTTCCTCTCCGGGATCATCATGCCCGCGATGATGTTCATCGGGAACCTCGTCTACGTCGCGATCGCCGTCGTGGGCGGCCTCCAGGTCGCGGGCGGCCTGATGTCGATCGGCGACGTGCAGGCGTTCATCCAGTACTCGCGGCAGTTCACGCAGCCGCTCAGCCAGCTGGGCTCGATGGCGAATCTGCTGCAGTCCGGCGTCGCGAGTGCCGAGCGGGTGTTCGAACTGCTCGACGAGGACGAGCAGGGCGCCGACGCCGACCCCGCACGCACGGCGCCGGCCGCCGCGGCCGACCTCGCCTTCCGCGACGTCTCGTTCCGCTACGTGCCCGACGTCCCCCTCATCGACGCGCTGTCGCTGCACGCGGATCCGGGCAGCACGGTGGCGATCGTCGGGCCGACCGGAGCCGGCAAGACGACTCTGGTGAACCTCATCATGCGGTTCTACGAGGTGGACGGCGGGGTGATCTCCCTCGGCGGCCTCGACACGCGGCAGATGACCCGCGACGACCTGCGCCGACGTACCGGCATGGTGCTGCAGGACACGTGGCTGTTCTCCGGGTCGATCCGGGAGAACATCGCCTACGGGCGTCCGGATGCGAGCGAGGAGGAGATCGTCGCGGCGGCGACGGCCGCCTACGTGGACCGGTTCGTGCACGCTCTGCCCGACGGGTACGACACCGTCCTCGACGACGAGGCGACGAACCTCTCCGCCGGGGAGCGCCAGCTCGTCACCATCGCCCGGGCGTTCCTGTCCGATCCGCGGATCCTCATCCTCGACGAGGCGACCAGCTCCGTCGACACCCGCACCGAGCTGCTGATCCAGCGGGCGATGTCGCGCCTGCGCGAGGACCGCACGGCGTTCGTCATCGCGCACCGTCTGTCGACGATCCGCGACGCCGACCTCATACTCGTGATGGAGTCCGGCGCGATCGTCGAGCAGGGGTCGCACGACGAGCTGCTCGCGGCCCGCGGGGCGTACTGGCGCCTGTACAACGCGCAGTTCGACGCTCCCGCGGACGACACCGACGGCGGGGTCGACGGGGGAGCCGCGTTCGTCGCCGCCATCGACCGCGCGGAGGAGCGGGAGGAGCTCGCCGGAGACGTCCCGCCGATCGTCTCACCCGGCGCCGTCCCCCCGCTTCCGGCGATCCCGCCCGTCGCGGAGGAGCCGGGGGACGCGTCCACTAGAGTGTGACCGTGCCCGAAGCCACGACCCCGTCGTGCACCGTCCCGCTCGCGGACGGTGCACTCGAGCTGCAGTGGTCCGAGGTGACCCACCGCGGACGTCGGCGTGAGGTGAACCAGGATGCCGTGCTCGCCCGCTACCCGCTGTTCGTCGTCGCCGACGGGATGGGCGGACACATCGGCGGCGAGATCGCCAGTGCGAGCACCGTCGAACGCCTCGGCGCCGTGGCGGACAAGGGCGACGTGACCCCCAAGACCATCGAGAAGGCGCTCGCCCGGGCCGTCGCCGACATCGCGAGCCACCCGGAGACGACCGACGAGGGCACGGGCACGACGGTGACGGGCGTGTACCTGGACCTCACCGGGCCCGAGCCGACGTGGGTGACCCTCAACATCGGCGATTCGCGCGTGTACCTCTTCCGCGACGGCGGGCTGGCCCAGGTGACGACGGACCACTCGGTGGTGCAGGAGCTCATCTCGGCGGGGCGTCTGACGCCGGAAGAGGCGGAGAACCACCCCTACGGCAACGTCATCACCCGCGCGGTCGGCCCCTCCGACGGCGTCTCTCCCGACTACGTGCGCCTCGAGGTCGTCGACGGCGACCGGTTCGTCATCTGCAGCGACGGACTCACCAAGGAGCTCACCGACTACGGCATCCTCCATTTCCTGCTGCAGCACGAGGACCCGACCGAGGCCGCCGACGACATGCTCGAGGCGGCCCTGGAGAACGGCGGCCGGGACAACGTGACGATCATCGTGCTCAACGTGCACAGGACGTACACCGGGGAGCGCACGCCCGTCGAGGACTGATCCGCTCCGTCCGCGGCGGGGCTCGACCGCTCCTCCCCATCGGAGCCCACCGGAGACGCGTCCACGGATCGCCGGGATGCCGCGCCGGGCGGCGCCGCGCGGCGGTTGACTGTGCGCCATGCACGACCTCGACGACACCCTGCGCCTGCCGGCATCGGTCCCCGAGCCGCCGCGTCCGGTCCTGCCTCTGGCGGCCGCGCTCGTCCCCGTGGCCGGCGCCGCCGTTCTCTGGTGGCTCACGGCGTCCCCGACGGTGTGGTGGATGGCGGCGCTCGGGCCGCTGATGGCGGCGGCCTCCTTCCTCGACGGGCTTCGCGGATCGCGCCGCACCCGCCGCCGGGCGCGGCGCGCGGCGGCCGCGACGCTCGTCCGCCTGACCGGCGCGATCGAGGAGCGTCACGAGGCGGAGCGACGGCGTGCCTGGCGGCGCACGCCGGACGTCGCGGGATACGTGACGGACCCCGACGAGATCTGGCGGGTCGTGCCGGGGCGCGACGAGCTGCTCGTCGTCGGGCGTGGCGAGGTGACGAGCGCGCTGCGGATCGAGGGCGAGACGACGACGCGGGAGGCCCGCGCGCTGCGCGGGCGGGCCGCCACCCTCGCCGATGCGCCGGTGGTGGTGCCGGTCGCCGCCGGGGTCGCCGTCGTCGGTCCCGCGCTCGCGGCGGCGGCGGTCGCGCGAGCGCTCCTGCTGCAGCTGTGCCTCGCCCAGCCGCCCGGACGGCTGCGTCTCGCCGGCGACGGGGCGCACGGCCCCGCCCTCCCGCACGCGGAGGCGACCGCCGGAATCGTCGTGTCCGTGGGCACCGGCGATCGTCCCGTTCCTGCGGACGTCGACGTCCCGATCGTGCGGGTCGCGCCGGGAGCTCCGCCTCCGCCGCGGTGCGCCGCGGTGCTCACCCTCGACGACGCGGGCGGTGTCGACGGAGCCCGCCTGGACCACGGCGGGGTGTCGCGACGCGTGCGCGTGGAGGCCGTCTCGCGGGAGCAGGCGGCGCGGATCGCGGCGATGCTGGCCGCCCGCGCGACCACGCTCGGTCATCGCGTGGACGGGGCGGCGTGGGTGGACGAGCTGCCCGTCGCCGACCGAGGTGCGGCGTCCTCGCTCGGTGCGGTCGTCGGGACGACGGCGGGGGATCCGGTCGTGCTCGATCTGGTGGACGACGGACCTCACGCCGTGGTGATCGGCGTCACCGGTTCGGGCAAGAGCGAGCTGCTGACGACCTGGATCGTCGGGATGTGCCGCGGCCGGACGCCGCAGGAGGTGTCGTTCCTGCTGGTCGACTTCAAGGGCGGCCGCACGTTCGATGCGCTGGCGATGCTTCCCCACGTGACGGGGGTGCTCACCGATCTGGACGAGGCCCGGACGGTGCGCGCCGTGGACAGCCTGCGCGCCGAGGTCCGTCACCGGGAGCGCGTGCTCCGCACGGCCGGCGCGCGCGACATCGACGAGGCTCGGGGGCTGCTGCCGCGCCTCGTGATCGTCGTCGACGAGTACGCCGCGCTCGTCGGCGCGCACCCCGACCTGCACGAGCTGTTCGCCGACCTGGCCGCGCGAGGTCGCGCGCTCGGCCTGCACCTGCTGCTCGCCTCGCAGCGTGCGTCCGGGGCGTTCCGTGACGGGGTCCTGGCCAACGCGCCCCTGCGGATCGCGTTCCGGGTGACGGATGCCGCCGACGCCCGCACGATCCTCGGGCGGGACGACGCCGTCCACCTCTCGGGCGCGGCTGCGGCGCGGGGGACGGCGCTCGTGCGGCGTGCCGCCGACAGTGCGCCCCGCACGGTGCGGGTCGCCCGCTGCGGACCGGCGGCGATCGACGCCCTCCGGGTCGCCTCCGCGGACCACGCGCCCGCCCGCCGCCCGTGGCTGCCGCCCCTGCCGGAGCGGATCTCGATCGCCGAGGCGCGCGCTGTCGTCGCGCCGGACGTCGGGACGGACGCCGCGCCGACGGCGGCTGGCCGGGAGGACTCTCCCGCCGCACGTCGGCGGCGATCCGACCGCAGGGCGCCCGTGCCGCTCGTGCTGGGCGTGGTGGACGAGCCCGACCGGCAGCGCCGGTCCGCGCTCGTGCTGGACGCGGGCACGGCGGGGTTCGCGGTGATCGGCGGGCCGGGGAGCGGCCGGTCGAGCCTCCTGCGGACGGTCGCCGCGCAGGCGGAGCGATGCGTGCGGGTGGAGGGCGACCTCGAGGATGCGTGGGACCGCGTCATGGCGCTCGACGGCGCCCCTCCGGGCACCGTCGTCCTCGTCGACGATGCGGACGCGATCGCCGCGCGCCTCCCGCCCGACCACGCCGCGGCATGGGTGGCGGCGCTCGAGCGGGCGGCGCGGGAGGCGCGCAGCCGCGGGATCGTCATCGCACTGACGGCGTCCCGCGCGACGGGCCCGCTCGGGAGGGTCGTCGACCTGCTGCCGGGGCGCGCGATCCTGGCCCTGCCGACGCGCGCCGATCACGTCGCCGCCGGTGGTGCTCCGGGCGAGCACCTGCGGGACGAGCCGCCCGGCCGCGGACGGTGGGGGAGCCGTCTCGTCCAGTTCGCGCTTCCGGACTCGGGCGGAGGCGGCGAGGACGCGTCGCGGCCGGACGGCACCGCGAGCGGAGATCGCGCGCCCGTGTGGCGGGTGGGCGCGGGGGAGCCAGCCGGCCTCGTGATCGCCGACGGCCCCCGCGCGGACGCCGTGCGGGCCGGGCTGACGGCGTCGGGCGTCGAGGTGATCCCGATCGCCGCGGTCGCCGACGCCGGCTCCGCGCAAGCCGTGCCACGCGTCGTGCTCGGCGCGCCCGAGGACTGGCTCGCCCAGTGGCGGCTGCTCGGCACGACGCGTTCGCGCGGCGAACTCGTCGTGGACGCGGGATGCGCCGCCGAGTACCGCGCCGTCACGGGACGACGCGAACTCCCGCCGTATGTCGCCCCCGGTGCCGGCCGCGCGTGGTCCGTCCGCGCGGACACGCCCCCGCGTCGCGTCGCGCTACCCACGGGCGCGCGTCGCTGAGCCGGGGCGACGGATCGCGCCCCGGTCGCGGCGCCGGCGACGCTCAGACGGTCGGGCGGATCATCCCGACGTCGCGGCCGCCGCCGGTGACGGCGAGGGGGAGGCGAGCCACGGCGTCCGCGGCGTCGCGGGCCGTGAGTGCGCCGACGCGGACGAGCAGGGTGATCGCCACCGCCGTCGTCGCGCGGCGATCTCCGTCGAGCACCTTGAGGACCGCGGTGGTGCCGTTCGGCGCGATCATGACCATGACGCCTTCGGCGCCGAACTTCGTGAAGACCCCCAGGCGCTCGATGGCGATCGTGTCGGGGCGGCCCTCGCCCTCGATCGCCCAGGGGAGCTCCCGCACCGTCCGCACGAGCGCCCCCGCCTGGCGGTGCAGGGCGAACGGAGAACGCTCCGACGACGTGCCGACGCGATGCATGGCGCGGGCGAGGGCCGTGAGGCTCATCGCGTACACGGGGGCACCGCAGCCGTCGATCGCCGTCGTGGTGGGGCGTGCGCCGGTGAGACGCTCGATCACCTCGCGGATGTGGGCCTGCAGCGGGTGGGCCGGGTCGAGATAGCTCCCGACGTCCCACCCGTTGGCCGTGCACGCGAGGAGCATCGCCGCATGCTTGCCCGAGCAGGTCATGCGGATCCGGCTCGGCTGGCCGAACTCGCGCACGAGGTCGTCCCGCGTCGCGCTGTCGGTGGGCCAGGCCGGCGGGCACCCGAGGTCGTCTTCGCCCAGTCCCGCCCGCCCGAGGATCTCGCGGACGACGGCCACGTGGCGGTCGGTGCCCGCGTGGCTCGCCGTGGCGAGCACGAGCTGTTCGCCCTCGAGCTCGGCGCCGGCGGTGAGGCAGCCGAGCGCCTGCAGCGGCTTGAGGCTCGAACGGGGGAGGATCGGCGCCTCCACGTCGCCGAGGCTCAGGATCGCCGCGCCGTCCGGGTCGAGGACGACGGCCGCACCCGCATGCCGGGATTCGATGAAGCCGTTGCGCTCGACGACGGCGAGCTCGACGGCGCGGTCGACGGCGATCGTGCCGGCACGTGCGGAGGGTGCGGGGGGCGTCGAGGGAGAAACTGCCACGCACAGGAGCCTACTTCGCCGCTGACGCGCGTTCCGGCCGTGCTGGCAGACTGGGGAGGTGATCGGAGAACACCACTACGCCGTCCGCAGCGTCTGGACGGGCAACCGGGGCGCCGGAACGGACGGGTACCGGGGATACGACCGGTCCGTGACGCTGATGGTGGACGGCAAGGTCGATCTCGCCGCGTCCAGCGACAAGCCGTTCCGCGGGGACCCGACCAAATGGAACCCCGAGGATCTGCTGCTCGCGGCCCTGTCGGAGTGTCACCTCCTCTCGTACCTGCACGCGTGCGTCACGGCGGGGGTCGTCGTCGTGTCCTACACGGACGACGCCACCGGCACGATGCGCGAGGACGGCCGGGGCGGCGGGGCGTTCACCGAGGTCGTGCTGCGTCCGCACGTCGTGGTGGCGGACGCGTCGATGATCGAGGCGGCGGAGGCGGCGCACGCGCAGGCGAACGCCTGGTGCTTCATCGCCAACTCGGTGAACTTCCCCGTGCGGCACGAGGCGACCGTCACCGCCTGAGCCGAGGGGCGTGACCGCCCTGGCCGGATCGCCCTGGCCGGACGCAGAGATGCCGCCGTCAGCGGCGCTCGTGCGGCAGCACCTGCTTGAGGCGCTCGACCGGATTCGAGGCCGGCGCCTCGTTGTACGCGTTGGCCAGCTCCTGGCCGGAGAGCTCGTGGATGGCGGCCATGATCTCGTCGGTCGCGAGGCGACGCGCCTTGCCGCTCGAGGCGGGGCCGAGGTGCGACAGGTCGATGGGCGCGCCGTAGCGGACCGTCACCCGGGGACGACGGGAGGGGAGCTTGGCGCCGACGGGCATCGCCTCGTTCGTGCCGACCAGCCCCACCGGGACGACCTGCGCGCCCTCTTCGAGTGCGAGGAAGGCGACGCCCGTGCGGCCCTTGTAGAGTCGCCCGTCCAGGGAGCGCGTGCCCTCCGGGTACAGCGCGATCGCCCTCCCGGAGGCCAGGATCCGGCGCTGCTGGTCGAGCGCGTTCAGAGCGGCCTGGCCCGCGCCCCGTTCGACGGGCGTGGCGCCGATCGCCGTGAAGAACTGCCGGCTCACCCAGCCGCGGAATCCCGTGCCCTCGAAGTACGACGACTTCGCGAGGAAGTAGACCGGCCGCGGGGCGAACATCGGGATGATCAGCGAATCGATGAACGAGAGGTGGTTGCTCGCGAAGATCACCTTGCCGGTGCGGGGGATGTTCGCGCGGCCCTCGATGCGGGGGCGGTAGATCAGTCGCGTCAGCGGCACCAGGACGGCTCGGCCGAAGTAGTAGGTGAACCCGACGCCGTCGACCTCCTCGGGTGCGGACGGCGCGGGCGTCTCGGGCGCGTCGGGTGCGCTGTCGTGCTCTTGCGTCACGCATAGATCGTAGACCCCGGCGCATTCCGGCCCGCGCATGGCCCGCCGGGCATGCTCTCAGCCGGGACAGAAGAAAGTGGGGGAGGATGGGACGCGCCGGGTGTCCCGGCATCTTCGCTCCGCCACTCCTGTGAGGTCATCCGTGCGCCTGCGTCCGCTCGTCGCCCTGTCCGCCGTCGCCCTGTCGGCGCTCCTGCTCGCCGGATGCTCCGGCGGCGGCGATCCGTCGCCGGAAGCGTCGACCACCGGCGCCGGGGCCGATCTGTGCGCATCCGCCGCCCCGAGCGGTGCGGTGTCGGACGGGGTCACGGCGACGGGCGATGTCGGCTCCGTGCCGACCGTCGACTTCTCCAAGCCGCTGAGCGCGGACGGACTCACGCTGCAGCGCACCGTCACGGTCGAGGGGACCGGTGCGGCGCTGAAGGCGGGCGACTTCGTCGACTACGCCGCCACGATCCTCGACGGCACCACCGGCGACGTCCTGTCGCAGTCGGGCTACCAGCCCGGGCAGCTGCTGCCGCAGCAGGTGTCGGCGCAGAGCGGCGGGTCGATCTTCGGCTGCGCGACGATCGGCTCGCGGATCGCGATCGCGACCGCGACGGGCGACGAGAAGATGCCCACCGTCGTGTACGTCGTGGACGTCCTGGGCGTCACGCCCACCGCCGCGTGGGGCGAGCCCCAGCAGCCGGAGGCCGGGATGCCGACGGTCACCCTCGACGACTCCGGCGCGCCGTCCATCACGGTCCCGGCGGACCTGGCGGACCCGGCCACGACGGAGGTCTCGGTGCTCAAGAAGGGCGACGGCCCGGTCGTGCAGAGCGGCGACTCCGTGCTCGTCCAGTACAAGGGCGTCCTGAAGGACGGCACCGAGTTCGACTCGAGCTGGAAGAAGGGCACTCCGGTGAGCTTCACGACGACCGGGGTGGTCGCCGGCTTCCAGAAGGCGCTCGAGGGCCAGACGGTCGGATCGCAGGTGCTCGCCGTGATCCCCGCCGCGGAGGGCTACGGCGACAAGGAGCAGGGTGCGATCCCGGCGAACTCGACGCTCGTGTTCGTCGTCGACATCCTGGCCGTCGCACCGAACGCCGCCCAGTAACGCCCCGGAGAGCCCGCACAGCCCGGATAAGCTGGCGCCATGCGTCGCGTCCTGATCCTCGGCTCCACCGGTTCGATCGGGACCCAGGCGCTCGACGTCATCCGATCCCGCCGCGACCGGTTCGAGGTGGTCGGGCTCGCCGCGGGGCGCAACGCCGACCTGCTCGCGGCGCAGGCGGCGGAGTTCGGCGTGCACCGCACGGCGCTCGGTGACATCGCCGACGTCGAGCGGCTCGTCCGGGACGTCGAGGCGGATGTCGTCCTCAACGGCATCACGGGGTCGATCGGACTCGGTCCGACACTCGCCGCGCTCGAGGCCGGTCGCACGCTCGCCCTCGCCAACAAGGAGTCGCTCATCGTCGGCGGGCCCCTGGTGACCGCTCTCGCGGCGCCCGGGCAGATCGTCCCCGTCGACTCCGAGCACTCCGCGATCGCACAGGCGCTCCGCTCCGGGACGGACACGGAGGTGCGCCGGCTCGTCCTGACGGCGTCGGGCGGTCCGTTCCGGGGCCGCTCCGCGCGCGAGCTCGCGGACGTCACGCCCACCCAGGCGCTCGCGCATCCCACGTGGGACATGGGCCGCGTCGTGACGACGAACTCCGCGACGCTCGTGAACAAGGGGCTCGAGGTGATCGAGGCCCACCTGCTGTTCGGGGTGCCTTACGACCGCATCGACGTCACCGTCCACCCCCAGTCGATCGTCCACTCGATGGTGGAGTACGTCGACGGCTCGACGATCGCCCAGGCGTCGCCGCCCGACATGCGACTGCCCATCTCGCTGGGTCTCGACTGGCCGCACCGGGTCGCGGGGGTCGGGGCGCCGCTGGACTGGACGACGGCCCAGTCCTGGACGTTCGAGCCGCTCGACGAGGTCGCGTTCCCGTCGGTGGCGCTGGCCAAGCAGGTGGGGGGTGCCGGCGGCACCTACCCCGCGGTGTTCAACGCCGCGAACGAGCAGGCGGTGGACGCGTTCCACGAGGGTGCGCTCGGCTTCCTCGGCATCGTCGACACGATCCGCCGGGTGGTGGACGCCCACCGTCCGCCCGCCGAGCTGTCCCGCGCGTCGCTGGCCGACGCGGAGCGCTGGGCGCGCGCGGAGGCGGACCGGGTGATCGCCGCCGGCTGAGGCCGCGACGCCGATCGGCCCGCCCGGATGGGAGGGCGGGCCGATCGGTGCACCCGGACGAGGAACCGGGTGGGTCGGGGCGTCAGTAGACGGTCAGGCCGTGCGCCCGGAACCGGTCGCGCACGCTCTCGGTGAGGGCGGCGGAGGGAGGCTCCGTCTCCTCCAGCAGGTACTCGCGCCCGAGGGCTGCCCACTTGTCGCGCCCCATCTGGTGGAAGGGCAGGACCTCGACGCGGGTCACCGTCCCCGGACGGATCCCGTTGAGGGATGCCGCGTACTCGGCGATCCTCTCGACGTTCTCCGGCTCGTCGGTCAGCCCGGGGACGAGCACGAACCGCACCCACACCTCCGGACCGTCCGGCTTCTCGGCCAGGCGCCGGCCGAAGGCGAGCGTCGGCTCGAGCTCGCGGCTCGTGACGCGTCGGTAGGTCTCCGGGTCGCCGCTCTTCACGTCGAGCAGCACGAGGTCGACGTCGTCGAGCATGGCGTCCGTGGCCGCAGCGCCGAGGTAGCCCGACGTGTCGATCGCGGTGTGGATGCCGAGCTCCTTGGCGCCGCGGAGGACGCGTGCGGCGAAGGCGGGCTGCATGAGCACCTCTCCGCCGGAGAGCGTGATCCCGCCCCCGGTGGCGCGGAAGACGCCGACGTAGCGGGCCATGCGCGCGAGCAGCTCGTCGCTGGTGACCGGCGTACCGTCCTTCATCGCGAACGTGTCGGGATTGTGGCAGTAGAGACAGCGCAGCGGGCATCCGCTGAGGAACGTCGTGAGGCGGGTGCCGGGTCCGTCGACGGCGGTGACCAGCTCCCAGGAGTGCACGGAGCCGAGACGCCCGTCGCGCATCGCGGCGAGCCGCTCGTGCCGGTCGGCGTCGGACACCTCGAGCCCGTCGGCGCCCGCGCCGGCCCGCCGATGGGCGGGCGCCGGGAGGGGGACCTCCAGGCGCACCGCGTCATCGGGGGGCGAGGCGGGCACCGTGTTGCACGGATGGCGACGGAGCATCGTCGCGGCCATGGTCCTCAGCTTCTCTCTGCTGTTCGGATGCGGCTCGTGCGGTCGGTCACATCGCGCCGTGGAACGTGCGCGACAGGACGTCGAGCTGCTGCTCGCGGGTCAGTCGCACGAAGTTCACGGCGTAGCCGGAGACCCGGATGGTCAGCTGCGGGTAGTTCTCCGGGTGCTCCATGGCGTCCTCGAGCGTCTCGCGGTTGAGGACGTTGACGTTCATGTGGTACCCGTGCGAGCCGACGTAGGCGTCCAGCAGGCCGGCGAGGTTGGCCACCTGCTCCGCCTTGGTGCGGCCGAGGCCGGCGGGGACCACCGTGTTGGTGAGCGAGATGCCGTCCTGGGACTCGGAGTAGGGGAGCTTCGCGACCGACAGGGCGGAGGCGAGCATCCCGTGGGTGTCGCGACCGTTCATCGGGTTGGCTCCCGGCGCGAACGGCTCGCCGGCGCGGCGGCCGTCGGGCGTGTTGCCCGTGGCCTTGCCGTAGACGACGTTCGAGGTGATCGTCAGCACCGACTGGGTAGGGAGCGCGTTCCGGTACATCGGGTGGCTGCGGATCTTCGCCATGAAGCGCTCGACGAGATCGACGGCGATGCCGTCCGCCCGGTCGTCGTCGTTGCCGTACGTCGGGAACTCGCCCTCCGTGACGTAGTCGACCACGATGCCGCGCTCGTCGCGCACCGGCGTCACCGTCGCGTACTTGATCGCCGACAGCGAGTCGGTCGCGACCGACAGCCCCGCGATGCCGCAGGCCATCGTCCGCAGCACCTCCTTGTCGTGGAGGGCCATCTCGAGGCGCTCGTACGCGTACTTGTCGTGCGACCAGTGGATGCAGTTCAGCGCCTCCACGTACGTCTCGGCGAGCCAGTCCATCGTGGCGTCGAATCGGGACATGACGTCGTCGAACTCGAGCGGGCCGTCCCCGACCGGTGCGGCGATCGGCGAGATCTGCTTGCCGGAGACCTCGTCGCGTCCGCCGTTGATCGCGTACAGCAGCGTCTTGGCGAGGTTGACCCGGGCGCCGAAGAACTGCATCTGCTTGCCGACGCGCATCGGGCTCACGCAGCAGGCGATCGCGGCGTCGTCACCCCAGGCGGGGCGGATGATCTCGTCCGACTCGTACTGCACGGCCGAGGTGTCGATCGACACCTGTGCGCAGAAGTCCTTGAAGCCGTCGGGCAGGGCCGGGCTCCAGAAGACCGTCATGTTCGGCTCGGGCGCCGGGCCGAGGTTGTACAGGGTCTGCAGGTAGCGGAACGAGTTCTTGGTGACCAGGGGTCGTCCGTCCTCGCCCATGCCGCCGATGGTCTCGGTGACCCACGTCGGGTCGCCGGAGAACAGCGAGTCGTACTCGGGGGTGCGCAGGAACCGCACGATGCGCAGCTTGATGACGAAGTCGTCGATGATCTCCTGCGCCTCGGTCTCGGTGAGCACTCCGGCCTCGAGGTCGCGCTGGATGAACACGTCGAGGAAGGTCGAGGTGCGACCGAGCGACATCGCCGCGCCGTTCTGCTCCTTCACGGCTCCGAGGTAGGCGAAGTAGAGCCACTGGACCGCTTCTTTCGCCGTCGCCGCGGGGCCCGAGATGTCGCAGCCGTACGAGGCCGCCATCTCTTTCAGCTCCTGGAGGGCGCGGATCTGCTCGGCGTGCTCCTCGCGCTCGCGGGCGATGGTCTCGGTGAACGGAGTCGTGTCGAGGCCCAGCTTGTCGACCTTCTTGGCGGCGATCAGCTGGTCGACGCCGTAGAGGGCGACGCGGCGGTAGTCGCCGATGATCCGGCCGCGGCCGTAGGCGTCCGGCAGGCCCGTGATCACGTGCGAGCTGCGGGCGGCGCGGACGTTGGGAGAGTAGACGTCGAAGACGCCCTGGTTGTGGGTCTTGCGGTAGTTGCTGAAGACGGTCTTGAGGGTCTGGTCGACCTCGTAGCCGTAGGTCTCGAGCGCGCCCTCGACCATCCGCCAGCCTCCGTTGGGCATGATCGCCCGGCGCAGCGGAGCATCCGTCTGCAGACCGACGATGACCTCGTCCTCGCGGGAGATGTAGCCCGGGCCGTGCGCGGTGATGCCCGCGGGGGTGTGGGCGTCGACGTCGTAGATGCCCTTCTCGCGCTCCTCGGGGAACATCGCCGACAGGGTGTCCCAGATGCGGGTGGTGCGCGCCGTGGCTCCCGCGAGGAAGCCGGCGTCGCCCTCGTAGGGCGTGTAGTTGCGCTGGATGAAGTCGCGCACGTCGATCTCGTCCTGCCAGGGGCCGGCGGTGAATCCGGTCCAGGCGGCGGGGAGAGCGTCCTGCGCGGCGGGGGTGACGGTGGTCATGGTCTTCGCTTCCTTCGATCCTCGTGGGACCGGTCCGCACCCATCCGTGGGACCGTGATCTCAGCGTAGTCCTGTGGTCAGACCACTATTGGGAACCTGCCGGGATCCTCCAAAGGAAGCGGTGGGTGCGGGCGCTCGATTGTGGCCTGACCACAACGCGTCTACGACGTGTCCCGCACCCCCGGGCGCTCAGCTGCGCCGGCGCCGTCCGATCAGCGCCACCGCGAGGGCGGCGACGGCCGCGACGAGAGCGCCGCCGCTGAGCCACCGGGCCACCGGGTCGGCATCCGGCGCCGCGGCCGCGTGATCGCCGTCGACGTCGGCATGCGCACCGGGCGTGCCGGTGGAGGTCGCCGCGTGATGGTCACCCGTCGGCGCGACGGCGCCGACGGCCACGACCGGCGCGGGCGAGGCGAGGTCGTCCTCGCTCTGGCCCTCCGACGCGACCTCGGACCAGTCCGTCTCGCCGGTGACGCACGTCTGCCGGACGGGGAAGGCGACCGACGTGTTCGCAGCGGAGGCGGCGAAGATGACGTCGAGCGAGATCGTCGCGGCGGTCCCGCTCTCCACGGGGGTGATCGCGGTGTAGGTGATCTGGGTGGGCACGCCGTCGTCGCCCAGCTGCCGGGAGATGGTCCAGGCGCCGTCGAGGACGGGAGTCACGCCGTCGACGCCGTCGGGGATCGTGAACACCACACCGGTCGTGGGCGAGTCCTCGCAGCCGTGGCTGAACGAGAAGCCGAGGCGGGTCTTGGCGCCGGCGGGCGACTCGTCGGGGTCGACATGGACGTGGGCGGAGGCGGCGAGGGGCGCGGCCAGCACGAGAGCGGCGCCGACGACGGTGCCGGAGAGGATGAGGGGGAGGCGCGAGCGGCGCGCCGGAGCGGTCGTGGACATGGTGGTCTCCTGGTGGATGATGCGGATGCGGGGTCTCAACGGGCGGTCGACGGACGCGCCGGAGGACCCCTCCGCGTGATGCACTCCAGGAGGGTCGTCGCAGCGATGCGCCGGGACGAGACGATGCCGAGGGACGCGACGGGGCCCGGCAGGGCGGGGCCCTCGGGCTGGGCGAGCAGGCGCCGGATGCCCCGCGCGATCGCGGCGAGGAGGTGCTCGCCCCAGGCGAGGACGACGATCGTGAGCGCGGCGGCGATCCCGTGGCCCGCGGTCATCACGGCCATCGCGCCCGTGACGGCATCGATCGTCGGGAGGGCGGCCAGGGCCGGCATCGGGTGATGATGGCCGCCGGGCGCGCCGAGCGCAGACGCGGGACCTCCGGGTGCCGCCGATCCGACCGCGGAGAAGGCGCCGTGCAGCGCCGCCTGGGCGCTCACGACCGCCGCGCTGAGCCCCGCGGGCGAGAGTCGTCTTCCGACGAGCAGGATGCACAGCGGCGCCGCGAGGATCGTGACGGCCGCGACGAGCCAGGGCGCGGGTGCCTCCCCGCCGGAGAGGGTGTGCGCCGTCGATGCGAACAGGACGGCGACGCCCGCGGCTGCGGAGCCGCGCACGACGCGCAGGCCGCGCGTGCTCCGGGCATCCGCTCGTCCGCTCACACCTGGAGCCTAATCGAGCCGCGCCGGCGCCGGCGCCGGGCGGATCACCGCGCGGCTCGGCCAATTCAAAGCGGCGCGCGCTAGCCTCGCCTGCTGTGACCGTCATCGCCTTCGTCATCGGGGTCGCGCTGCTCGTCGTCGGGCTCGCGGTGTCGATCGCCCTGCACGAGATCGGGCACCTCGTCCCCGCGAAGGCGTTCGGCGTGCGCGTCGGGCAGTACATGGTCGGGTTCGGCCCGACGCTGTGGTCGCGACGCATCGGCGAGACCGAGTACGGGGTCAAGGCTCTCCCGCTCGGCGGCTACATCTCCATGGCGGGCATGTATCCGCCTGCGCCCCGACCGGACGACGCCCCGGCGGGCGCGACGGTGGCCGCGTCCGGACGCGCCGGCGGCGGGTTCTTCGCGACGATGGTGCAGGACGCCCGCGCCGCCAACGAGGAGACGCTCACGGGCGAGGGAGGTCGTCGCTTCTTCTACGAGCTCCCCATGCTCAAGCGCATCGTGATCATGCTGGGCGGCCCGATCATGAACCTGCTTCTCGCGATGGTCTTCATCGGCATCGCCGTCAGCGGCATCGGCATCCAGACGGCGACGACGACCATCGCGTCGGTGAACGAGTGCGTCCTGCCGGCCGGGACGAGCCAGACGGAGTGCACCGCGAGCGATCCCGCCTCGCCCGCGGCGGCGGCGGGAGTGCGCCCGGGCGACGTGCTGGTCTCGGTCGACGGGACCCCCGTCGACGACTTCGCCGCCGCGTCCGCGATCATCCAGGCCGCCCCGGGCCGCACCATCCCGGTGGTGGTCGATCGTGACGGACAGCGGCAGACCCTCCAGGTGACCCCGTTGCTGGCCGAGCGGCAGGTGGCGGCGGACGGCGGCGGCGTGCGGACCGCCGAGGTGGGCTTCGTCGGGATGACCGCGAGCGTGGAGTACGTGCGTCAGCCGCTGTGGGCGGGGCCCGAGATGGCCCTCGCCCAGACCGGGCAGGTTGCGGGGATCGTCTGGCAGCTGCCTGTGCGGGTGTACGACACGGCGGTCGACATGATCACCGGTCAGGCCCGCAGCCTCGACAGCCCGCTGTCCGTCGTGGGCGCCGGCCGCCTCGCCGGCGAGGTCGCCGCCGTCGACGCCCCGATCCTCAATCGCGTCGCGAGCTTCCTGGGCATCCTCGGAGCGCTGAACCTCGCCCTCTTCGTGTTCAACCTCGTGCCCCTCCTGCCGCTCGACGGCGGGCACGTCGCCGTCGCGCTGTGGGACGGCGTCAAGCGGGGGTGGGCGAAGCTCGTGGGGCGGCCCGCGCCGCGCCCCGTCGATGCGACCCGGCTCGTTCCGGTGACGTTCGTCGTCGTCGTCTGCCTCGTGGCGATGACCGGCGTCCTCGTCCTCGCCGACCTCGTCAACCCGGTGCAGATGATCGGCTGACCCCGCGGTCAGCTCAGGCGTCCGCGAGGGCGTGCGAGAGCAGTCGCTCCAGGGTCTCGAGACCGTCGCGGGACAGGATCGATTCGAGGTGGCCCTGCACCGAGGCGTAGCCGGGGCCGCGCAGCGCGTAGACGTCGCCGGTCTCCGCCTCCGCGGCCACGTCCGTCTCGCCGTGCCGGGTCGTCCCCGGAGCCACCCGCGCGGTGAAGGTGTTGTAGAAGCCGATCGACGAGGGCGTTCCGAACACGTCGACCGTCTTCTGCAGGCCCTGATGCGGGGCGGCGAGCGGGGCGAGGTCGAGCCCGAGCGTGTCGGCCAGGATCTGGTGGCTGAGGCACACCGCGACCAGCGGCCGACCGGATGTCCGCCGCGCCCGGACCACCTCGCGCATCCGCGCGATCCGCGGACTGCCGTCGTCGCGCGGGTCGCCGGGGCCCGGTCCCGCGATGACCACGTCGGCGTCGTCGAGCCGGACCGGATCGGCGTCGCTCCAGGGCGTGATCGTCACCTCGAAGCCGAGGTGACGCAGCTGGTGCGCGAGCATCGTGGTGAACCGGTCCTCGGCGTCCACGACGACCGCGGTGCGCCCGGCGCCGACGGCCCGGAGGCTCTGGGGCGCCTCGTCCGGCGCGTCCTGCGGATGGAGCCAGAACGGCGCGAGGCGGTCGTTGCGGGCGGCGAGGAGCGCGGCGATGGTCGGGTCGTCGGCCAGGCCGCGGCGCTCACGCGGGGGCTCGTCGTGGTCGGGCGCGTCCTCGTCCAGGGCCGCGCGTTCGGCCGCTTCGTCGCGGGGGATCGCCCCGATCGCGCCCAGGACGCCCGCGGCCTTGCCGTGCGTCTCGCCCACTTCCCCGTCGGGATCGGAGTGTCGCACGAGGGTCGCCCCGACCGGGACGCTCAGCCGTCCGTCCACGAGGTACGCGGTGCGGATGAGGATCGGGGCGTCGAGGTCGTGCGATCCCTCCCCGTCCGAGGTCGGGGTGAACAGCGCCGCGACGCCCGAGTAGTACCCGCGGGGGGTGCGTTCGTGCCGGCGGATGACCGTGCACGCGTTCTGCATCGGCGATCCGGTGACGGTGGGGGCGAACATGGTCTCGCGCAGGATGTCGCGGGGATCCATCGCGCTGCGTCCGCGCAGCATGTACTCGGTGTGCGTCAGTCGCGACATCTCCTTGAGGTGCGGACCGGTGATCCGGCCGCCGTCGCTGCACACCGCCGACATCATCTTCAGCTCTTCGTCGACGACCATGAACAGCTCCTCGGTCTCCTTCGTGGAGGAGAGGAACTCCGTGAGCGTCTCGGCGGTCGCACCGCCGGCCGGGTGTCGGAAGGTCCCCGAGATGGGGTTCATGGTCACGACGCCGCCCGACGCGCTCACGTGCGCCTCCGGGCTCGCGCCGACGGCGAGATGCCCGGGCGTCGAGACGAGGAACGTCCAGTACGCGCCGCGCTCGTGCTCGAGCAGGGCGCGGAACCAGGTGAGGCCGGCGAGGCGCGGGTCGACCGCGACGGAGGCCGTGAAGTCGCGGCGGATGACGAAGTTCGCGCCCTCGCCGCGACCGATCTCATCGCTGATCACCGTGCGGACGATGTCGGCGTAGTCCGCGTCCGACAGATCGAAGCCCGGATCGCCGAGCGGCACGGGCGTACGGGGGAGCGTGGCCATCAGCTCGGCGCGGGGCAGGCGGACGTGCTCGTCGACGACCAGGCATCGCAGCGGTGCCTCGTCGTCGTGGCAGGCGAATCCGCGCTCGACGACCTGGCGGTACGGCACCAGGGCGAGGACCTCGCGAGGCCGTCCGGTCTCGTCGTGGAGTGGGATGTCGGCGAGGAGGGCGACGTCGACGACGTCGCCCGTCAGCAGTTCGACGGTCTCGGCGTCGCGGGAGATCAGCGCGAAGGGCCGACCCGTCTGCAGCACGGAATCCAGCGGGGAGGGGCTCGGGGTCATCGCCGGGCCTTTCATCAGGTCGGGCGGGATGTCATCGTCCGGGAACGAAAAGACCGCCTCGAGGGCGGTCGGTGTCGTGGCTCGCGAACACTCCGCCTCAGCGGGTGGGCCACCAGGAGGTGTTCGCGAACATGCGGTCACGATAGCAGATCACGGGACATCGGGCGCCGCGACAGAATGGACGGTATGCGCCGCCGTCGCCATACCCCGGGTTCCCGCTCCGTCGCCGCCGTGGTCGGCGCTCTCGTCCTGCTCGCCGCCGCCGGCTGTACCGCGGGGACGCCGACCGCGGTGGAGGCGACGGCCCCGAGCGCGCCGACGCCGACGCCGACGTCGAGCGCCGCGCACACGATCGCCTTCGACGGCTCCTGCGCGGACATGCTCCCGGCCGACCGTCTGGAGTCGCTGATCGGAGCGGACGCCGCGCTCGTCGACACGTCGCGGCAGGCGGACGTGGGCCTCGGGACGCTCGGCGGTTTGCAGTGCGTGTGGCGCACGGCGTCCGGCGCGTCCGCGTCGCCGTCGGGCGCGCTCACGCTCTCCGTGGACGCCCTGCCGGCGTCCGCCGTGGCGGACGATCTGGCCGACGAGGTGTCGACGGCACGGTGCGACTACGAGCTCGGCCTCGCGACGTGCGAGGTCGGCGAGGGGTCCGACGGCACCTGGATCACCGCGAGGGCCTCGTACGACGCCCTCGAGCGACCGTCGGATGTCCAGCCCCTGACCGATCTGGTGACATCGACGCTCGCCGCCGTCGCGTCGTCGGCGAGCGGCGCGGTCAGGCCCGTCGCCCTGCAGACCGCGCCGGAGTGGTGGCGCCTGGGGCTGGATTGCACGGAGTTCGGGAACCGCCTCGGGATGGCCGACTTCCTGGGCGAGCACTACGTCACCGGCTGGTGGGAGGGCGACCCGACGGCGCGCTGGGAGTACCGTGTCCCGTCGCGTGCCGGCACCACGCAGGTGTGCATGTGGTTCCCCGACGCGGCGGCCTCCGCCCCGTCGGCGACGTACGGGCTCACCTCGGTCACCCTCTCGCCCGGGGGGTCGTGGGATCAGGACCGGCTTCTGAGCCTCGGGAACCGAGTGGAGCTCGCCGGCGGCCGGATCGCCGTCGTGGACGGCACGCGGGCGGTCGCCGTCGACGGCGTGAACGTCGCGAGCGTCGACGTGGGGTCGGGTGCCACCGGGGACCCCACCGTGCTGCTCGAACGCGTCCTCGACGCGATGGACTCGTCGCGCTGACGACGCGGGTGCACGGGTGAGGCGGACGCACAGCCCGTGCCCGGCCCCGCGGCGTAGGCTGGGGGAGTGCCAGCAGTGAACCTCGGGATGCCGCGTGTGCCGGATGTCCTCGCCCCGCGCCGCAAGAGTCGTCAGATCAAGGTCGGCAAGGTGCTCGTCGGTGGCGATGCCCCCGTCAGCGTCCAGTCGATGTGCACGACGCCCACGACCAACATCAACGCGACGCTCCAGCAGATCGCCGAACTCACCGCCTCGGGCTGTGAGATCGTGCGCGTCGCCGTCCCCAGCCAGGACGATGCCGACGTGCTGCACATCATCGCGAAGAAGAGCCAGATCCCCGTCATCGCCGACATACACTTCCAGCCGAAGTACGTCTTCCAGGCGATCGACGCCGGCTGCGGTGCCGTGCGGGTCAACCCCGGCAACATCCGCAAGTTCGACGACCAGGTGGGCGCCATCGCGAAGGCCGCCAAGGAGGCCGGCGTCTCGCTGCGGATCGGTGTGAACGCCGGATCGCTCGACAAGCGACTGCTCGAGAAGTACGGGAAGGCGACCCCCGAGGCGCTCGTGGAGAGCGCCGTGTGGGAGGCGTCGCTGTTCGAGGAGCACGACTTCCACGACTTCAAGATCTCGGTCAAGCACAACGACCCGATCGTGATGGTCAAGGCGTACCGGATGCTCGCGGAGCGGGGCGATTGGCCCCTCCACCTCGGCGTGACCGAGGCGGGCCCGGCGTTCCAGGGCACGATCAAGAGCGCGACGGCGTTCGGCATCCTCCTCGGCGAGGGCATCGGCGACACCATCCGCGTC
The DNA here is from genome assembly GCF_037146215.1 of Microbacterium sp. MMO-56. Lineage (NCBI taxonomy): Bacteria > Bacillati > Actinomycetota > Actinomycetes > Micrococcales > Microbacteriaceae > Microbacterium > Microbacterium sp. MMO-56. The sequence continues at coordinate 62,503 of NZ_JBBCVW010000007.1, forward strand.
TCCCTCTCGGCCCCTCCGGCCGAGGAGGTCAAGGTCGGCCACCAGATCCTGCAGTCGCTGAACCTCCGCGAGCGCAAGCTGGAGATCGTCTCGTGCCCCTCATGCGGTCGCGCCCAGGTCGACGTGTACACGCTCGCCGACTCGGTGACCGAGGGGCTCAAGGACATGACCGTGCCGTTGCGCGTCGCGGTGATGGGGTGCGTCGTCAACGGTCCCGGCGAGGCCCGGGACGCGGACCTCGGCGTCGCGTCGGGCAACGGCAAGGGCCAGATCTTCGTGAAAGGCGAGGTCATCAAGACGGTGCCCGAGGCGGAGATCGTCGCGACGCTCATCGAGGAGGCGAACCGCCTCGCCGACGAGATGGGCCCCGATGCCCCCCTCGGAACGGCGCAGGTCGTCACCGCCTGAGCAGCGCGATCCGCGGTCTCCGAGGAGCGAGTATGCCGCCTGCGGCATGCGCGTGACTCGATCGTTGCATCCGGGGCGGAGCCGGGGAACGTCTGCGTGGCACGATGGTTCTGTGTCTCCTCTTCGGCGTACGGTCCCCTTTGTCGCGGTCATCGCCGCATTCGCTCTCGGGGGATGCGCCCCGGGTGGTGCGCAGACGGTGCCGACGGCATCGGCGACCGTCGTCACACCATCGGCCTCTCCCTCGCCGAGTCCGAGCCAGGCGGAGTGGAGGATCGCGTTCGGAGGCGACTGCGACCGGATGGTGACTCCCGTGCAACGGGAGTCGATGCTGGGGGTTTCGACCACATCGATGGCGGAAGTGGTGGCCGCTCAGCAGGCGGAGTTCGGCAATGCGGTGTTCCCGCCGAAGCAGCCAGGGGCGCAAGCGACGGTTGGGGGGCTCCAATGTGCCTGGGCCGAGGATGACGGCTCGCCCTGGGGTGGTCGACGGTGGACGATCCTCGCACTGCCGTCTGTCGTAGCCGACCCGGGCACGGTGGCGGCACTCGCCGAACCCGTCTGCGACTGGGACTACGACACACGGGTCTGCCGTATGGGTGTGTCCGTCGGAGACTTCTGGTTCCTCGCCGCTGCAGCTCCGATGGGGGAGGCGGAGCAGGCCCCTGTCGAGACGCTGACCGCGCTGGTAGACGCGGCTTCCGGCAACGCGGCATCCGAGCGGACGACCGTTCCTGCTGCCAGGACTCCTGAACGCTGGCCGATCGTGGCGTGTGCCGAGCTCGGCGAGCGGATGCATCTGACGGAGGTGCTCGGCGAGGGATACTGGTCGGGTCGCTCGGAAGGCTCGCGCCAGCCCGAGGACGATCTCTACGAACACGCCGGCGTTCGGCAGTTCTGCCAGTTCGGGCCCGACGAGTCCGTCTCCGGCAAGATCGGTCTCGTGACGATGACCACGGCTCCCGGTGGCGCGTGGATCTGGTCGTCCGAGGACGACGCCGTCGGTGAGGCCGTCTCCGTCGCGGGCGCCGAGCAGGCGCGACGGATCGTCGGCCCGGGGGCCATCCGGGACCGGGACACCGTCAGGGCGACGGACGGCACCAACCTGATCGATGTGTGGGCGGTGGGCGAGGGCGTGACCGCCCCCGACATCGTGGAGCGCGCGATCGCCGCCCTCCGTCAGGACTGAGGCGCCGGCGCGGCGCGCCGGATGGGATGCGCCGCGCGCAGAGCCTGATCCAGGTCGTCGACGAGGTCGTCGACGTGTTCGAGCCCGACCGACAGGCGGAGGATGTCGGCGTCCGGCCGGGCGTCGGGGGCGACCGGCCGGTGCGTCAGGGCGGCCGGATGCTGGATGAGCGAGTCGACCCCGCCCAGGGAGACCGCGTGGGTGAACAGGCGCGTCGACGACGCCACGCGAGCCGCAGCCTCGTAGCCGCCGCGGAGCCGGATCGCCACCATGGCGCCGCCCCCGTGCTGCTGGCGTGACAGCAGGCCCGCCGGGTCGCCGTGCAGCCCCGGGTAGAACACGTCCGCGACGTCGTCGTGGACGAGCAGGCGATCGGCGAGGCGGAGCGCGGACTCCTGCTGCGCGCGCACGCGCAGGGGGAGGGTGGGCAGGCCCCGGTGGAGGAGGTATGCGCCCAGCGGGTGGAGGATGCCGCCGGTGATCGCCCGCACGCGGCGGAGGGCGGCGGCGGACTCCTCGCCGCACGCGATGACGCCGCCCACGACGTCGCCGTGACCTCCGAGGTACTTGGTGGCGCTGTGCAGCGACATCGCGGCGCCGTGATCGAGCGGCCGCTGCAGCACGGGCGTCGCGAACGTGTTGTCGACGAGGACGGGCACGCGGCCCGCCCGAGCGACGACCGCGGAGATGTCGACGAGCTCGAGGGTCGGATTGGCGGGCGTCTCCAGGACGATCAGGCCGGTGTCCGCGCGCACCGCCGCGCCGACCTCGTCGGCCGTGCAGAAGGTCACCTCGGTGCCGAGGAGCCCCGTCGAGAGGAGATGGTCCGTTCCGCCGTACAGGGGGCGCACGGCGACCACGTGGGGGCGCCCGACGGCGGTCGTGTGGGAGAGGACGGCGGCGGTGAGCGCGGCCATGCCCGAGGAGAAGGCGACCGCGGCGGCGGCGTGCTCCAGCTCGGCGAGGGCGTCTTCGAAGCGCGCCACGGTGGGGTTCCACAGGCGGGCGTAGACGTGGCTGCCGCCCTCGGGCGTCGTGCCGCCGGAGGCGAGGGCCTCGTACGCATCTCCGCCGCGCTCCACGTCGGGCAGCGGGTACGTCGACGACAGATCGAGCGGCGGGGCGTGGACGCCCAGATCGCCGAGGTCGGCCCGTCCCGCGTGGACGGCGAGCGTGTCAAGATGAGGCATGTCCGGAGTATGAGCGAAAACTCAGCGTCGCACCCCGGAGTCTGTGAGGACGGCGATGCAGGGCGGTCGGTTCTGTGGAATCGACCAGATCGATCGGCGAGAGAGGGCAGGTTTTGACGGAATCGCAAGGGGCGGCGTCCGCGCTCGACGAGCTCGACCTCCGCGTGCTCACCGCCCTCGTGCGCGCCCCGGGACGATCCAACAAGGCGCTCGCCGACGAGCTCGGCATCGCCGAGTCGACGTGCGCCTATCGCATCCGATCGCTGCGCTCGCGCGGTGTGCTCCGCGGCGTCCGGGTCGTCGTCGACCCCGCATCAGTCGGTCTTCCTCTGCAGGCCGTGATACGCGTGCGCCTCGGCCGCCATACGCGGGACGGCGTGGGGCGCCTGTTCGACGCTCTGGTGGCCACGCCCGGCGTCATCGAGGTCTTCCACGTCGCCGGAGAGGACGACTTCCTCGTGCACGTCGCGGTCGAGGATGCCGCGGCGCTCCGCGACATCGTGCTGCAGCACATCACCGTGCACGAGTCCGTGCGCACGACCGAGACCCACCTGGTCTTCGAGCGACGCGAGGGCGCCGGGCCCCTCGCCCGCGTGGTGCGGTGACGAAGGGCCGGCGGAGCGGGAGCGCGCTCAGCCCTGCGGGTCCCACAGCGAGTGGTACGCGTTGATCGCGGGCTGGCCCCCGAGGTGCGCATAGAGGACCGTCGAGTCCGTCGGGATGTCCCGCGTCTGCACGAGGTCGATGAGGCCCGCGAGCGACTTGCCCTCGTAGACGGGGTCGGTGATCATCGCCTCGAGCTGCGCGCCGAGGGCGATCGCCTGCATCGTGGAGTCCACCGGAATGCCGTAGAGGTCTCCGGCCCACCCCTCGAGCACCTGGATCTCGTCGTCGCGCAGGTCGCGCCCCAGCTCGATGAGCTCCGCGGTGTGCCGCGCGATGCGGGCGACCTGGTCGCGCGTCTTGTCGATGGTCGCGGAGGCGTCGATGCCGATCACGCGACGACGCACGCCGGTGAGCTCCTCGAGGGCCGCGAAACCCGCGATCATGCCGGCGTGCGTCGATCCCGTGACCGTGCACACCACGATCGTGTCGAAGAAGACACCCAGCTGCTTCTCCTGCTCCGCCACCTCGAACGCCCAGTTCGCGAAGCCGAGCCCGCCGAGAGGGTGCTCGCTCGCGCCGGCGGGGATCGGGTACGGGGTGCCGCCGGCGGCCTCGACCTCCGCGAGCGCCTGCTTCCAGGAGTCGCGGATGCCGATGTCGAACCCCGAGGCGTCCAGCCGCGAGTCGGCGCCCATCATCCGCGAGAGGAGGATGTTCCCGACCTGATCGTTCGTCGGGTCGTCCCAGGGCACCCACTTCTCCTGCACGAGGCGCGCCTTCAGACCCAGGTGCGCCGCGACGGCCGCGACCTGCCGGGTGTGGTTGGACTGATAGCCGCCGATGGACACCAGGGTGTCGGCGCCGGAGGCGAGCACGTCCGGGACGATGTACTCGAGCTTGCGCGTCTTGTTGCCGCCGAAGGCCAGCCCGCTGGACACGTCCTCGCGCTTGGCCCACACCTGCGCCCCGCCCAGGTGTTCGGAGAGGCGTCGCAGATGGTGGACCGGGCTCGGGCCGAAGGTCAACGGGTGGCGGGGGAACTCGTGCAGCTTCATGGGCGGCTCTCTTCGATCGTCGTGGCTGTCGGGGTGGTCAGGCTGGTCGGGGTGGTCAGGGTCTGCCAGGTGAGCTCGGCGAGGCGTGCCGCGGCCTCCGCGTCGCCGGCCGCGCACAGCTCGAGGATGCGGTCGTGCCGGGTCGCCGATTCGGCTCCTTCGTGTCCGGAGAAGCGGAGGCGCTCGGCACGGCGCAGGACCGGTTCGTACTGGGCGATCACACCGGCGACGGCGGCGTTGCCGCACGCGCGGACGGCGACCGCGTGGAAGCGCGCGTCGGCCTCCATCGCGGCGTCGAGGTCGCCGGCGCGCTGGGCGCGCGCGAACTCCTCGTTCGCTTCGCGCATCTCGTCCAGGTCGTCGTCGGTGAACCGTGGCGTGGCCGCGCGGACGGCGACCGCGTGCATCGCGCCCACGACGGCCTGCGCATCCCGGATGGCCGCGTCGTCGAGGGGAGCGACGACGGTCGAGCGGCCGGGCGTCGTCTGGACGAGCCCCGCGCGTCCGAGTTCGAGCAGCGCCTCGCGCACGGGCGTCCGGCTGACGCCGAGTCGTTCGGCCAGCTCGGCGTCGCGCAGCTGCTCGCCGGGGGCGAGCGTTCCCGCGACGATGGCGTCGCGCAGGCGCGCGTGCACGTCGTCACGCAGCAGCGTGCGGGAGAGGGGGGCGTCGTCTAGCGGCACGATATGCAATATATCGCACGGATCGACCCCGCGGCCCCGACGGGCGGTGCGGCGTCAGGAGGCGGCGAACGCCACCGTGCCGTCGGCGACCGACGCCGCGACGAGCCGGAGGTGCACGACAGTGCCGGGGGCCGCGTCGAGTCCCGGCACCGCGGCTTCGACGGGCGGGTCTGAGAGCTGGACGCGGGCCCCGTCCTTCCGGCGCAGGAGGACGATGCCCTCGAACACCTCGCCTTCATGGCCGACCAGGAGTGCCGCCTCCACGCGATCGAGCGCACCGGCGTCGAGGCGCGACGCGAGCGACGAGGTGCGGGCCATGATCGCGGGCAGATCGCCGAGGGACTCCCGCGCCCATGCCGGCACGTCTCGGCCGTTCGCGAGCGCATCGCAGACGACGAGCGACCACCGATCGACGAGGCGCCGCAGGGGAGCGGTGGTGTGGGCATAGGCCGCACCGATCGCCGCCTGCTGGGTCTGCGCCGGGACGGACCCGTCGAAGGCCTCGTACCCGGCGCCCCGGAACAGCCCGCCGGCGTACTCCTTGACGGCTAGCGCCGCGGGGGAGCGGTCGAGGCCGCGCAGGTAGTCGCCGTAGCCCGTGCCCTCCGGCCAGGGCAGCCCGAGCGCCACCGTCTGCGTGCGGAACTCCGCGACGTCCTCGGCCGAGGCCGGCGGCATCGTCCGCAGGATCCCGACGCCGCCGCGCAGCATGATCTGCGCCGCGGCCATCCCTGTCATCAGCGACACCTGGGCGTTCGCGTCCTCCAGGGGCACGCCCTCGTCGAGTTCGAGGCGGTAGCCGTCGCCGTCGGGCACGACGCGCGCCTCGGGGATGTTGAGGCTCGCGCCTCCCCGTTCCCGTTCGCGCTCGGCGCGCAGGGCGCCGAACCACGGCAGCGCGAGCAGGGTGTCCGGAGCCTCTCCGCGGTCGACGGCGGCCTGCGCCTCGTCGTAGGACCACTGACGACGCGAGCGGACGATCGCCCGCGTGAGCGTCGTCTCGATCGGGCGGGCGCCGTCGTCGAGGACGAACCGCCAGACGTAGGCGCGGCGGTCGACCCCGGCCAGAAGCGAGGCCGCGTGCTCGCTGATCACCTCGGGGTGCAGCGGGATGCGCCCGTCCGGGGCGTACATCGTCTGCCCGCGACGACGCGTCTCCGCGTCGAGCGCGCCGTCCGGGGTCACGTAGGCCGGGACGTCCGCGATCGCGTAGTGGAGGACGGCTCCCCGGGCGGTGCGTTCGAGGTGGAGCGCCTGATCGAGGTCGGTGGAACCGGCCGGATCGATCGTGAGGAAGGGGATCGCGCGGAGGTCCGCGACCCGGGCGGACGCGGGATCGGTCGGCACCGTCGCGGCCGCGCGCTCCGCCTCGCGCTGCGCGTCGGCGGGATAGGCGGAGGGCAGATCGAGGGAGCGGCGCAGCGAGGCGAGCGAGGCGGCGAGCTCGCCTCGTGCCGTCGTGGACATGATCCGGGCGCGTCGCGTGGTCACGCCGTCAGTGTAGGCGGGTCGTCCGGGTACGCACGGAGGCCGGGGCCTCGACGATGCGAAGCCCCGGCCTCCGGCCGATCAGCCGAACTGGTTCATCGTGTTGTGGGCGCCGCCCGCCTTCAGTGCGGCGTCTCCGGCGAAGTACTCCTTGTGGTTGTCGCCGATGTCGCTGCCCGCCATGTTCTGATGCTTCACCGTCGCGATCCCCTCGCGGATCTCGCGGCGCTGCACGCCCTTCACGTAGGCGAGCATCCCCTCGGTGCCGAAGTACCCCTTGGCCAGGTCGTCCGTGGACAGCGCGGCGGTGTGGTACGTCGGGAGGGTGATGAGGTGGTGGAAGATGCCGGCGCGCGCGGATCCGTCCCTCTGGAACGAGCGGATCCGCTCGTCGGCGAGACGACCGAGCTCGGTGTCGTCGTACTCCGGGCTCATCAGGTCGTCGCGGTTGTACGCCGACACGTCGGCGCCCTGTTCGACCAGGGCGTCGTAGGCCTGCTGGCGGAAGTTCAGCGTCCAGTTGAACGACGGGCTGTTGTTGTAGACGAGCTTCGCGTTCGGGATGACCTTGCGGATCTCATCCACCATCCCCGCGATCTGGGCGACGTGGGGCTTCTCCGTCTCGATCCACAGCAGGTCGGCGCCATTCTGCAGCGACGTGATGCAGTCGAGGACGCACCGCGCCTCGCCGGTTCCCGGGCGGAACTGGTAGAGGTTGCTGGGCAGACGCCGCGGGCGCAGAAGGGCGCCGCCCCGCTTGATGACGACGTCGCCGTTGCCGAGATCGGCCTCGGAGATCTCCTCGACGTCGAGGAACGAGTTGTACTGGTCGCCGAGGTCCCCCGGCTCGTGGGTGACGGCGAGCTTCTGGGTGAGGCCGGCGCCGAGCGAGTCGGTGCGGGCGACGATGACGCCGTTGTCGATGCCGAGCTCGAGGAACGCGTAGCGCACCGCGTTGATCTTCGCGAGGAAGTCCTCGTGCGGCACGGTGACCTTGCCGTCCTGGTGGCCGCACTGCTTCTCGTCCGACACCTGGTTCTCGATCTGGATGGCGCACGCGCCCGCCTCGATCATCTTCTTGGCGAGGAGGTAGGTCGCCTCGGGGTTGCCGAATCCGGCGTCGATATCGGCGATGATCGGCACCACGTGGGTCTCGTGCGTGTCGATCTGGGTCTGGATGAACTCGGCGGCCGTGTCGTCGCCGGCGGCGCGTGCGGCGTCGAGCTTCGAGAAGAGGAGGTCGAGCTCGCGCGTGTCGGCCTGGCGCAGGAACGTGTACAGCTCCTCGATGAGCGCGGGGACGGCCGTCTTCTCGTGCATCGACTGGTCGGGGAGCGGGCCGAACTCGGAGCGCAGCGCGGCGACCATCCACCCGGACAGGTAGAGGTAGCGCTTGTTCGTCGACTTCAGGTGCTTCTTGATCGAGATCAGCTTCTGCTGGCCGATGAACCCGTGCCAGACGCCGAGCGACTGGGTGTAGACCGAGGAGTCGGCGTCGTACTCGGCCATGTCGCGGCGCATGATGTCGGCCGTGTACTGGGCGATCTCGAGCCCCGTGCGGAATCGGTTCTGCAGTCGCATGCGGGCGACGTATTCCGGATCGATGGCGCTCCAGCTGGCGCCGTGCTCGTCCTTGAGTGCCTGGATGGCGTGGATGGCGTCTTCGTACGCGGTCATGATGGGTCCTTTTCGTTCGTGGCCTGCCCCGAAGACCGGGGAGCTCCTCGCGGTGATCCCACTATCGGCCAATAAACACGGCTCTTCGTGCCAGATTCGAGGGGAAGAACGCGAGAAATTCTGCAATGCGGAATCACGCGCCGGCAACGGGGCGACCGTCCGCGGATCCGTAGACTGGATGACCGTGGTCACCCGTCTCTCCTCCTTCTTCCTCCGCACGCTCCGCGAAGACCCGGCCCAGGCCGAGGTCGCGAGCCACAAGCTGCTGATCCGCGCCGGGTACATCCGGCCGCAGGCGGCCGGCATCTTCGCGTGGCTCCCGCTGGGCCTGCGCGTGCGGGCGCGGATCGAGACGATCATCCGAGAGGAGATGAGCGCCGCCGGAGCGCAGGAGGTGCACTTTCCCGCGCTGATGCCCCGGGAGGCCTATGAGGCGACGGGCAGGTGGGAGGAGTACGGCGATCTGCTGTTCCGCCTCCAGGACCGCAAGAAGGGCGACTACCTGCTCGCGCCCACGCACGAGGAGGCCTTCACGCTGCTCGTGAAGGACCTCTACTCGTCGTACAAGGACCTTCCCGTCACGCTGTACCAGATCCAGGACAAGTACCGCGACGAGGCGCGCCCGCGCGCCGGTCTGCTCCGTGGGCGCGAGTTCACGATGAAGGACGCCTACTCGTTCGACTACACCGACGCCGGGCTCGACGCGTCGTACCAGGCGCAGCGCGATGCGTACGAGCGGATCTTCCAGCGGCTCGGGCTCGAGTACGTGATCGTGCAGGCGGATGCGGGCGCGATGGGCGGTTCGAAGTCGGAGGAGTTCCTGCATCCGACCCCCGTCGGTGAAGACACCTTCGTGCGCTCCGCGGGTGGGTACGCCGCCAACGTCGAAGCGTTCGAGACCGTGATCCCCGCCGTGATCTCCGTCGAGGGGTTGCCCGAGCCGGTGATCTTCGATTCGCCCGACACCCCGACGATCGACACCCTCGTCGCCCACGTGAACGCGACGCTCGACGTCACCGGGGGGGAGTACGGCGCGGCGGACACCCTGAAGAACGTCGTCCTCGCCCTCACCCACCTCGACGGGACGCGCGAGCTCGTGATCGTCGGGATCCCCGGAGACCGGGACGTCGACGACAAGCGGGCCGAGGTGGCGTTCGCCCCGGCCGCCGTCGAGGCGGCGACCCCGGACGACTTCGAGAAGCATCCGCTGCTCGTGAAGGGGTACATCGGGCCGTGGTCGCCCGAAGGTGCGATCCTCGGCGAAGAGGCGGCCACGGGCATCCGGTATCTGCTCGACCCCCGCGTCGTCGACGGGAGCTCGTGGATCACCGGAGCCAACATCGATCAGAAGCACGTGCACTCCCTCGTCGCGGGGCGCGACTTCGCCGCGGACGGGTTCGTCGAGATCGCGAGCGTCCGGGAAGGCGACCCTGCGCCGGACGGATCGGGCCCCGTGACCCTCGCGCGCGGGATGGAGATCGGCCACGTGTTCCAGCTGGGGAGGAAGTACGCCGAGGCGCTCGGGCTCAAGGTGCTCGACGAGAACGGCAAGCTCGTCACCGTGACGATGGGCTCCTACGGCATCGGCGTGACCCGGATCCTCGCGATCCTCGCGGAACTCAACAACGACGAGAAGGGCCTCATCTGGCCCGAGTCGGTCGCGCCCTTCGATGTGGAGGTCGTCGCGACCGGCCGCGACGAGGCGGCGTTCGCGCTCGCCGCGGATGTGTCCGCGCAGCTGGAGGCCGCCGGGCTGGACGTCCTCTACGACGACCGCCCGAAGGTGTCGCCGGGTGTGAAGTTCGGCGACGCCGAGCTGATCGGCGTGCCGTGGATCGTCATCGTCGGGCGAGGTGCCGCCGCCGGTGAGGTCGAGGTGTGGGACCGCCGGTCGGGCGAGCGCTCCGTCGTGTCCGCCGCAGCCGCGGTCGCGCAGCTGCCCCGTCGCTGAGTCGACGGACGCGCGAGGCTCAGAACGGCGCGGGCTCCTCGACGGGGTCAGCCTCGGGCTGCGCGACGAACACCGGCATCCGCCGTTCGGGTTCGACGAAGTAGCGTCGGCCGTAGGGCGAGGTCCACTGCATGACGCCGCCGCTGCCGGGCACGTGGACCACCGTCCACCCGCCGTGGTGCTTCACGGTGTGGTGTCCCGTGCACAGCGGGGCGAGGTTGCCGAGGGCCGTATCGCCGCCGTCGCTCCAGGCGACCGTGTGATCGATCTCGCATCGCGCGGCCGGCATCGAACACCCGGGGGCCATGCACCGCTCGGCTCGCCAGCGGACGAGCCGCCGGAGCTCGGGTGGGGGATCGTACCGGGTGCGACCCAGCGAGAGGGCGATGCCCGTCTCGGGGTGGGTGAGCACCCGCGTCCATGACGGTGCTCCCGCGCACAGCTCACGGGCGCGCTCGATCGGGATGGGGCCCACGCCCTCGACGAGCGCCGGGTGCGTCGTCGCGTGCGCGTCAGCGAGGAGCGACAGGGCCGGCACCGTGACCACGACGGTCGGACGGATGCCCCGCACCGGCGTCGCGTGGCCGTCGCATACGCCGTCGATCAGCAGATCGCACAGCACATCGGCTCGGACCTGGTCGAGAGTGCGTGTCTCCGTGTCGTCGCCGGCATCCGCCGAGCGCTCGGAGCGTCGACCCGCCATCGCCGCGCCCATGCGCGTCAGCCGATCGAAGGCCGCGTGAGCTTCGACGGCGGGGAGATAGGCGGTGAGATACGCCATGCCGTCGGATGCGGGTTCGACGCTCACGCGGCGGTCGGCGAGGGCTCGCTCGTGCCTCTCGGGGAGCGTCTGCGTGTTCAACTCATCGATGAGGCGGCGGAGCCGTCGGCGGAAGGAGCCCGCGGGAAGCTCCTCGGCCAGCTGGACGGCGGTGTCGGCGAGCCGTGCCGCGACCGCCGGCGCTGCGGCGTCGAGCAGGTCGACGAGGATGCGGGCGTGCTGATCGGTGATGCGCGCACCACGGAGAGCGTCGAGCGCGCCCCGGTACCGTCCTTCCAGCGCGACACCGTGACGGAGGAGCTCGCCGGCCGCATACTCCGTCACGCGCAGGGCTGCGGCGAGTTCCAGACGTACGGAGCGGTCGACCATCTCCGCGGTGGCGTACGAGCCGGCATCGTGCAGCGCGTCGCGCCGCAGGGCTGCGATCGACTCGTACTGCTCGGCCGTGTGCAGCGCGATGAGGGTGGCGATGTCCGTGACGTGGTCGACGGGATCGCGCGGTGCGAAGGGGCCGGCCGAGGCGGCGAGATCGTCCCAGTAGCCCGGGTACGGCTCTGTCGAGGTCTCGTCGTCCATGCATCCAGTATAGAACACAGCTACGACATCGAGAAGGCCGCATCCCGGAATGTGTAGAACAAAAGGATCATGGCGAGTTCGTCGGAGATCGGCGCTCGGACCCGGAAATCCGGAGGAAACCTCGATGGCCTAGCATGATGCGAGGTCGCTGCAGGCCACCCCCCACCCGTCGCGGTCCCCGAAGGAGAACTCCCGTGCGCGATGTCCCCACCGGCATGACGGCGCGCGGCAGGCGCGGGAGGATCGTCGCCGCGCTGCTCGCGGTCATCGTCGCCGTCACGGCGTTCGGCGCGCCCGCCGTGGCGCAGGCGGCGTCACCGTCGGGCTGGCTCTCCACGTCCGGGTCGCGCATCGTCGCATCCGACGGCAGCACGTTCACGATCAAGGCCGCGAACTGGTTCGGCCTCGAGACGCCCAACTGCGCGCCGCACGGGCTCTGGTCGATCACCCTCGACGAGGGTCTCGCCCAGATCGCGCGCATGGGGTTCAACACCGTGCGCCTGCCCTACTCGAACGAATGCCTGGGCGCATCCTCGACGTCGTCCATCGATGCATCGCGCAATCCCGATCTGGTGTCATTGAGTCCTCTGCGTCTGATGGACGCCGTGATCGCGAAGGCACGCGCACACGGGCTCCGCGTCATCCTGGACCGCCACCGCATCGAGTCCTCCGGTCAGTCGGAGCTCTGGTACACCGCCGCGTACAGCGAGAAGCGCTGGATCGACGACTGGAAGATGCTCGCCGCGCGCTACCGGAACGATCCGACGGTCATCGGTGCCGACCTCCACAACGAACCGCACGGCTCGGCCTGCTGGGGATGCGGCGACGCATCCCGCGACTGGCAGGCGGCCGCGACCCGAGCGGGAAACGCGGTCCTCACCGCCAATCCGCGTCTGCTGATCATCGTCGAGGGCGTCGAGCGCCAGAACGACGGCAGCACGACGTGGTGGGGAGGCGGGCTGAAGGACGCCGGGGCGAAGCCCGTCGTGCTGAAGAAGCCCGGACGCGTCGTGTACTCGCCCCACGAGTATCCGGCCTCGGTGTACGGCCAGAAGTGGTTCTCCGCGGCGAACTACCCGGCCAACCTGCCCGGCGTCTGGGACGCGAACTGGGGCTATCTCGTACGCACCGGGACGGCACCCGTCTTCGTGGGCGAGTTCGGGACGAAGCTCGAGACGACGAGCGATGCGCAATGGCTGCGGTCGCTCGTCTCGTACCTGCGCACGACGGGGATGAGCTTCGGCTACTGGTCGTTCAACCCCAACAGCGGCGACATCGGTGGTCTGGTCGCCGACGACTGGAAGACCGTGCAGACCGCGAAGCTCACCGCGCTCGCGCCCCTGCTCCGCGGGACGTCGCCGAAGCCGACGAGTTCGCCGAAGCCGACGAGTTCGCCGAAGCCGACGTCGTCGCCGAAGCCGACGAGTTCGCCGAAGCCGACGTCGTCGCCGAAGCCGACGAGTTCGCCGAAGCCCACGAGTTCGCCGAAGCCGACGTCGTCGCCGAAGCCGACGAGTTCGCCGAAGCCGACGTCGTCGCCGAAGCCGACGAGCTCTCCGAAGCCCACGAGTTCGCCGAAGCCCACGTCCTCGCCGAAGCCGACGTCGTCGCCCAAGCCGACGTCGTCGCCCAAGCCCACGTCGTCGCCCAAGCCCACGTCCTCGCCGACGGCGACCTGGATGCTGCAGAGCTCGTGGCAGGACGGCTATGTCGCCGAGTTCGCGGTGGCCTCGTCGGCGGACACCGAGGAATGGACGATCTCGTGGCCGAGCCCGTCGGCGGCGCGGGTCGTGAACGCCTGGGGGATGTCGTGCGGCATCGACGCGGACACGATCACCTGCAGCGGCACGGACTGGGCGGAGACCCTGTCGGCGGGTGAGACCGTCCGCGTCGGACTGCAGGTCGCGGCGGCGTCCGCCCCGGTGGATCCGTCTGTCACGACGACCGCGCCGTCGAAGTAGGCGTCGCCGCACGCGACCCGCGTCACCGGGCGAACGCCTCGAGCAGAGTCGCCGCGCGTTCCGCACCGCCTGCATCGGCGAGCTCGACGGCGATGCGTTCCGCGCGCAGTCGGAAGGACGGGTCGGCACGCACTCTGCGCACGGCCTCGCTCACGGCGCGCACCGTCGGCGTCCCCGTGCGCAGGTCGATCCCGGCCCCCGCCGCCGCGACGCGTCCGGCGACCTCGGGCTTGTCGAGGTCGCCGCCGGCCACGACGAGCGGCACCCCGTGCGACAGCGCCGTCAGGACGCCGCCCCAGCCGCCGTTCGTCACCAAGACCTCGGAGCGCGGCAGGAGCTCGTCGAACGGAAGGAACGCGGCGGTGCGCACGTGCGCCGGGATGGGGAACGGCAGACGATCCTGGCCCGGGACGCCGGTCGACGCCGCGACGAGCACGTCGGCATCCCGGAGCGCCGTGAGGGCGGGGCGGAGAAGATCGTCCGGATCGACGTTCTGCGTGCCCTGGGTGACGACGATCACGCGCCGCCCCGCCAGGTCGTCCCACCACGGCGGCCGCGGCGGGTCGAGCGGAGCGGCGAGGCGTCCGACCCAGTGCAGATGCGCCGGACGATCGGGCAGATCGTGGTCGAGCGCCGGCACGCCGGAGGCGAGGATCAGCTGCGCGGACCACACCTGCCTGTCGAAGCCCACCCGCGCCGGCGCCAGGCCCGATGCGTCGCGGGCCCGCCTCGAGGCCGCGTTCAGCCGCCCCGAGAGCGCGGGGATGAGCGCGCGCAGCGCCGCGTCCCGCCCCCGGCCCCACACCGAGCGGCCGGGGCTCAGCCCGAGGCCGGGGGGCGGCCCCTGTGCCGACACCAGATGCAGCGGCAGCACGGCGATCGTGGCCCACCGGCATCCGAGGGCCTCCGCGATGATGCTCGGCGCCAGTGAGGCCTCGTCGCTCGCGAGGGCGTCCCAGGGCTCGCGCTCCCACTCCGCCCGCACGTCCGCCAACTGGGCGGGCGCCGTCGCGATGAAGAGGTCCTCCATGTTGACGAGAACCTGGCTCAGACCCTTCTTCCCGACCAGCCGCGGAAAGGTGGCGGGGAGGTTCTGCTCGTCGAAGTCGGGGGCGGTGCGCCAGGGGATGAAGCGCGCTCCGGTCTGCTCGACGCGGGCGCGGAACGCGCCGCCGGTGTACATCCGCACGTCGTGGCCGCGCGCCACCAGCCGCGCGGCCACGGCGGTGACGGGGGCGACGTGTCCCGAGAAGGGCATCGCGGTGAGGAGGAACCGGCTCATGTCCCCTCATCATGTCCTTCGCGGCGCCGCGGCGCATCGGTGCTGGCACGGGCCCCGCGGGCGTCGCCGGAGGGCATCGGCGTCAGCGACCGCGGGCGCCGGAGAGCACGCACCACAGCGCCAGCGCGCTGAGCCCGGCGGACACCGAGGCCACGACGACGACGGGACCGGGGACCTCGCCGCGCGCGAAGAGCACAACCGGGATCACGAGCTGAAGGATCAGCACCGCTTGGCCGACGGCGACGATCACGGCGTACCGGCGCCGCCCGGTCCACGTGAGCGGCGTCAGGACGATCGTGGCGAGAGCGATGGCGGGCATCACGACGGCGAGGGCGATCACCAGGACATCCCACGCGCTGCCGTCGAGGCCGATCTCGGAGACCGCGGGGATCGCGGAGAGCACGGCGAGCAGGACGCTCAGCACGAGGCCGACGCGCAGACGCGCGGGGTGGCGCGCTCGCCCGGCGGCGCCGTCGAGGGCGGTGGAGGATGCGAGGGACATGGGTGCTCCTGACTGTCGTGGCCCCGCCGTTCGCGGGGCGCTCCACCGAGCATCCCGTCGCCGTCGCCGCTCGGCATGGGGGCCCGCCCCCGCACGGCCGGGCGGATGCCGGGAGTCGCACCCGGGACGCGGGAGCGACGGCCGACCGGGATTCGCCGCGGCGACGACCCTCGACGCTCACGACGACGTCGTCACGACACCCACGTCGTCACGACAGAGGGAGCCACGCGTCGACGCGCCACCCGTCGGCGCGCGGACCCGCGTCGACCCGTCCGCGCAGCTCCGTGACGCGGTCGCGGAGCGATGCGAGGCCGATGCCCTCGCTCCACCGCGGCGGCGGGCTCCCGTCGTCGTGGATGCGGACGGCGAGGCCGTCGCTCGTCACCCGCACGCTCACCTCGACGAGCGTCCCCGACGAGTGCCGTGCGGCGTTCGCGATCGCCTCGGCGGCGACGCGGAAGGCGGCCAGCTCGACGGCGGGGGTGAGCTCGGGAGGATCGCCCGGGAGGTCGACCGCCACGGTCAGACGTCCGCGCGCGCCCGCCTGACGGGCGAGCGCACCCCAGAGACCGTGCTCCTCCAGTTCGATGGGGCGCAGGCCGTACGCCACCCGCCGCACGCCGTCCACGGCGGCGCGCAGTTCCTCGCGCGCGGCGTCGAGCGTCGCCGCGGCCGCGTCGGGGTCGTCGACGAGCTGTCGGCGTGCGGCGTCGGCGCGGTACAGCGCCCCCGTCAGCACGGGGCCGAGCCCGTCGTGCAACTCGCGGTGCAGCCCGGAGCGCTCGCGCTCCCGAGCCTCCACGGTGGCCGCGCGCGCCCGCGCGAGACCGGCCGCGAGCCGTCTGGTCCGCAGCAGCAGCGCCAGGGACGGCAGCAGGAGCTCGAGTGCCGCCCGGTCCTCGCGAGAGAGCCGGAGCTCGCCGGGCCGGAGGGCGACGTCCAGCACGGCGTCGTGCGCCGCGTCGACGATGAGGCTCTCCGTGACCGCGCCATCGGTGACGCCGTCCTGCGCCCGCGGCGACGCGGAGGCCGCGATGAGGCCACCGCGGTCGCGCAGGGACAGCCGGGGCAGGCGCAGGGCCGCGCGGACCTCCTCGACGACGTCGGCGGGCGTCTGGTCGGCGGTGTCCGTCGTGCGCAGGTGTTCGCCGACCGTGCGCGCGGTGCCGGAGGGATCGATCCGGCCGCCGAAGAGCGCCCGGCCCACCGTGCGCCGGAGCAGACGCAGCCCGGGGGCGTAGCCGATCGCGATGGCGACGGCGGCGACCGTCTGCGCCGCGCGTTGCGCGCCGGCGGGGAGGACGGCGTCGGAGACCGCCGTCAGCAAGCCGAAGACCGCGAGCGCGAAGACCGCGGTCGCGGCCTGCAGCGTGACGGTGGAGATCGGGAGGAGGACGCCCACGAAGACCGCCCCGGCGACGATGACCTGGACGGAGGCGAGGGCGACGCCGCTCGGCGGAAGGACGTCCGCGGGGGCGAAGAACGCGGGGAGCGCGGTCAGGCTGCCCACGAGCGGCACGGACGACGCGAGCACGGCGGCGCGTCGCGACCCCCGCCAGGCCGGAATGATCGTCGCGACGGCGACGAGGGCGAGGGCGACCGTGACGACGAGCACGATGACGGGAAGGACGGGCGGCGATCCGTCCGCGGCGGCGCGCACGTCGGCCGCCGGTCCCACCGCGGCGAGGGCGAGGAGGAGCCCGACGACCAGGGCGATCCGCTGCACCCTCACGGCGTATCCCGCCCCCGGCCCAGCCCCGCCTCGCGTGCGCGCACGATGGCCTCGGCTCGCGTCGCGACGCCGAGCTTCAGGAAGATCGACGACACGTGGTTGCCGACCGTCTTCCCCGCGATCACGAGTCGGTCGGCGATCGCGCCGTTGGACGCCCCGCGAGCGATGAGGTCGAGGATCTCGCCCTCGCGCGGCGTGAGCGTCGGGAACGTCTCCGCGAGGCGCGGCGGAAGCAGGCGGCCGAGAACCGAGGGGGCGACGCCCGGCGCGAGGATGACGGAGCCGCCGGCGACGGCACGCAGCGCCCGCTCGATCTCCTCGGGCGCGGCACCCTTGAGCACGTATCCGCGCGCTCCCGCTGCGAGGGCTGCGGCGACGTGGTCGTCCTCGTCGAACATCGTCAGCACGAGGACCGCGATCCCGGGGTGATCGGCGTGCAGCCTGCGCGTCGCCTCGACCCCGTCGACGCGCGGCATCCGGAGATCCATGACCACCACGTCGGGGCGGGTGATCGCGGCCTCCCGCACCGCTTCGGCGCCGTCGGACGCCTCGCCGACGACCTCGATGCCGGGCAGCGTGGTCAGCATCGCGACCAGTCCGCCGCGCACGATCGGATGGTCGTCGGCGACGAGCACGCGAATCGGATCCGGCGGCATGCGCCCATTGTGACGCCGCGGGGACCCGCGCGTCATGGGGGCGGGCCCCCAGGTGCCGGATGCGATGTCCCTGGCCCCCGGGAATCCGGGAACGCCAGGGTGGAGGCCATCCGGCTCCGCATCGAAAGGACACCGACCATGACCGCGCACCCGATCCGCACGGAGGATCCCGCCCGAGGCGCCCGTCTCGGCGGCTGGCTGCTCTCGCTCTCGCTCGGGGGCTACGTGCTCGTCGTCGCCGCATCGGCGGGTGCCTTCGCGGCATCCGGGATCGGCGCCTTCCCGACCGCGACGAGGGCGCAGGTCGACGCCCTCGGCGGCGCGTGGACGACGCTCGCGCTGCTCGTCCTCCTCGCGGCGGCGGTGGGGGGTCTCGGTGTCGTCCTCGTGGCGCGCACCATCGCCGCCGGTTCGCCGCCGGCGCACGCGGTCGCCCGCGCCTGTGTCGTCGTCGCGGCGGTGTCCGTCGCGGTCGGCGTCGTCGACGCCGTCCTGCGCATCGCGGCGGGTGGCTTCGGCGAGGCGACGCTCGGCGAGAACGGACTGTTCCGCACCGCCGAGGTCACGGGCCGCGTCGCCTTCGTCCTGGCGGCCGTCGCCATCGCGCTCGCGGGGTTCGCCCTGCACCGCAGCGGCTGCCGCCGCATCGCCGGGCTGGTGCTGGGTGTCCTCGGTCTGGTCCTCGCGGTGCTCGGGGCGGTCGCGTACGACGTCGTGCCGCCCTTCGCGCTCGCCCTGCTGTGGACGCCCCTCGGAATCGTCTGGCTGACGCGACGGCGCCGACCCTAAGCTGACCCCCATGACGGCCCTCGTCTCCACGGCGGAGCGGCCCGACCCTCGCCGGGCCGCGACCGCGGTGCGCGTCGCGCTGACGACGACGCTCGCGGTCGTCGCCGTCGCCTGCCTGACGACGATCGTGCTGGCACAGGTGCATCGGCCCGCGTCCTCGCCCGTCGACGTCCTCCTGCTCGCCGGCGATCTCATCCCGCTCGTCGTGGCGTTCGTCGCCGCGGGATTCATCGTCGCAGCGCCCGGTCTCACCCCCTTCTCGGCGTACCTCACCGTCGCCCTCGTGCTGTACACGATCGGCGCCACCCGTATCGACGAGATCGCCGTCGAGACGTTCGCCGGTGCCGCGGGCGTCGGGCCCGCCGTCACCGTGCTGTCGTGCTTCGCGTTCCTGCCGTGCGCCTACCTGTTCCCGAACGGACGCCTGGTGCCGGTGTGGAGCGGATGGCTGATCCTCGGATGGGTCGCCGCGGCGGCCCTCGCCCTCGCCTTCCCCTGGGACGCGTACCCGCCTGCGGCGGGAGCGCTGCTGGCGGTCCTCATGCTGCTCCTGGTCGCGAGCCTCGTCGCATCGCAGGTGTGGCGCTACCGCCGCGTCTCGACGCCGGTCGAACGCCAGCAGACGAAATGGGTCCTCGTCGCGCTCGTCGTGCAGGTCGCCGCACTGATCGTCGTCATCGCGCTGCCTCCGGGCACGATCGCCGGGCTGTCGGGACCGGGCGACGTGGCGGTCGTGCTCGGGTCGGCGCTCATCTCGACGGCGCTGTCGGTCTCGATCGCCTTCGCGATGCTCCGCTATCGCTTGTTCGACGTCGACCTCGTGATCGGGCGCGCCGCGGTCTGGGTGGCCCTCACCGTCTTCGTCGCGTCCAGCTACGCCGTCGTCGTCGGGGTGGTCGGACTCGCGTGGCCGGAGGGCACGCCGATCGCGCTGCCGGTCGCGGCCACCGCGGTCGTCGCCGTCGGGGCCGAGCCGGTCCGACGCCTCGTGCAGCGCGCGGTGAACCGACGCCTCTACGGGCTGCGGGACGAGCCCGCGCTCGTGCTGGAGCGCCTCGGGGAGGAGCTGGCGACGAGCATCGAACTGCAGGACACCCTCGATCGGATCGCGCAGACCGTCGCCCGTGCGCTGCGTCTGCCGCGCGTCGACGTCGAGACGATCACCGGCGCGCGTGCCGTCGCGGCGACGGACGGCGCCGTCGCCGACCTCCCGGCACACTATGCGCTCGAGGCGGACGGCGACGCCGTGGGGACGGTCCGGGTGAGCCCACGACGCGGCGAGCGGCTGAGCCCGCGCGACGACCGTCTGATCCGCGGACTGTGCCGACCCGCGGCGCTCGCCGTGCGCGCGGCGCTGCTGACCGCGGAGCTGCGGGCGTCGGCGGCGGCTCTGACGGCGGCCCGCGAGGAGGAGCGCCGGCACCTGCAGCGGGAGCTCCACGACGGAGTGGGACCGACGCTGGCCAGTCTGCAGCAGCGCGTCGCGCTCGCCGAGCGCCTCGTCGAGGCGGATCCCCACCGCGCCCGCGAACTGCTGCGGGGAGCGCGATCCGGTCTCGACGACGCCGTGGATGAGGTGCGCGGGGTCGTCGCGGCGCTGCGCCCGGCGGTGCTCGACCGGCACGGGGTCGCCGCCGGGATCGCGCTCCTCTGGCGCAACGACCCCCGCGTGCGCGTGACGGCGGACTCGGTGCCGCCGCTGGACGCGGCGGTGGCGCTCGCGTCGTATCGCATCGCCACGGAGGCGATCGCGAATGCGCTGCGGCACTCCGCCTGCCGCCGGTGCGACGCCGTCCTCACAGTCGCCGCCGCCACCCTGATCGTCCGGATCGCCGACGACGGGTGCGGCGTCGACCTCGCCGCCGGAGGGGCGGCCGGCAACGGGCTGCGCACCATGAGGGAGCGGGCGACGGAGGTCGGCGGCACCTTCGCCATCCGCTCGTCGGCTGCCGGGACACTGATCGAGGCTCGCCTGCCGCTGTCGCCCGGAAGCGGTGTCGCATGAGGATCCGGGTGCTGCTGGTCGACGACCACCCGTTCTACCGCGACGGCGTGCGCACGATGCTCGGCGAGGAGGACGGCATCGAGATCGTCGGCGAGGCGGGCACGGGCGAGGAGGCGCTGGCATGGTGCGCGCGATCGGGGGCGGACGCCGTGGACGTCGCCGTCATGGACCTCTCGATGCCGGGCGGGGGAGGACTCGCCGCGATACGTCGGTTCGCCGCCGTCGCCCCGGGCGTGCGCACGCTGGTGCTCACGATGCACGACGACGAGACGGTGCTCCAGGCTCTGCGCGCCGGTGCCCGCGGCTACCTCGTGAAGAACGCGGAGATCGACGAGCTGGCGCGTGCGATCCGCGCCGTCGCCGCCGGGGAGGTCATCCTGAGCCCCGCGGTCGCCGGTCACCTGCTCGCCCACGTCGCCGTCGGGCGGCCGGCGACGGTCATCCCCGGGCTCACCGAGCGCGAGCACGAGGTGCTGGCGCTGCTCGCGGACGACCTCGCCCCCGCCGAGATCGCCCGTCGGCTGGGACTGGCCCCGAAGACCGTCCACAACTACGTCGGGAACGTGCTCGCGAAGCTCCACGCCCGTGATCGCGCGGAGGCCGCGGCGCGCGCTCGCGCGGCGGGACTCGGGGAACGCGGGGATCCCGGCTCGCGGTGAGGGGCCCGGGCCGATCCGGCCACCGGAACGGGCGGTCGAGGATCGGACGCCCGCCCCGGCGCCGGTCCTCAGCGGCGGGAGCGCAGCCCGACCACGAGCATCACGAGGGCGACGACCGTGAGCACCAGGCTGACGATCGCCATCGGGATCGCGTCCTTCGGCGCCTCCGGCACGACGAGGAGGGGGATCACGCCGAGCGACGCCAGCCCGCGCGTGATGGCCGCGATCCAGACGGCCCACGCCGCGCGGTGCCAGGCGAACGGCACGGTGGCGAGGGTCAGGAGGGCGAGCGTGCTCGTGAGGAGGACCACTTCGATCGGTGCGTGGCCGATGCCGGCCAGGAGGAGCCCGGCGACGTCGACGACGGCGATGAGGGCGGCGAGCGCGACGCCCGTGCGGAGAACGGTGAGCGAGCGGGAACGGGACGGGTGTGTTGTCGTCATGGATCCAGGATCGCGAGACGGGGCTGCGCCGCCCTCCGTGCCGGCCCGCGGTGCGCTCCGTGTCAGCACGTGCCGACCCGTCTGTCTCGACGACGGCCGCCGGCGCGGTCCGGGGTCACGCCGGCGCGGCATCCAGGTAGGCGAGGATCGCGCGGACCCGTCGATTGCCGTCGGGGGATTCCGGCAGGGCGAGCTTCGTGAAGATCGAGCCGGTGTGGGTCTCGACGGTGCGCTCCGACAGGAACAGCCTGCGGGCGATCGCCGCGTTCGACCACCCCTCGGCCATGAGGGCCAGGACGTCGAGCTCGCGCGCCGTCAGGGCGTCCAGGACGCTGTGCGAGCGTGCCGCGCCCAGAAGTCGTGTGACGACCTCGGGGTCGAGGGCGGTGCCCCCCGCGGCCACACGGTCGAGCGCGGTGAGGAACTCGTCGACGTCGAGGACGCGGTCCTTGAGCAGGTAGCCGATCGCCCCGCCCGCGACGAGCTCGACCGTCCGCCTCGTCTCGATGTGCTGCGACAGCAGGAGCACCGGCGTGGGCGGCTCCCAGCCGCGGATCTCGAGGGCCGCCTCGATCCCCTCGTCGTCCCTCGGCATGCGGATGTCGAGGACGACGATGTCGGGTCGGTGCGCCCTGACCTGCGCGACAGCCGCCGCCCCCGTCGATGCGCGGCCGACGACCTCGTGCCCGGCCTGCGCGAGCAGCGCCCCGAGCCCCTCGCGGAAGAGGGCGGAGTCCTCGCCGATCACGACCCGCACGGCAGCACCGCCTCCAGCGTCGTCCCCGAGCCGGGTGACGAATCGATCGTGACGCGCCCGCCCAGCGCACCGACGCGGTCGGCGAGGCCCGTGAGCCCGCCGGCGGCGGTGCGTGTCGCGCCGCCGACACCGTCGTCCTCGACGCGCACCCGCACGTGACCGGGTCCGGAGCGCACGCTCACCCGCACCACGTCGGCGCCCGCGTGCTTGAGTGCGTTCGCGACGGCCTCGCTCACGACGAAGTAGGCGGTCGTGGCCACGGCGTCCGGAAGCTCGACGTCGTCGACGTGGAGCTCCACCCGCGTCGGCGCGTCCCGCGCCGTCTCGGCGAGGGCGGCGAGGGCCGCGGCGAGCCCGTCGTCGAGTGCGCCGGGCCGGACACCGTGCGCGAGGCGGCGCAGCTCCGCGACCGCGATGCCGAGCTCGGCGACGACGGCGTCCAGACCGTCGGCGACGACGGCATCGGTCGTCGTGGTGCGCTGCAGGACGCGCAGCCGCATGCCCAGGGCGATCAGGCGCTGCTGGGCGCCGTCGTGCAGGTCGCGCTCGATGCGGCGCCGTTCGTCGTAGCCCGCCCGCAGCATCCGCTCGCGCGACGCCTCGATCTCGGCCTTCGCCTCGCTCAGCTCGGCGCGTGTGCGCAGGGCGTCCACGAGGGGGACCGCGGCGCGCACGACGGCGGCCGGGACGTGTGCGACGCGGGCCGGCGACGGGAGGATCGCGCCGATCTCCTCTCCCCGCGCGCGCACCGCGCCGACGGCGCCGTCGGCGCGGGCAGGTGTTCCGTCCAGCCCGACGAGCGCGCCGTCGCCGATCCGGTGGTACGCGACGACGAGGTCCGGATCGCGCAGGGTCTGCCGGAGGACGTCCTGGAGCTCTTCGGGACGGGCCGCGCCGCGGTCGATGCGTCGGGCGAGATCCTCGACGGCGGCGACGCCGCGGGCCCGCTGAGGGTACAGCGCGCGGTCGCACAGCCGGTGGGCCAGCGGGAAGCACGCCGCGGCGGCTGCGCACAGCAGCGACACCGTGCCGAGGGCGACCGCGGGCGGCCAGAGCGACAGGGGGCCGCCGGAGAGGATGCTCGCGACGGAGAGGAGGACGAGGACGGCGACGGCGAGCGACCCCGCGGCGGCGGTCGTGACCGCGAGACGGTCGATGTCCGCCAGGTCGGGCCGGATGATCGCGACGACGACGCCCACCGGGATCGTGACGTACATGGTCACCAGTCCGATGCCGACCAGATCGGGGCCGCCCAGTACGAGGTAGCTCGTCCAGCACAGCAGCAGCGTGACCGGCAGCGTCGCGCCGGCGAGGAGGACCCACCGCAGCCGGAGCCGGTCGGACTCGCTCGCGCGCCGGTAGCGCAGGATGGGGGCGCTCGCGCAGGCGAGGAGGCAGAGCAGGAAGGCGATCAGAGCCGCGAGTGCCGCCGCCTGGAGCGCGTCCGCCGCCGCGGGGAGTGCCCAGGCGGCACCGACGAGCGCGATGAACGCCACCACGATCGCGCTGATCGACCACCCCACGCGTCGCCATCCCGGCGTCGCGGCTCGCCCGTCGGGCATGAGGAGCAGAAGCAGAGCGAAGGGCAGATACAGGAGCATCCAGGTCCCCTGCAGCGGACCGAACCGATCGTCGGCGACCGCGTTCTCGACGAAGCCCGCCGCTCCCGCCGCCGACAGCAGGGCGCCGGCCGGATGCCGCGGTGTGCGCCACGCGAGGGTCAGACCGAGGCCGAGGGGGACGAGCGCGATCAGCGCGATCGGCGCGAGCGCGTCGGCCGGCTTGAGCATGCCGGGTCCCGCGGCGGACAGGCCGAGCGGGATCGCCGCGAACCCGAGCGCGCACAGCGCTGCGGCGACGCGCACGGGCGTCGCTCCGGCGGGCGCACCGGTGCTTCTCATGCACAGAATCTAGAGCCCCCCGCCGGAGTACGCATCCGTGTCAGCACCCACCCGCGCCGCGGGTCCGCCCCGACGCGGCGCAGCCGACGGCGGGCGATGCTCGGAGGACGTCACCCCGAGAGGAGCCCCGATGTCCCCGATGTCCTCCACCCCCGCCCGCACCGTGTCGTCCCGTCCCGGCGCGTCATCCGTCGCCGATCCCACGGTGGGCTTCCGCCGCGTCGCCGCCGCGGTCGCGCTGCCCCTCGGCATCCTGCTGCATCTCGTCTGCAACACGATCTACGCCGTCGTCTCGACGGAGAGCGGGCTCTCCGACACGGGCCCGGCGAGCGAGACCCTCGCCTTCTTCGGCCGATACCCGGACGCCATCGCCGCGTGCTCGATCCTCGTGATCGCCGCCGGGCTCGCCCTGGTCGCGGGCCTTCCCGCCGCGCTGCGCGTGCTGCGCCCGTGGGCGCCTCGCCTCGCGCTGTGGGCCGTCGTCCCGATGGTGGCGGGATACGTCTGCTACGCCGCCGTCGCCGCGACGAACTTCGGCGCGCTCGGAATCGTGGCCGCGGGCGGCGGCCCGTCCGACCCCTGGGCGGTGGCCGCGCTCGAGGCCTCGTCCTCTCCGCTGCTCCTCCCACTGTTCGCCCTCTTCGTCGTCGGCAACCTGGCGGGCACCCTCCTGCTGGGCCTCGCGGCGATCTTCGCCTCGCGCCGCGCCGGGGCGGAGGTCCCGTGGTGGGCGGGGGCGCTGATCATGGCCTGGCCCGTCGGTCACGCGCTCAACGTGTTCGCGGGGCTGGGGGAGTGGTTCGCCGTCGCGGGCGGGGCTCTGGAGCTGGTCGGCCTGTCGGTGCTCGCGCTGCGCGCCCTGGCCACGAGCGACGCCGACTGGGTGTTGCGGGGGTGATCCCGCGCCGTTCGCCGATCGTTCACCGGAACGAGCGCCGGGGTGTCAGGCTGGGGGGATGGCACCCCGCTCCACCGTCCCGGCCGACGTCACGGCCGACATCCGCCGTCTGCTCGCCGACGCCGGCATCGAGCATGACGCCGACCTCGTGGCGCGGATCCTCGCCACCGGGGTCGGTCTCGGCCTCGACGACAGCGATCGGCTCGATCTCAAGATCACCTCCGCCGCCCTCACCGAGATGCACGCCGCCTTCGGCCTCTTCGCCCCCTACCGCGGGGTGCCGAAGGTCACGGTGTTCGGCTCGGCGCGGACGAGACCGGACTCCGAGCTCTACCGGCTCACGGTGGAGCTCACCGCGGCTCTCGCCGGTCGGGGCTGGATGACGGTGACCGGTGCCGGGCCGGGCATCATGCAGGCCGCCGCCGAGGGCGCGGGGCCCGAGCACTCGCTCGGCGTCTCCATCCGCCTGCCCTTCGAAGAGAAGCCCAACGCGGTGATCTCCGCCCACGCCCGGAACGTCGTCATGAAGTACTTCTTCACCCGGAAGCTCATGCTCGTGAAGGAATCCAGCGGATTCGTGTGCATGCCCGGCGGGTTCGGCACCCTCGACGAGATGTTCGAGCTGCTGACGCTGCAGCAGACCGGGAAGGCAGTTCCGACCCCGATCGTGCTCCTCGACCGCCCCGGCGGCGGATTCTGGCAGGGGCTGCGACGCTTCGCCGACGACCACCTGATCCCCGAGGGCGTGATCTCGCCGGACGACCTGGATCGGGTGCTCATCACCGACTCGGTCGACGAGGCGGTCGAGGAGGTGACGGGGTTCTACCGCAACTTCGTCTCCCTGCGATGGGTGCGTCAGCGTCTCGTGCTGCGGTTGCGCGTCGCGCCCACCGACGCCGAGCTGGCCGACCTCAACGCCCGCTTCGGTGCGGTGCTCGCCTCGGGCGAGATCCAGCGCCGGGGACCCTTGAAGGCGGAGGTCGAGGACGACGACGCCCTCGACCTCCCGCGGCTCGTGATGCGCTACGACCCCTTCCGGGTCGGAGAGCTGTTCCATCTCATCCGTGCGGTCAACGCTCTGGCGAGTGCTCCCGCCGCGGCGCGACCGGCCTGACGGGCGACGTCGGCACGGCGATCGGAACGATCAGCAGACGATCCTGCCGTGGTTCATGATGTCGTCGTCGGGGGTGTCCCTCGTGACGAGGGACTTCAGCATGCCCGCGGCCATCGCGAGCTTGCCCTTCGCCGGCTCCCAGAACTCCGTCAGTGACGGCGTGACGCGCAGCAGGACGATGCCGGGGGTGTCGAGCCCGTCCTCGAACCAGATGTCGAGCGACGGAGAGTAGAGCTCCTCCATCTTCGCCCGGTCGTGCTCGATGCTCGCCCGTCCGGCGACGGACACGTACCGCATGCCCTTGGCGTCGCAGTACGAGAGGCCCACATCGCGGTGGCTGCGCGCCTCATCGACCTTCTCGGTGTCTTCGGAGGTGAAGAACCAGATGTCGCCCGCGTCGTCCATCTGCCGCGTCGACATCGGGCGGGACACGAGGTGCCCCTCCTCGTCGACGGTGGTGAGCATCGTGAAGTCGATGTCTTCGACGAGCTCCTTCACGCGGGCGAGGGCGTCGGTTCCGGTGATCTCAGTCATGAGCCGAGGATGCCCCGTCGGCGCGGACGCGCCCAGGGGGTTGACAGCGGGCGTCCCGCGGCGCCGGACGCCGCGACGGAGGTCAGAGCCGGGCGAAGCGTGCGCGGAAGAAGAGGAACACCCCGTACGCCACGAATCCCGCGCCGACGACGCCGACGAGCAGGGGGCCGAGCGCCACCGCGCGCAGCGAGTCGAAGGCGTCGTCGAGACCGCCCGCCTGTGCGGGATCGGCGCGCACCGCCGCGACGAGCAGGAGGCTCCCGACGACCGCCAGGGCGACCCCCTTCGCGGCGTAGCCCACGACGCCGAGACCCGTGACGAAGCGGCCGAGCCCGTTCGCGGGGATCGACATCGACCGCACGAACGAACGGCGCACGCCCATGACGACGAACGCCACGCCGCCGATGGCGATCCCGAGGCCCACGAGCGCGAGCACGAGGCCTCCGCCCGGGAGGGACAGGGCGCCTCGGCTCGCACCTTCGGCGGCCCGGTTCCCGTTCGGCCGGGCTCCCACCGCGACCGACGCGGCGAGCACGCCCATCGCGGCGAAGACCACGCTCTGCCCCCACGCCGAGATGCGTCGCCCCCAGGCCTTCACGGCGGAGCGGGCACCCTGCGGTGAGCGCACGAGGATCCCGGACAGCAGCTGGTAGAGCGCCAGGCCGGCGAGGAGGACCGCGATCGCCCACAGCACGACGAGTCCCAGGGGCGCCCCCGCGATCGCGCGCAGCGCGCCGGCCTGATCGGCGTCGCCGCGCCCGCCGAACGCGAGCGTCACGACGAGGGCGCCGACGAGCGTGTGGACCAGTCCGTCCGCCGCGTAGCCTCCCCGCGCGAGGAGGCGCACGAGGGAGCTCGACTCCACCTGCCGCGCGGCCGACGCCTGCGTCACGCTCAGGGCTCTCGGTCGGCCCCGCCGGCGATCCACGCGGGGCCGAGCGGGACGACGTGACGGCCCATCGTGCGCCAGAAGAACTTCTCCACGAGCATGTAGGTCGCCAGGGCCGACGCGGCGAGCAGGAACCACGCTCCGACCACTCCGAGCGCGTCCGCTCCGGCGAAGCTCCCCGCCGACTCCAGTGCCAGCCCGAGGCTCACGCACGCGAGGGTCAGGGGCAGCACCGTGTTGTGCGTCGCCCCCGCGAAGACGAAGGCGAAGGCGAGGATCGCGAAGATCATCGAGAAGAGCGGGCGCGCGGGACCGGACACCTCGAAGAAGCCGAGCTCGCCGCCGAGGAGGAACCCGGGCATGCAGATCCAGTACCAGCCGAACGCGTTGTAGACGATGAAGTGGAAGTCGTCGCCGATGAAGTACGAGAGCATCCCCGCGGTCACCTGCACGATGCCGCCGAACACGGCGCCCACCCAGAACACGGCGCTCTCGTTCTGTACGCCCAGGTGCGCCAGCTGTGCCGTCATCGTCGCGATGACGAAGCCGAGCAGTCCGATCAGGCCGGGGTCGGCGGTCGTGGGGGCGGAGCCGCGAGGGGTGCGCATGCGCTCACGATACCCAGCCGGACGCCGTCGCAGACATCCGTTCTCCGGAGATAATCACGGACGCGTCCGGTAAAGTCGTGAGGATGGTGCGGCGGCATCCGCGCACCGAGAGCTGAATAGGGAGGAAACCGTGGACATCGATCTGGGACTGCTGCGGACGGTCGAGCGTGAGAAGGAGATCCCCTTCGACGAACTCGTCCGCATCATCGAGCAGGCCATCCTCACCGCCTACGCCAAGCACACCTCGCCCGACGGCGAGCTGCCCGAGGGCACGCGCGCCGTCCTCGACCGCAAGACCGGTCACGTCGCGGTCTTCGTGCCGCTTCTCGACGAGGAGGGCGCCGTCATCGGCGAGGAGGAGTCCACCCCCGAGGACTTCGGCCGCATCGCCGCCTTCGCGGCGAAGCAGGTCATCAGCCAGCGGCTGCGCGACATCGCGGACGACGCGATCCTCGGCGAGTTCCGCGGCAAGGAGGGCGACATCGTCGCGGGGGTCATCCAGCAGGGCCCGAACCCGCGCATGGTGCACGTCGACCTCGGCAGCGTCGAGGCGATCCTGCCGCCCGAGGAGCAGGTCGCGGGCGAGGAGTACCCGCACGGCGCTCGCCTGCGCGTCTACGTGACCTCGGTGTCCAAGGGCACGAAGGGCCCGCAGATCACCGTCTCGCGCACGCACCCCGGACTCGTGCGCAAGCTGTTCGCCCTCGAGGTGCCCGAGATCGCGTCCGGTCTCGTGGAGATCACCTCGCTCGCCCGCGAGGCCGGGCATCGCACGAAGATCGCCGTCACGGCGAAGGATCCGGCCATCAACGCCAAGGGCGCCTGCATCGGTGAGCTCGGCCGCCGCGTGCGCGCGGTCACGGAGGAGCTCGGCGGCGAGAAGATCGACATCGTCGACTACGACGCGGAGCTGGCGAAGTTCGTCGCGAACGCCCTCTCGCCCGCCAAGGTCACCTCGAGCTTCGTGCTGGACGCGAACACGAAGGCCGTCCGCGCGCTCGTCCCCGACTACCAGCTGTCGCTCGCGATCGGCAAGGAGGGCCAGAACGCACGGCTCGCCGCCAAGCTGACGGGCGCCAAGATCGACATTCAGCCGGACTCGATTCTCGAGGACGCCTGACGGGGGTAGGATGGAACCCGTTCGAACGTGCGTGGGATGCCGCGTGCGCGCCCCCCGGTCCGCCCTCCTGAGAGTCGCGGAGCGGGACGGAGTCCTCGTCGCCGACGAGAAGGCCGTGCTTCCGGGGCGGGGCGCATGGGTGCATGACACGGATGCGTGCGTGGACCTCGCCATCCGGCGACGCGCCTTCGGACGAGCATTGCGTGTGTCGGGCCCGCTCGACACGCAGACCTTTCACGATACCCACCAGCGAAAAGGCTGAACGGCTATGGACACGAAGTGAACGGCTCGAAATGAGACCCGTCCGCAAGTAACGGTCTGCCCTGTCCGGGTAGGCCCCCAGACAGGAGAATTGTGGCAAACCCACGCGTGCACGAAATCGCTTCCGAGATCGGCGTCGACAGCAAAGTCGCCCTCGCGAAGCTGAAGGAACTCGGCGAATACGTCAAGAGCCCCTCGTCGACCATCGCGCCCCCCGTGGCGCGGAAGCTCCGTGCGGCCCTCGAGGCCGACGGAGCCGCCTCCGGTGGAGCCCCGTCCGCCGGCTCGGCGACGCCCAGCGCCCCCGCGGCGCGTCCCGCGGCACGACCCGCGGGCGGTGCCCGGCCCGGACCGGCGCGACCGTCGGCTCCCGCCGCACCGGCGGCGCCGACCCCCTCGGCCTCCGCCGCGCCGGCGGCGTCCTCGACCGCGGCTCCGGCCGCCTCGGCCCCCACCCCGGGCGGCCCCAAGCCCGGACCGGCGACCCCGTCGGCTCCCGCGGCTCCCGCGACCCCCGCCGCCGAGTCCGCGGCGCCCGCGGCGTCCGCGCAGCGTGATGGCGGCGCCCCGACGCCCGGAGCGCCCACACCGGCCGCGCCGCGCCCCGGCGGCGCCCCGCGCCCGGGCAACAACCCGTTCGCCTCGGCGCAGGGCATGGGCCAGCGTCCCGCCGGACCGCGCCCGGGCAACAACCCGTTCGCCTCGGCGCAGGGCATGGGGCAGCGGCCCACCCCGGGCAACATCCCGCGTCCGCAGGCTCCGCGCCCCGGCGCACCCCGTCCCGGAGCCCCGCGCCCCGGCGGCGCGGGTCGTCCCGGCGGCGCCGGTCGTCCCGGCGCTCCCTTCCAGCAGCGGCCCGGCGGTCCCGGCCGTCCCGGCGGTGCCGGCGGCTTCCAGCGTCCGGGTGCGCCCGGCGGTGCTCCGGGCGGATTCGCCGGTCGCCCCGGTGGCGGCGGCGGACGCGGCCGTGGCCCCGGCGGCGGCACCGCGGGTGCCTTCGGCAAGGGCGGCGGCAAGAGCAAGCAGCGCAAGTCGCGTCGGGCGAAGCGGCAAGAGTTCGAGATGCGGGATGCCCCGGTCGTCGGCGGCGTCAACGTCCAGAAGGGCAACGGCGAGATCATCCGCCTGCGGCGCGGCGCGTCGATCGCGGACTTCGCCGACAAGCTCGAGGCGATCCGCGGCTACACCGTGCAGCCCGGCACGCTCGTGACGATCCTCTTCAACCTCGGCGAGATGGCCACGGCCACCGAGTCGCTCGACGAGGCGACCTTCGAGGTCCTCGGCGCGGAGCTCGGCTACAAGATCCAGATGGTCTCGCCCGAGGACGAGGACAAGGAGCTCCTCGAGGGCTTCGGTCTCGACCTCGAGGCGGAGCTGGAGGCCGAGAGCGAGGACGACCTCGAGATCCGTCCGCCCGTCGTCACCGTCATGGGTCACGTCGACCACGGAAAGACGCGACTTCTGGATGCCATCCGGCAGACCAACGTCGTCGCGGGCGAGGCCGGCGGCATCACCCAGCACATCGGTGCCTACCAGGTGTGGACCGAGCACGACGGCATCGAGCGCGCCATCACCTTCATCGACACCCCCGGCCACGAGGCGTTCACCGCCATGCGTGCCCGCGGTGCGCAGGTCACGGACATCGCGATCCTCGTGGTCGCGGCGGACGACGGCATCATGCCGCAGACGGTGGAAGCGCTCAACCACGCCCAGGCGGCGAACGTGCCGATCGTGGTCGCGGTGAACAAGGTCGACAAGCCCGAGGCGAACCCCGCCAAGGTGCGTCAGCAGCTGACCGAGTACGGCCTCGTCGCCGAGGAGTACGGCGGCGACGTCATGTTCGTCGACGTCTCCGCGCGTCAGAACATCGGCATCCAGGACCTCCTGGACGCGGTGCTGCTGACCGCCGACGCCGGTCTCGACCTCACGGCCAACCCGAACAAGGCCGCGCGCGGTGTCGCCATCGAGGCGAAGCTCGACAAGGGCCGCGGTTCGGTCGCGACCGTCCTCATCCAGTCCGGAACGCTCCGCGTCGGCGACGCGATCGTCGCGGGTACGGCCTACGGCCGCGTCCGCGCCATGATCGACGAGAACGGCGACGCCGTCGACGAGGCCTTCCCGTCGCGTCCGGTCCAGGTGCAGGGTCTGAACTCCGTGCCCCGCGCCGGTGACACCTTCATCGTCACCGACGAGGACCGGATGGCCCGTCAGATCGCCGAGAAGCGCGAGGCCGCCGAGCGCAACGCGCAGCTGGCCAAGGCCCGCAAGCGCATCTCGCTCGAGGACTTCACCCGTGCGCTCGAAGAGGGCAAGGTCGAGTCGCTCAACCTCATCATCAAGGGCGACGTCTCCGGTGCCGTCGAGGCGCTCGAGGAGTCGCTGCTGAAGATCGAGGTCGACGACTCGGTGCAGCTGCGGATCATCCACCGCGGCGTCGGTGCGATCACCGAGTCCGACATCAACCTGGCCACGATCGACAACGCGATCGTGATCGGCTTCAACGTCCGTCCCGACACGAAGGCCCGCGAGCGCGCGGCCCGCGAGGGTGTGGACGTCCGGTTCTACTCGGTCATCTACAACGCGATCGACGATGTCGAGCAGTCGCTCAAGGGCCTGCTCAAGCCGGAGTACGAAGAGGTCCAGTCGGGTGTCGCCGAGATCCGCGAGGTGTTCCGCTCCTCGAAGTTCGGCAACATCGCCGGTGTCATCGTCCGCTCGGGCACGATCACGCGCAACGCCAAGGCGCGCGTCATCCGCGACGGGGTCGTCCTCGCCGACGGCCTGCAGATCGAGTCGCTGCGCCGCTTCAAGGACGACGTCACCGAGGTGCGTACGGACTTCGAGGCCGGTATCGGTCTCGGCAAGTACAACGACATCCAGGTCGGCGACGAGATCGAGACGACCGAGATGGTGGAGAAGCCGCGCGGCTGATCCCTGTACGTCGACTGCGGCTACGGCTGCGCCGACCGTGCCGCGGAGGCAAGAGTGGGGCCCCCGCCCCAATTGCCTCCGCGGCACGGTCGGCTCCGCCTCCACCGCGCTCGGCCCCTGAACCACCCGCTCGAATGAAGTGAGGGAAAGAGAAGATGTCGAACGAACGACAGGCGAGACTCGCCGATCGGATCCGCGTGCTCGTCGCGGAGCGCCTCGAGAAGGGGCTGCGCGACCCGCGCCTCGGATTCGTCACGATCACGGACGTCCGGGTGACCGGCGACCTCCAGCACGCCTCGGTCTTCTACACCGTCTACGGGGACGACCAGGCGCGCGAGGACACCGCGGCGGCGCTCAAGGCGGCGACCGGCATGCTCCGCAGCGAGGTCGGCAAGCAGCTCGGCGTCCGGCTCACGCCCTCGCTCGAGTTCATCCCGGACGCCCTCCCCGAGAATGCCGGGCACATCGCCGACCTGCTGCGCGAGGCGCAGGAGCGGGACGCCGCCGTCGCCGGCCTCGCCGCGGGCGCGGCCTTCGCCGGGGACGCCGATCCGTACCTCAAGCCCCGCGAGGACTCCGCGGAGGACTGAGCTCAGCCCCGCAGCGTCCGGGCCCAGTCGCGCGCGCGGTCGATCTCGCCGTCCTTGAGCGGGCCCTGCTGCCCGGCGACGAGGAAGGCGGCGATCGCGTCCGTGGGCACGCCGCGACGCGACAGCAGCCGCTTGGCCGCTTTCGCCGCCGAGCCCGAAAGCGGGCTCGTGTGCGTCGTGAACAGGGCGATGCGCGGGGGAGGGCCGACGGCCACCGTGCGCAGCCAGTCGGCGATGCCGCCGACCCCGTCCGCGCCCCCCGCCGCACGCGCCGCCGCGCGGGACACGGTGGACGAGAGCGTGAGCCCGTGGGTCGGTCCGCCGGCGACCAGCAGGTCGACGTCGGCGTCGAGGAGGTCGGGGGCGGACGCGACCGGGACGGCGTGGGTGCCCAGCTCCTCGGCGATGGCGGCGGCGATGCGCTCACCGTTCCCGTAGTGCGATTCGTAGACGACGAGGGCGGTCATGGGCCGCACGTTACCCGGCGTCGCGCATCCGCGCGGGGGTGCGCGCCGGAACAACCCGGTTCGCGGACGTCCCCCGTGCGGATGTCCTCCCCGAGGGGGAGGCGTCGCGAGTGGCCGGTGGATAGCGTCGATGACATGAGACCCGTCACCTCCGTGGATTGGCCCGCCGTCATCGTCTTCGCCGTCGCCTCGGTCGCGCTGAGCTGGCTCGTCGCCCTGCCGCTCTGGCTGCGCGGCCAAGGACTGACGGACCCGCTGCTCGCCCCGACCGCGGCGGGAATGATGTTCACGCCCGCCCTGGCGACCGTGGCTGCGCTCCTCGTGCAGCGGCGGACCCAGGGACGGCGCGGGGCGCGCGCGGTGCTGCGCGAGCTCGGCATGTGGCCCCTGCGTCCCGCCGGCCGCACCGTCGGGATGACGGCGGCGATGATCGTCGCCGCGCCGCTGCTGATCTTCCTCGGCATCGCCGTGCTCGCCCTCACCGGGCTCATCACGCTCGACCTCGTGGAGTTCTCCGGGTTCGCTGCGGCGATCCGGGAGAGCGTGCCCGCGAGCACCCCGCTGCCGCCCGCGGGCTTCCTCGTCACGATGCAGCTGGTCCTGATCCCGGTCGGCGCGCTCATCAACATCCCGTTCGCGTTCGGGGAGGAGCTGGGCTGGCGGGGCTGGCTCGTCCCCGCCCTGCGTCCGCTCGGCGTGTGGCCGGCGCTGGTGATCTCCGGCGCGTTCTGGGGGTTCTGGCACGCACCGCTCATCCTGCTCGGGTACAACTTCGCCGAGCCCAACCCGCTCGGTGTGCTCCTGATGATGGTCGCCTGCGTCTTCTTCGGCATCCTCCTGGG
Organism: Microbacterium sp. MMO-56; assembly: GCF_037146215.1. NCBI lineage: Bacteria > Bacillati > Actinomycetota > Actinomycetes > Micrococcales > Microbacteriaceae > Microbacterium > Microbacterium sp. MMO-56. The sequence continues at coordinate 97,048 of NZ_JBBCVW010000007.1, forward strand.
GTGGACGCGGCTGCGCACGGGGTCCGTCTGGCCCGCGGTCCTCGCGCACGGGGCGTTCAACGCCGCCGCCGGCGCCATCGGTCTCGTGATCGCCGCCGACTCGCCGTTCCCGTCGCTGACGGTCGCCGGCCCGCTGGGCATGGTGATGTGGGGCGTGTTCGTCGCGGTGATCCTGGTCCTCTGGGGCGCCGGTCAGTTCCGCCCCGACCGCGTCGCCGCCTCGCTCGGCCCCGACCCCGTCCGCCGCGCTCCCGCGCCCCAGCCTTCCGCGCCCCAGCCTTCCGCGCCTTCCGTCGATCCGTCCTGACGGCTCACGGTCTCGCGGGTCAGGGGGCGGGTCAGGGGGAGAGGATCAGGGGAGGGGTGTCAGCGGGGGAGATGGAGGGCGGCGTCGGTCACCTCGGCGAGGCCGTCGGCGATGAGGGAGTCGATGGCGCGGTCGCGCTGGCGGGGGTCCGGCCAGTCGGGGACGACGGCGTCGACCGGGACCGCGGCGGGTGCGGCATCCCGCAGCGCCCTGAGCACCGCCCCGCGCGCCTGGCGGTCGCTGCCCTCGAAGCGCGCCTGACGGCGTCGGTCGTCCCCCGTGTCGGGGTACCCTGCGGCGCGCCAGGCGCACACCGCACGGATCGGGCACGCGTCGCACCGGGGCGCGCGGGCCGTGCAGACGAGCGCCCCGAGCTCCATCGTCGCCGCGTTCACGATCGCCGCGGCCCCGTCGTCCTCGGGGAGCACGTCCGCCATCGCCGCGAGGTCGCGCCGCGCCGGCGGACCGGGCTGGGCCCGTCCGTCGAGCGCCCGGGCCAGCACGCGGCGCGTGTTGGTGTCCACGACGGGATGCCGGTCGCCGTAGGCGAACACTGCGACCGCGCGTGCGGTGTAGTCGCCGATGCCGGTGAGCGCCAGCAGCGCCTCGACGTCCCGGGGGACGACGCCCTCGTGCCGGTCGCGGATCTCCACGGCCGCCCGGTGCAGCCACAGCGCGCGGCGCGGATACCCGAGGTTCGCCCACTGCCGCACCGCCTCGGCCGGAGCATCCCCGGCCAGCGCGGCCGGCGTGGGCCAGCGCGCGAGCCAGGCCTCGAGGTGCGGGATGACGCGGGTCACCGGCGTCTGCTGCAGCATGAACTCGCTGACCAGGACGCCCCATGCGCCGAATCCGGCGGCGCGCCAGGGCAGGTCGCGGGCGTTCGTCCGGTACCAGGCGATGAGGGGCGTCGCGAGGTCGGGCATCCGCACAGCCTACGACGCCCGCCGCGTAGGCTGGACCGGTGACCGCTCCTCCTCCCGCGCCGAACGGCATCCTGCTGGTCGACAAGCCCGGCGGCATCACGAGTCACGACGTCGTCGCCCGCACCCGACGCGCGCTCGGGACCCGCAAGGTCGGCCACGCCGGCACCCTCGACCCGATGGCGACCGGGCTGCTCGTGCTCGGGGTGGGGCCCGCGACGCGTCTGCTGACCTTCATCGTCGGGCTGGACAAGACCTACGAGGCCACCATCCGTCTGGGCGTGGGCACCGACTCGGACGACGCCGACGGCGTCGAGGTCTCCCGTGCCGACGCGGCCGCGCTCGACGGCGTCGGCGACGAGCGCATCGCGGCGGGTGTCGCCGCCCTCACCGGGGACATCGCGCAGGTGCCGAGCACCGTGTCCGCCATCAAGGTCGCCGGCAGGCGCGCGTACGACCTCGCCCGGGCGGGCGAGCACGTCGAGCTGGCGGCACGCGAGGTCACCGTCCGCCGCTTCGCCCTGCGGGACACCCGCCGCACCGTCGACGATCGGGGCGACGCGGTGATCGACCTCGACGTGGTCGTCGACTGCACGAGCGGCACCTACATTCGCGCCCTCGCGCGCGACCTCGGCGCCGATCTCGGCGTCGGAGGTCACCTCACCTCGCTCCGGCGCACCCGGATCGGTCCGTTCGACGTCGCCGAGGCGGTCGCCGACATCGTTCCCGACGCCCCGCTGCGACGGCCCGCCGAGGTCGCCGCGGCGGTGCTGGGAGCCTTCCCGGTCTCCGCCGAGGAGGCGCGGGACCTGCGTCACGGCAAGCGGCTGCCGGGCGCCGCCGGTCGCCTCGCCGACGCCGTGACCGCGACCCCGGCCGCCGTCGACCCGGACGGCCGCCTCGTCGGGGTGGTCGAGCGGCGCGGGGACGACGTCAAGAGCGCCATGAACATGGCGGAGGACGCCCCGTGATCCTGGGGTTCACCATCGCCCAGGTGGCCGTCGCGGTGCTCGTCGGAGTGGTCGCGGTGATCGCGGGCCTCGCGGGTCGCCGGCCCGGAGACGTCACGGTGGGCGGCATGGCCCTCGTCCTCCTCCTGCTCGTCGTGCAGGTCGTCGTCGCCGTCGTCGCCCTGTTCGCCGGCAACGCGCCCCGGGGCAGCGCTCTCGAGTTCTGGGTCTACCTGGTCTCCGCCGTGCTGATCCCGCCCGCGGCGGTGTTCTGGGCGCTCGTCGAGCGCAGCCGATGGAGCACGGTCATCATGGGCGTCGCCGCGCTCTCCGTCGCGATCATGGTGTGGCGGATGCACGTGATCTGGACGCTGCCGGGCCTCTGAGCGCTCCACGCCATCCGCCGTCGACGCCTATCATGGACAGGTCATGTCTTCACTCGGCACCCGCACGCCCACCCGGATGACCGGGATCGGACGCGTCCTGGTCGTCGTCTACGCGATCATGGCCCTCGCCGCGACGGGCCGATCGTTCGTGCAGATCGTGCAGGACTTCGCGCAGGCTCCGCTGGCGTACACCCTGTCCGCCGTCGCGGCGGCCGTCTACATCCTCGCCACCGTCGCCCTCGTCAGATCGGACACGCGCGGGTGGTACGTCGTCGCGTGGATCGCGATCGCCTTCGAGCTCGTGGGGGTGCTCGTCGTCGGCACGCTCAGCCTGACGCACCCGGAGCTGTTCCTGCACGACGCGACCGTGTGGTCGGGGTACGGATTCGGGTACTTCTGGGTCCCCCTGGTCCTGCCCTTCGTCGGTCTGTGGTGGTTGCGCACGTCGGGGCGCACGGATGCCGCGACGCCGGACGCCGCTCCGGCCGTCCCGGGGAGGTCGAGCTGGTGATCGTCTTCCGAGACCCCTCCGAGGTGCCGCACGGGTTCGGCCCGAGCGTGATCGCGATCGGCAAGTTCGACGGCGTCCACTCCGGTCACCGCGCCGTGATCGATCGGGCCCGTGTGGCCGCGGCGGAATCGGGCGCCCGCATCGTCGCCGTCACCTTCGACCGCAACCCGTTGAGCCTGCTGCGTCCCGAGATCTGCCCCGATCCCCTCTCGAGCATCGACCAGAAGCTGGATCTGCTCGCGGCGGCGGGGGTCGATGCGACGCTCGTCCTGCGCTTCGACGAACAGCTGGCCTCGCTGGAGCCGCGTGCGTTCGTCGAGCACGTGCTGGTCGACGCGCTCGGGGTCGTGACCGTGCTGGTGGGCGACGACTTCCGCTTCGGCCGCGGGGGAGCGGGAGATCCGGCGTTCCTGACCGCCCTCGGCGGCGAGTACGGCTTCCGCGTCGACGTCGTCGGCGACGTCCAGGGCGGCGGCCGTCGGGTCTCGTCGACGTGGGTGCGCGACCTGCTCGCGGCCGGCGACGTCGTGGACGCGGGGCGCCTGCTGGGCAGGCCGCACAGCGTGCAGGGGGAGGTCGTCCACGGCCTCAAGCGCGGACGGGAACTCGGCTTCCCGACGGCGAACCTGTCGCCCGACGCGGAGGGGTTCATCCCCGCGGACGGGGTGTACGCCGGCTGGCTCGTCGACCTGGGCTCCGCGCCGGGGTCGTCCGATCCCGCGGCGGTCACCCGGTATCCGGCCGCGATCTCGGTGGGGACTAACCCGACCTTCGACGACGTGGACGCGCGGCAGGTCGAGGCGTACGTGCTCGACGAGACCGAGCTGGACCTCTACGGACACCGCGTGCAGGTGCAGTTCACGCACCGGATCCGCGGCATGGTCGCCTTCGAGGGCATCGACCGCCTCATCGCCCAGATGGCCGACGACGTCGATCGGGTGCGCCGCGCGCTGCGCGCCTGACTCAGTACGAGTCGGCGTCCACCGCGCCCGTCACGTCCTCACCGGCGTCGACGCGCCGCGCCTCGCCGAGGATGACCGCGCTTCCGCTCGTCCCCAGGCGCGTCGCTCCCGCCGCCAGCATGGCGACGGCGTCGGCGTAGCTGCGGACGCCGCCCGAGGCCTTCACCTGCACCGACGGGCCGACGCTGGCGCGCATGAGCTCGACGTGCGGTACGGTCGCCCCGCCGCCTGCGAATCCCGTCGAGGTCTTCACGAAGTCCGCGCCGCCCTGCTCGGTGAGGCGGCTGCCGCGGGCGATCTGCTCGTCGTCGAGGAGCGAGGTCTCGAGGATGACCTTCGTGATGTGACCGGCCGCGGCGTCCACCACGGCGGCGATGTCGGCGACGACCACGTCGTCGAACGAGGGGTCGGTGGACCCGGAGCGCAGTGCGCCGATGTTGACGACCATGTCGACCTCGGTGGCGCCGTCGGCGAGCGCCTGGCGCACCTCGGCGACCTTCGCCGCCGTCGACGTCGTGCCGTGCGGGAACCCGATGACGGTGCAGACGGCGACGCCGGTGCCGGCGAGGCGCTGCGCGGCGTGGGCGACGTCGCTCGGCCGCACGCAGGCGCTGTGCACCCGCCACTCCGCGACGACGTCGAGCTCCGCGTCGACCTCTTCCCGGGTGAGCTGAGGCTTGAGGATCGCGTGGTCGATGGTCGCGGCGAGGTCTCGTTCGGTGATGCTGGACATGCTGCCAGACTACGCCGGGGAATACCCCAGGGGGGTATCCTGTTGGGAGCGATGACGGCGTTGCGGACGCAGCGCCGCCCGAACGAGGCGATGAAGGTGGAAGCGATGAAGGGGGAAGCGATGAACGAGCAGTCCTACGCCGTCGAGGGGATGACCTGTGCGCACTGCGCCGGCGCCGTCGACCGGGAGGTCCGCCGCATCGAGGGCGTCGCCGACGTGCGCGTCGACGTCGCGGCGGGGATCGTGACCGTGTCCTCCGCGTCGGCCATCGCGGACGCGGACGTCGTCGCCGCCGTCGACGACGCCGGCTACACCGTCGTCTCGGGACGATGAACGCCGAGACCGCGCCGCGCGCGGAGGCCGTGCTCGACATCGAGGGGATGACCTGCGCGAGCTGCGTCGCCCGCGTGGAGAAGCGCCTGTCGCGGCTCGACGGCGTCGCCGCGACGGTCAACCTCGCCACCGAGTCGGCGCGCGTGGGCTACCCCGCCGACCTCGACCCCGCGGCGCTCGTCGCGGCGGTGCGCGAAGCAGGGTACGACGCATCCGTGCGTCGCAGCTCTCCCGCGACCGACGCCGCGCCGCACGACCACGCAGGCGCGGGGCCGCACGCCCACGCCGCGGCCGGAGAGCACGGAGACGAGCACGGAGACGAGCACGGCGAGCCCGCCGGGCACGTCCACGACGTGGAGGACCACCCGGGCTCGGCGAGTCTGCGCACGCGACTGCTCGTGAGCGCCGTGCTCGCCCTGCCGGTCGTCGTGCTCGGCATGGTGCCGGCGTGGCAGTTCCCCGGCTGGCAGTGGGTCTCGGCGGTGCTCGCCACGCCCGTGGTGCTGTGGGGCGGCTGGCCGTTCCACCGTGCGACGATCGCGAACGCCCGGCACGGCGCGATGACGATGGACACGCTCATCACCCTCGGCACCGGCGCCGCGTACCTCTGGAGCGTGTGGGCGCTGCTGTTCGGCACGGCCGGCCGCATCGGCCTCACCCACACCGGCGGACTCTTCGGCCCCGTGCACGACCCCTCGGCGCTCGTGTACTTCGAGGTGGCGGCGGCCGTGACGGTGTTCCTCCTGCTCGGGCGCTTCATCGAGCAGCGCTCCAAGCGCCGGGCGGGCGCCGCCCTCCACGCGCTGCTCGACCTCGCGGCCAAGGACGTCGAGCTCGAAGACGGCACGCGCGTCGACGTCGACTCCCTCCGCGTCGGCGACCGGTTCATCGTCCGCCCGGGGGAGAAGGTCGCCACCGACGGCGTCGTCGTGTCGGGGCACGCCTCGGTCGACGAGAGCATGATCACCGGCGAGTCGATGCCCGTGGAGGCCGCCGCGGGTCGCGCCGTCACCGGCGGCACCCTCGCCGCCGACGGGCGCCTGGTCGTCGAGGCGACCTCCGTCGGAGCGGACACCCGCCTCGCGCACCTGGCGCGACTCGTCGAGGACGCGCAGTCCGGCAAGAGCCGCGTGCAGCGGCTGGCCGACCGGATCTCCGGCGTGTTCGTCCCCGTCGTGATCGCCCTGTCGGTGCTGACACTGGCCGGCTGGCTCGTCGCGGGCGGTTTCAGCGGCGAGAGCGTCGCCGCCGGGTTCACCGCCGCGGTGGCGGTCCTGATCATCGCGTGCCCGTGCGCCCTCGGTCTCGCCACGCCGATCGCGATCCTCGTCGGCACGGGCCGCGGCGCGCAGCTGGGGGTCCTCATCACCGGCCCCGAGGCGCTGGAATCCGCCGAGCGCATCGACCGGATCGTGCTCGACAAGACCGGCACCGTGACCTCCGGCGAGATGTCGGTCGCCTCGGTGACCCCGATCGACGGAGCGGAGCACGCCGAGATCGTCCGCCTCGTCGGCTCGCTGGAGAACGCCTCCGAGCACCCCGTCGCCCGAGCCGCCGCCGCGCTGACGGCCGCGCGCCACGACCCGGTCGACGACTTCTCCGGCCTCGCGGGTCGGGGTGTCACCGGCACCGTCGACGGGCACGCCGTGTTCGCCGGGCGCCCCGCCTTCGCCGCCGAGATCGCGGGAGTGGCCGGACCCGACGTCTCCGCCGCGGTCGACGCCGCGGAGGCGTCGGGCGCGACCGCGGTCGTGGCCGGCTGGGACGGGCGCGTGCGCGCGGTCCTCGCCGTGGCCGACAGCGTCCGTCCGGGCGCGGCCGACACGGTGGCGCGACTGCGGACGATGGGGCTGGAGGTCGTGCTGCTCACGGGCGACAACGCCGGCGCGGCGGAGGCCGCCGCGGGTGCCGCGGGCATCCGCGAGGTGATCGCCGGTGTGCTCCCCGAGGGCAAGGTCGCCGAGATCCGGCGCCTCCAGTCCGGCGGTCACCGCGTCGCGATGGTCGGCGACGGCGTCAACGACGCGGCGGCGCTGGCCACCGCCGACCTCGGTATCGCGATGGGCGGGGGCACGGATGCCGCGATGCACGCGAGCGACATCGCCCTGGCCGGTGCGGGACTGGAGCCGATCGTGACGGCGCTCTCGCTCAGCCGGCGCACGATGCGGGTCATCCGCGGCAACCTGTTCTGGGCGTTCGCCTACAACGTCGCGGCCCTCCCGCTCGCGGCCTTCGGTCTGCTCAACCCCATGATCGCCGGAGCGGCGATGGCGTTCTCCAGCGTCTTCGTCGTGCTCAACAGCCTGCGCCTGCGCGCCGCGCGCTGACGGCGTCGGGCGTGGGCATCCGGTATCATGGGGCCCGAGGTTCCCGCCAACCCGTCGCCGCAGCTCGCAGAAGCGAGTGCCCGCAGCCGGATCAGCTGGACTCGCGTATTCCCCCGTGGCACCCGCCGCGGACTTCCGTACCGGTCGGCCCGCACGATTCGCGTCGAGGGCCGACGCCCGCCGGCACCGCCGGCACTGCAGCTCAGGAGGAGCATGCCGCCCACGGCATCCACCGCCCCCGCCCGCCGCCGCGGCGCATCCCACCGGGGCTCTTCGGCACGTCGCGACGACGACGCGCCCCTCATCCCGATCCTCGCCCGCAAGGTGCGCGAGGTCGAGGCGAAGGCCCAGCGCGGAAAGCTGGGCCCCACCAACCGCGTCAAGTTCCAGGTGATCGCCTTCCTCGTGCGCGAGGAGCGGGCCCGCGTCAAAGCCGACGAGTCGGTGCCCGCCGGAGCACGCGTCGAGCTGCTCAAGCGCCTCGACGGCGTCGCGACGATCCTCGCCAAGACGGCTGCACGCGACACGTCGCTCATCCAGCTGCTCGAGGTCGATCAGGCGACATCGCCGGTCGCCAAGCGGATGCGCCGGGACTGGCTGCTCGAGTCGGGCGCGGAGCTGCCCGAGGACGAGCTCATCATCACCGACGTGGCCCCCGTGCAGACGCCGGTCGTGCCCGCGGCGCTCGCCGAGCGTCAGGTCACGCCGCCCCAGGTGGAGGCGCGGCGCGAGTCCAACCCGTTCCTCGCTCCCGACCTGACGCTGCGCACACCGGCGTCGACCGCCCGGCGCCGCCTGGACGGGTGGGAGCTGATGGGGCCCCTCTACAAGGCGTTCGAGACGGGCGCGGGCGGGGCGTCGGCGAGCATGGACCTTCCGCCGGTCCCCGAGTTCGACCGGCTCTCGCCCAAGGGCCTCGAGGTCATGCCGCACCAGTCGCGGTTCCTCGAGTCGGTCCGCGCCGGACACCGCTCGTTCCTGCTCGCCGACGAGCCCGGCCTCGGCAAGACCGCGCAGTCGGTGCTGGCCGCGTCCGTCGCCGGTGCGTATCCGCTGCTGGCGGTCGTGCCGAACGTCGTCAAGATGAACTGGGCGCGCGAGGTCGAGCGCTGGACGCCGCAGCGTCGTGCCACCGTCATCCACGGCGACGGAGCGACCGTCGACGCCTTCGCCGATGTCTTCATCGTCAACTACGAGGTGCTCGACCGGCATCTGTCGTGGCTCGGCTCACTGGGCCTCAAGGGGATGGTCGTCGACGAGGCCCACTTCATCAAGAACCTCACCTCGCAGCGGTCCCAGAACGTGCTGGCGCTCGGCGCGCGGATCCGCGAGCAGGTCCACAACCCCCTCATGCTGGCCCTCACCGGCACGCCCCTGATCAACGACGTCGAGGACTTCGACGCGATCTGGCGGTTCCTCGGTTGGACCAACGGCGAGAAGCCGGGGCCCGAGCTGATGGCGAAGCTGGACGCCACGGGCTTCACCCCCGCCGACAAGGCCTTCTACCCCGAGGCGCGCGACGCCGTCATCTCGATGGGCATCGTCCGGCGCAAGAAGAAGGACGTCGCGGCCGACCTCCCCGACAAGCTCGTCGCGGATCTCCCCGTCGAGCTCGACGACGAGTACGGCCGCTCGATCCGCGCCGCCGAGCACGAACTGGGCGAGCGTCTCGCGGCGAAGTACCGTCGCATCATCGAGGCGCGCGGCGACAAGGTGCTCATCGGAGAGGTCGACGAGGACATCGTCCGCCTCGTCGCGCACGGCGAGCTCGAAGAGTCGAAGGCCGCCGGATCCGGTGCGGACAACGTCTTCACGATGGTGCGCCGGATCGGGCAGGCCAAGGCCCTCCTCGCCGCCGACTATGCCGTGCAGCTGCAGCGCTCGGTGGGCAAGGTGGTGTTCTTCGCGAAGCACATCGACGTGATGGATGCCGCGGAGGCGCACTTCGCCGCGGCGGGGCTGCGGACGATCTCGATCCGCGGCGACCAGTCCACCCCGGCGCGCCAGCAGGCCATCGACGCGTTCAACTCCGACCCCGACGTCGCGATCGCGGTGTGCTCGCTGACGGCCGCCGGTGTCGGACTGAACATGCAGGCCGCCTCCAACGTCGTGCTCGCCGAGCTCTCCTGGACCGCCGCCGAGCAGACGCAGGCGATCGACCGCGTGCACCGCATCGGCCAGGAGGAGCCGGTGACCGCGTGGCGGATCATCGCCGCGCACACGATCGACACCAAGATCGCCGAGCTCATCGACTCGAAGCAGTCCCTGGCCGCCCGCGCCCTCGACGGCGAGCAGGTCGACCCCGGCTCGAGCGACTCCGTGCAGCTCTCCGCGCTCATGCACCTCCTGCGGCAGGCGCTCGGCGCGGCGTGACCCCGTGAGGCCCGGAATCCCGGGCCTCACGCGGTTATCGACGGCGTCGCCGGTGGCAGCCGTGCCGCCTGCGGCGATAGTCTCGGGGAAGGCAGTGTCGCCGCATCACTCTCGACCCGAATCGAACCGAAGGATCCTCACCATGAAGATCGGCATCCTCACCAGCGGCGGCGACTGCCCCGGTCTGAACGCCGTCATCCGCGGCGTCGTGCTGAAGGGCACGACCAACTACAACATCGAGTTCGTGGGCATCCGCGACGGGTGGCGCGGCGTCGTCGACGGCGACTTCTTCCCGCTCACGCGGCACGAGGTCAAGGGGCTCTCGAAGGTCGGCGGGACGATCCTCGGCACCTCGCGGACGAACCCGTACGAGGGACCGCGCGGCGGAGCCGACAACATCAAGGCGACCCTCTACGGCCACCACATCGACGGGATCATCGCCATCGGCGGCGAAGGCACCCTCGCCGCCGCGAACCGCCTCTGGAACGACGGCATCAACGTCATGGGCGTCCCCAAGACCATCGACAACGACCTGCGGGCGACGGACTACTCGTTCGGCTTCGACACCGCCGTCAACATCGCCACCGACGCGATGGACCGCCTCCGCACGACGGGCGACTCGCACCAGCGCTGCATGGTCGCCGAAGTCATGGGCCGGCATGTCGGCTGGATCGCCCTGCACTCCGGCATCGCCGCGGGCGCCCACGTCATCTGCATCCCTGAGGTGCCCATGTCGATCGACGAGATCGTCGCCCAGGTGCAGAAGGCACACGACCGCGGCCGTGCCCCGCTCGTCGTCGTCTCGGAGGGGTTCACCCTCACCGGGATGGACGAGGCGTACAGCGACAAGGGCCTCGACGCCTTCAACCGGCCGCGTCTGGGCGGGATCAGCGAGGTCCTCGCGCCCGAGATCGAGCGCCTGACGGGGATCGAGACGCGCGCCACCGTTCTCGGTCACATCCAGCGCGGCGGCTCGCCCTCCGCGTTCGACCGCGTTCTCGCGACGCGCCTCGGCCTGCACGCCGCCGATGTCGTCGCCGAGGGCGCGTGGGGGCAGATGGTCTCCATGAAGGGCACAGAGATCGTGCGCGTGCCGTTCGCCGAGGCGCTCGGCGAGCTCAACACCGTGCCGCTCCACCGCTACGAAGAGGCCGCCGCTCTCTTCGGCTGAGCCGGCCACTCGCACAGCCCCCTCGGGACCGACCGAGGGGGCTGTGTGCTGTCGGCGCGGCGACCGGGCCCCGCGCCGCCGGTACCCTGGAACGATGACGGATGAGCGGCGCGACTTCCACCGGCCCGTGCAGCGGCCGGCGTCGACGTTCGATCGCCGCTTCGGATCGACAGACCCCGCCGAAGTGTCCCGCGCCGCCCACGCGACCGCGGCGGCCCTGCTCACGCGCGTCCGCGACGAGCCGTCCGAGGGGGTCCTGGACCGCCTCGTAGCCTTCACCGACACGCACGGCATCGACACCCTCGCCGAGCTCTGGTCGCACGCCTCCCCGTCGTCGCTGCCGGGGGCGCTGTGGCGGCTGTACCTCATCCAGCTGATGGTGCGCGACGATCCGCGCACCGCCGCCCTTCTCTACGAGCGGGGACGCTCCCTGCGCCACGGGGTCGACGTCGTCGTCGCGGGCGCCCCCGCCCCCGCCGGGCCCGAGGAGCTGATCGCCCTCGTCGATGAGATCCTCCGCGGCGTCTTCTCCGGCGACTTCGCCGTGGCGCTGGAGCGCGCCGCATCGTTCTGCCGCGTGGAGGCGGCGGGAGCGCTGGACCTCGCGGACGACGCCGATGCGGGCGAACCCGAACGCGCCGCCGCGTTCACGACCCGCGCCCTGCGGCTCGACACCTCGGCGGCGGAGCTCACCACGTGTGCCGCACTCTGGCGCCGCGACGCGTTGACCTGAGCCGTCGCGCGTGATCTGGCCCGGTGCCGTCGCGTGCTCTGACGCATCTCCGCCCGTGGCCCGGCACAGAAGTGCCGGGCCGCAGAACGCCCGGTGCCGTCGCGCTGCGCGGGAGAGTCGTCCTGTGTCCCGGCACGGAAGTGCCGGGCCGCAGAACGCCTCTCGGCGCGAGGCCGCTCATAGCGGCGAAAGATGGAGCCCGGGGTTACTGCGGCCCGGCTGTTCCAGTGTAACCGAGCGCGTCCCGGTGGCATTCCCGGACGGGGCGGCAGGCGCGGCGTAGGCTCGGGGGATGGCCTGGCGATTCGCGTTGATGATCGACCCCGCGGCACCCGACGAGGGGACCGGGGACTTCGCCGGGACCTTCACCGAGCTCGACCCCGCCGCGCCGGCGCTGACCGTCGGCGAGCTCAGCACGCAGCGCGGCGACGGGATCTTCGAGTCGATCGGGGTCGTCGACGGGCATCCGCAGGAGGTGTCGGCGCATCTGGACCGCCTCGCCCACTCCGCGAAGATCTGCGACCTGCCGGCGCCGAACCTCGCCCAGTGGCGGGCCGCCGTCGAGCGCGCCGCGGCGCACTGCGGCGCGGGGGAATCGGTCATCAAGCTCATCCTCAGCCGCGGGGTCGAACAGGGACCGGCGCCGACGGCGTGGGTGACCGCGGCAGAGGCCGCGGACTTCGCCCGTGCGCGCACCGAGGGCATCCGGGTCGTGACGCTCGACCGCGGCTACGCGCGCGACGTCCCCGCTCGTGCGCCGTGGCTGCTGCTGGGCGCGAAGACGCTGTCGTACGCCGTGAACATGGCGGCGCTGCGCGAGGCGAAGCGCCGGGGCGCGGAGGATGCGATCTTCCTCACCAGCGACGGCTTCGTCCTCGAGGCGCCCACGGCGTCGCTGATCCTCCGGCGCGGCGGCACGTTCGTGACCCCGGCGCCGAACGCGGGGATCCTCCACGGCACGACGCAGCTGAGCCTGTACGACCACCTGCAGGCCGAGGGCTTCGAGGTCGCCTACGACAGCGTCCCCGCGGCGTGGCTCGCCGACGCGGACGCGGCGTGGCTCGTCTCCAGCGTCCGGCTGGCCGCACCGATCGTGGCGATCGACGGGTCGCCCCTGCCGACCGACGCGGCGCTGACCGCCGCGATGAACCGCTACCTCCTCCGTCCGCGCGACTGACCGGGCCGCGCGACTGACCGGGCCGCGCGACTGACCGGGCCGCGCGACTGACCGGGGGAGGGGCGTCCGCATCCGGCGGACGACGAACGCCGCCGGCCCCGGAGGACCGACGGCGTTCGTCGCGTGCGGATCCGCTCAGCCGAAGCGGCCGGAGACGTAGTCCTCGGTCGCCTGGACCGACGGCGTCGTGAAGATGGTGTTGGTGTCGTCGTACTCGATGAGCTTGCCCGGCTTGCCGGTGCCCGCGATGTTGAAGAACGCGGTCTTGTCGGACACGCGCGACGCCTGCTGCATGTTGTGCGTGACGATCACGATCGTGTACTCGGACTTCAGCTCCTGGATGAGCTCCTCGATCGCGAACGTCGAGATCGGGTCGAGCGCCGAGCACGGCTCGTCCATCAGCAGCACGTCGGGGGAGACGGCGATCGCCCGCGCGATGCACAGACGCTGCTGCTGACCGCCGGAGAGGCCGGCGCCCGGCTTGTCGAGCCGGTCCTTGACCTCGTTCCAGAGGTTGGCGCCCTTCAGCGACTTCTCGACGAGCGCGTCGGCGGCGTCCTTCGAGATGCGCTTGTTGTTGAGCTTCACGCCGGCCAGCACGTTCTCCTTGATGGACATCGTGGGGAACGGGTTCGGCCGCTGGAAGACCATGCCGACGTGGCGGCGCACGAGCACCGGGTCGACGCCGGGACCGTAGAGGTCATCGCCGTCCACCAGCACCTTGCCCTTCACGTGGGCGCCGGGGATGACCTCGTGCATGCGGTTCAGCGTCCGCAGGAACGTGGACTTGCCGCAGCCGGACGGGCCGATGAACGCCGTCACGGCGCGGGGCTCGATGTCCATGGACACGCCCTCCACAGCGAGGAAATCGCTGTAGTAGACGTTCAGGTTCTCGACTTCGATGCGCTTGGACACAGGTGCCTTTCCTTGCTTAGCGTGCCTTCGGCGCGAAGACCATCGCGACGATCCGGGCGATCAGGTTGAAGATGACGACGAGGATGACCAGCAGCAGGGCTGCGCCCCACGCCTGCGCCTGCGAGGCGTCGATGTCCTTCCCGGGGAAGCTGTAGGCGGTGTACGCCATGACCGGGAGGGTCTGCATCGGCCCGTTGAACGGGTCGGCGTTGAAGTTGTCGGTGAAGCTGGCGGCGATGAAGATCGGGGCGGTCTCACCCACGACGCGGGCGACGGCGAGCACGACGCCGGTGATGATGCCGCTCGCGGCCGTGCGCAGCACGACCTTGATGATCGTGATCGAGCGCGGCACGCCGAGGGCGAAGGAGGCCTCGCGCAGGTCGTTCGGGACCAGGCGCAGCATCTCCTCCGTGGAGCGGATCACGATCGGGATCATCAGCACGCACAGGGCGATCGACGCGGAGAAGCCGCTGAACGCCTTCGGCCCCACGATCAGCGCGAACAGCGAGAACGCGAACAGACCGGCCACGATCGACGGGATGCCCGTCATGACATCCACGAGGAACGTGATCGCGCGGCGCAGGGGGTTGTTCGGCTGCGCGTACTCCACGAGATAGACCGCCGCGAGGATGCCGATCGGCACCGAGATGAGAGCCGCGATCCCGGTGACGATCAGCGTGCCGACGATCGCCTGCAGGGCGCCGGGGGTCGAGACGACCTCGAGCGTGTTCGGGTCGAAGGCCGTGCCGCCGACCTGGGTGACGAAGCCCCACGACAGCACCGACAGGCCCTTGGAGACGACCGTCCACAGGGTCGAGACGAGCGGCGCCACCGCGAGCACGAACGCCGCCGTGACCAGTCCGCGCACGACGCGGTCCGTCGCCTTGCGCCGTCCCTCCACGATGGTGGAGAAGACGCCGATGCCGACGAGGTAGAGGATGGCGCTGAAGATCAGCCACGTCGCGGCGTTGAACCCGCCCACGACGAGCTGCATCGCGGCGACGACGGCGAGCGCCGCCGCGAGCGCGAGGGGCTCGACGAACCGGGGGAGCTGTCCGCTCGTGAGCGACAGTGCGGTCGAGGCCGGCGCAGCCGGCGTGGCGGTCTCGGTCACGAGCGCTTTCCTCTCTTGCGGCCCTTCGCGCCCGGTCCGGTCGCGGCGATGATGTAGCGCGCCAGCATGTTGACGGCGAGGGAGACGACGAACAGCATGAGGCCCGTGCCGATCAGCGCGGAGCGCTGGAGATCGGTCGCGATGGGGAAGTTCAGCGCGATGTTCGCCGCGATCGTCTGGGAGTTGTATCCGTCGGTGAGCAGGGCGACCGAGAAGATCAGGCTCGGGGAGATGATGAGCGCGATCGCCATCGTCTCGCCGAGGGCACGGCCGAGGCCCAGGAGGGTCGCCGACACCATGCCGCTGCGCGCATACGGGATGACCGCGAGGCGGACCATCTCCCAGCGGGTCGCGCCGAGGGCGAGCGCCGCCTCCTCGTGCAGACGCGGGGTCTGCAGGAAGATCTCACGCGTGATCGAGGTCACGATGGGGAGGATCATCACCGCGAGCACCATCCCACCGGCGAGCATCGTCGACCCGGTGCTCGACACGGGGCCGCGGAACAGCGGGATCCAGCCGAGGTACTCGTTGAGGAACTGTGCCAGGGGCAGCAGGAGAGGTCGCATCACGATGATGCCCCACAGGCCGAAGACGATGGAGGGGACCGCGGCCAGCAGGTCGATGATGTACCCGAGGAAGCCGGCGATGCGTCGCGGCGCGTAGTGGGAGATGAACAGGGCGATGCCGATGGCGACCGGGGTGCCGAGGATCATCGCGATGAAGGCCGCCCAGATGCTTCCCCACAGGAGGGGTGCGACGTAGTCCCAGAAGTTCGCCCAGTCCTTGTTCTGGTACCCGGCGAGGTCGCCCTCGCCCCAGTTCGCGGTGATGGCGGGCAGGCCCTTGAGGATCAGGAAGATCGCGACGCCGGCCAGGATGATCATGATCGAGACGGCGGCCGTGGTCGACAGCCCCAGGAACACCTTGTCGCCGGCGCGACGACCTCCGACGATGTTCGAGGAGGGCTTCTTCGCGGGTGCGGTGGTCACGTCAGTCACGACGGCCCCCCAGATCGGACGGGGTCATGTGTTCTCCTCGGGTCGGGAAGATCCAGAGACGGGTGGTCGGAGGTCCGGCTCAGCATGGCCGTCGGTCCGCAGGCCGACGACCCTGCTCAGCCCGGTCCGGTCTGCGCGGGACGTGCGCAGACCGGACCGGGACCGAGGTGTTACTTGATGTTCTTCAGCGTGGCGGCCGCGTCGGCGAGGACCGACTCGGGCAGCGGAGCCGAGCCCGCGTTCTTCTCCGCGACCGACTGGCCGAGCGAGCTGGTCACGAAGCCGAGGTAGGAGGTCACGAGCTTCGCCTGCGCCTCGTCCTTGAACGTCGAGCAGAGGACCGCGTACGACACCAGCGGGATCGGGTAGGACTCCGGGGTCAGCTTGGAGTAGTCGAACTTCTTCGACAGGTCGCCGGGGACGCCGTTGGACGCGTCGACGGCCGCGGCCTCGAACGTCGCCGAGACGGCCTCGCCGCTGTAGGCGACGGCCTTGCCGTCGGTGACGATCGCGGCGGCGTTCAGCGAGCCGATGGCGGAGTGGTCGGCGTAGCCGATGGTGCCCGTGCCGGCCTTGACGGCCTCGACGACGCCCGAGCCGCCCTTCTGCTTGGAGACGTTGCCCTCGACCGGCCAGTCCTTGCCCGCGGGGAAGGTCCACACCGACGACTGCGTCGCGGCGAGGTAGTTGGTGAAGTTCTGCGTCGTGCCCGAGCCGTCCGAGCGCGCGACCGTGGTGATGGCGCCGGCGGGCAGCTCGGTGCCGTTGTCCTTCGTGATGGCCGGGTCGGACCAGTCGGTGATCTGCAGGGCGAAGATCTTCGCGATCGTCTCGCCGCTCAGCTTGAGGTCGGTGACGCCCGGGATGTTGAAGATGATGGCGACGCCGTCGAGGTAGATCGGGATGTTGACCCCGCCCTCGGTGCAGAGGTCCTTGGACTGGGCCGTCTGGTCGGCGTTCAGCGGCGAGTCGGAGCCGGCGAAGTCGTACGCGCCGGAGAGGAAGTTGGTGACGCCGCCGCCGGAGCCCTGCGACTTGTCGTAGTTGATCGTGACGTTCTTGGCGGTGGCGTTGTACGCGCTCGTCCAGGCGGCCTGCGCGTTGGACTGGGCGCTCGAACCGCCGGCCGTGATCGTGCCGGACAGGCTGGGGTCGATCTCGAAGGCGACCGAGGAGGCGGTCGGGCTCGCGCTCTCCGACGGCGACGCCGCGGGGGTCGACGAGCAGCCGGCGAGGGTGAGCGCCGCGACGGCGGCGACAGCGCCCAGCTGGGCGATGCGGGTGAGCTTCACTGTGGATCCTTCACATAGTCAGGGAGGTGCGGCCCGGTGCAGGGCACGGTGGTGACCGTAGACGGCGACTCTTACGAGACTGCGCTGTGGCGGTGAACGGAAGGTGAACGGCGCGGCCGGTGCTGTGACGCCCCGCGTCACGGCGCGGTTCCCCGTTCCCGGATCGTTCACGTGGGCTGACTATCCTGAGCGCCATGGCGAACACGAAGAAGGACGAGCGGGCGGCGCGAGACGCGGTCGAGGCGGCATCGGCCGCGGTGTCTCGCGCGAAGAAGACGCGGCGCGCTCTCCCGAAAAAGCAGGCGCGCAGGCTCGACGACGCGATCGAGGAGGCGCGTGACGCCGCCGACGTGTCGAAGAAGCGGATCCACCGTGCGCCGAAGAAGGTCGCGCGCGAGGCCGAGCGGGCCGCCCGCCGCCTCGAGCGTGCCGTCGCGAAGGCGGTCGGCGCGGCGGAGCGCAAGGAGCGCCTGCGCGCCGAGGCCCGCAGCGCCGCCGATGCGGCCGCCGCGGCGGAGCGGATCGCCGCGGAGCGCGCCGCCGAGGCGAAGGCCGCGCGCAAGGCAGCCCGCCGGTCGGAGAAGGCTGCGGCCCGGGCCGAGCTCGCCGCCGCGGCCGCCGGCGATGCCCTCGCCGCCGAGCTGTCGACGCCCGACCCGGAGGCCACGCTGCCCGCGGAGGCCCCTCCCGCCCCGGAGGACGCCCCCGGACTCGAGGACCTGACCGTCGTGCAGCTGCGCGCCCGCGCTCGCGCGCACGGGCACCACGGCTACTCGCGCCTGACGAAGGCCGCGTTGATCGACCTGCTCTCCTGACGTGGCCGCGACAGTTCAGTCGGCGCTGGACCGCAGCGCCGAGGCGCCGGCCGCGCGCACACTCGTCGACATCCTGCGCGAGACGACCGCGCGTCACCCCGAAGCCTCGGCGATCGACGACGGATCCGGGGCGCTGAGCTATCGCGAGCTCATGGCGCGGGTCGGGGCGACGGCCGCGCGGCTGCACGACGCCGGGGTGCGCCGGGGCGACCGCGTCGGAGTGCGGATGCCTTCCGGCTCCAAAGAGCTCTACGTCGGCATCCTCGCGATCCTGGCCGCGGGGGCCGCCTACGTCCCGGTCGACGCCGACGATCCCGATGAGCGGGCCCGCCTCGTCTTCGGCGAGGCCCGGGTGCGGGGCGTCATCACGGGGACGGGCGAGTTCACCGCGTCCCCGCTCTCCGTCGACGATCCCGCCCCCGACCGGGCCGCGGACGAGGACGGCGCCGCGGTCGGCCTGTTCGTCGGGGCCGCGCCCCACCCGTCGACGCACGCGATCGTCGCCGTCCCGCCGCCGGACGTCGAGGACGACGCGTGGATCATCTTCACGTCGGGATCCACCGGCGTCCCCAAGGGCGTCGCCGTGACCCATCGCTCGGCCGCCGCCTTCGTCGACGCCGAAGCGCGCCTGTTCCTCCGGGATGCGCCCCTCGGGCCCGCCGATCGGGTGCTCGCGGGCCTGTCGGTGGCCTTCGACGCCTCGTGCGAGGAGATGTGGCTGGCCTGGCGGCACGGGGCCTGCCTCGTGCCCGCCCCGCGGGCGCTCGTGCGCTCGGGGGAGGACCTGGGACCCTGGCTGCTGCGCCAGGGGATCACCGTCGTCTCCACGGTGCCCACCCTCGCGGCGATGTGGGCGACGGCCGCGATCGAGAACGTGCGCCTCCTCATCTTCGGCGGCGAGGCCTGCCCGCCCGAGCTGGCGGCGCGCCTGGCATCCGACGGACGCGAGGTGTGGAACACCTACGGTCCCACCGAGGCGACGGTCGTCGCGTGCGCGGCCCTGCTCGGCGGCCCGGGGCCCGTCCGGATCGGCCTGCCGCTCGACGGCTGGGCGCTCGCGGTCGTGGATGCCGAGGGCCGGCCGGTCGCGGAGGGCGACGTCGGGGAGCTCATCATCGGGGGAGTCGGGCTCGCCCGCTATCTGGATCCGCAGAAGGACGCAGAGAAGTACGCCCCCATGCCCACGCTGGGCTGGGATCGCGCCTACCGTTCCGGAGACCTCGTGCGCTTCGAGTCGGAGGGTCTCGTCTTCCAAGGGCGGGCGGACGAACAGGTCAAGGTCGGCGGCCGGCGGATCGAGCTCGGGGAGGTCGAGAACGCCCTGCAGGACCTGCCCGGCGTCACGGGGGCGGCCGCGGCCGTCCGCACGACCGAGGCCGGGGTGCCCGTGCTGGTGGGCTACCTCGCCGCACCGCCGGACTTCGACCGCCTGGCCGCGCGTGCGGCGCTCGCCGAACGGCTCCCCGCGCCGATGGTCCCGCTCCTCGCGGTCGTGGAGGACCTCCCCGTGCGCACCTCCGGGAAGGTCGACCGGGCCGCCCTGCCGTGGCCGCTGCCGAACGTCGAACTGCCCGCGTCCGACATGTCGCCCGCCGAGGCGTGGCTCGCCGCGCAATGGCAGGCGGTGCTGGGGCTTCCCGTGACCGAGCGCAAGGCGGACTTCTTCGATCTGGGCGGCGGCTCCCTCGCCGCGGCCCAGCTCGTCTCGCGCATCCGGGCGCGCGTGCCGGAGTTCTCGGTCGCCGACATCTACGACGTGCCGCGGCTGAGCGCCATGGCCAAAGCGGTCGGGCACGCGCTGCAGGACGAGGACGTCGCGTTCCACCGTCCCGAGCCGACGCCTCGCCGCATGCAGTGGCTGCAGACGCTCCTGGGGGCGCCGCTGTTCATCATCAGCGGGTTCCGCTGGATGCTGTACCTGCTGACCGCGTCCGCGGTGCTGCGGCTGGTCCCCGGCTTCGAGGTGCTGCCCGCGGCGCCCGTGGGCGTGCTCGTGGTCGGCCTCCTGCTGTTCGCCACCCCGTTCGGACGCATGGCGATCGCGGTGCTCGCCGCCCGTGCACTCCTCGCGGGTCTGCGGCCCGGCGACTATCCGCGCGGCGGCGGCGTGCACGTCCGGCTGTGGCTCGCCGAGCAGATCGCCGACCAGGTGGACGCGGTGGGGCTGTCCGGCGCACCGTGGATCAGCTACTACGCGCGCGCTCTCGGCGCGCGGATCGGGCGCGGGGTCGACCTGCACGCCCTGCCGCCGATCACAGGGATGCTGGAGATCGGCGACGGCGCCGCGATCGAGCCGGAGGTCGACCTGTCGGGCTACTGGATCGACGGCGACGTCGTGCGCATCGGCGGCATCCGCATCGGCGCGGAGGCGACGGTCGGCTCGCGCAGCACCCTCGCCCCCGGCACCCGCATCGGCCGCCGCGCCGACATCGCCCCCGGCTCCGCGGTCTTCGGCCGTGTCCGCGCCGACCAGACCTGGGCGGGCTCTCCCGCCGAGCGCATCGGCGGGGCGGGCGCGCGTCCGGGTGGGGACCCGTGGCCGACCGAGCGCGCGCCCGCGCCGACACGCTGGCTCTGGGCCTACGCGGCCTCCGCGGTGGGTCTCGCCCTCCTGCCGCTCGTCGCGTTCGCCGCCGGCGGACTGGTCGTCGCGCGCGGGATCGCCGGCGCCGAGTCTCTGGGCGCCGCCTTCCTCGGCGCGCTCGCCTGGCTCTTTCCGGGCGTCCTCGTCGCCGGGGTCGTCGTCGCCGGCGCCGTCGTCGTGGCGGTGCGTCTGCTGTCGATCGGGCTGACGGAGGGCATCCATCCCGTCCGCAGTCGCGTGGGATGGCAGGCGTGGACGATCGAGCGCCTGCTGGACTCGGCGCGCACGATCCTCTTCCCGCTGTACTCCAGCCTGTTCACGCCCGTGTGGCTGCGGATGCTGGGCGCGACGGTGGGCCGGGACGTCGAGGCGTCGACGGTGCTGCTGCTGCCCTCGATGACCCGCATCGAGGACGGCGCCTTCCTCGCCGACGACACGATGGTCGCCTCGTACGAGCTGCGCGGCGGCTGGATGCGCCTGGGCCGGGTGCACATCGGCAAGCGCGCCTTCCTCGGCAACTCGGGGATGGCCGCTCCAGGTCACCGGGTGCCGCGCGACGGCCTCGTCGCCGTCCTGTCCGCCGCCCCGGCGAAGGCGAAGCCCGGCTCCTCGTGGCTGGGGTCGCCGGCCGTGCGCCTGCGCCGCCAGTCGGCGGAAGGAGACGAGTCGCGCACGTACCGGCCGCCCGCGGGGCTGCGCATCGCGCGCGCCCTGTGGGAGCTCTGCCGGTTCGTGCCGGTCGTCGTCACGTGCGGCATCGGTCTGGCCGTGGTGTTCGCCCTCGCGGGCATGATCGAGGTCTGGGGCCTCGGGGTCGCCGTGCTCCTCTCGGGCATCGTGCTCCTGGGAGCAGGGGCGGTCGCGGCGGGGATCTCGACCGCGGCGAAGTGGCTCATCGTGGGTCCGATCCGCGCGGGC
Source organism: Microbacterium sp. MMO-56 (assembly GCF_037146215.1). Classification (NCBI taxonomy): domain Bacteria; kingdom Bacillati; phylum Actinomycetota; class Actinomycetes; order Micrococcales; family Microbacteriaceae; genus Microbacterium; species Microbacterium sp. MMO-56. Next base: position 118,570 of record NZ_JBBCVW010000007.1, read on the forward strand.
GAGCAGCCGCTGTGGTCGAGCTTCGTGTGGCGCACCGAGGTGTCCGACACCTTCACCGAGATGGTGGCCGCCCCCTGGTTCGCCCGCTCCGCGGCGGGCACGCCCGCCCTCGCGGTCTGGCTGCGCTCCCTCGGATCGACGATCGGCCGCGGAGTGTGGTGCGACAGCTACTGGCTGCCCGAACCCGATCTCGTGACCCTCGGCGACGGGGCGACGGTCAACCGGGGCTGCGTTGTGCAGACGCACCTGTTCCATGATCGAATCATGAGTATGGACACCGTCGAACTCGAAGCCGGGGCGACCCTGGGCCCGCACAGTGTCATCCTGCCGGCCGCCTCCATCGGTGCGCACGCGACCGTGGGCCCCGCCTCGCTCGTCATGCGCGGCGAGAGCGTCCCCGTCGGCTCACGCTGGAGCGGCAATCCCATCGGCCCGTGGCGTGCCGTGAAGGTCCGCGCCTACCAGTCGACGTCGTGACCGGCCATGACCCGTACGCGCCGGAGAGCGGCGACGCGAGCTATGACGTCGAGTCCTACGACCTGACGCTCGACTACCGGGTGCGCACGAACCGTCTCGAGGGGACGGCGGTGGTCAACGCGGTCGCCGCGGTCGCCGTGAGTGCCGTGAGCATCGACCTCGTCGGTCTGCGGGCCGCGCGCGTGCGTGTGGACGGAGATCGGCGCACGTCGTTCACGCAGGGTCCGCGCAAGCTCCGGGTGAAGCTCCCGCGCCGGCTCCAGGCGGGGGAGCGCTTCTCGGTCGAGATCGTCTACGCGGGTGCGCCCGCCCCGCGCAGGTCGCGGTGGGGGACGATCGGCTGGGAGGAGCTCGACGACGGCGCTCTGGTCGCGTCGCAGCCCACCGGGGCACCCACCTGGTTCCCCTGCAACGACCGGCCCGACGATCGAGCGCGGATGCGGCTGTCGCTCACGAGCGACTCCGGATACCTCCCCGTGGCCACCGGGAGGCCCGTGAGCCTCACCCGTGCGGGCGGACGCGTGACCGCCGTATCCGAATCCTCCGTGCCCGTCGCGACCTACCTCGCCGCCGCGCACGTCGGCCGGTACGAGGCCCGCCCGCTCGCCGGCGACGCCCGTGTGCGCCTGGTCGCGCCGCCCGCTCTGCGCGCCCAGGTCGATCGCGCGTTCGCCGATGTGCCCGACATGCTCGCCCTGTTCGAGGGGGCGTTCGGCACCTACCCCCAGGAGGACTGCACGCTCGTGGTCACCCCCGACGAGCTGGAGATCCCGCTCGAGGCGCAGGGTATGGCGGTGTTCGGCGTCAACCATCTCGACCCCGCGGAGCAGCGGCTCATCGCCCACGAGCTGTCGCACCAGTGGTTCGGCAACAGCGTCGGGATCGGCCAGTGGAGCGATATCTGGCTCAACGAGGGCTTCGCCTGCTACTCCGAATGGATGTGGTCCGAGCGTGCCGGCCGGGCGACCGTCGCGCAGAAGGCCGCCAAGCACCACGCGCGCCTCCGGGAGCTCCCGCAGGACCTCGTCCTGGGCGATCCCGGCCCGGACCTCATGTTCGACGACCGCGTGTACAAGCGCGGCGCGCTCACGCTCTACGCCCTCCGGGTCGCGCTCGGGGATGCGGCGTTCGGGCGGCTCGTCGCACGCTGGACGGAGGCGCACCGGCACGCCCTCGCGACGACGGCGGACTTCCGCGCGCTCGCCGCGCAGGAGGGCGACGTCGACGATCTGCTCAGCGCGTGGCTGGACGCCCCGGAGCTGCCGCCGCTGCCGCACACGCCCACGCGACGCTGACGAGCACCCCGGGCGGCACGTCCGCGCCCGTGGGCTCCCCGCCCCGGTAGCGGACGCCGGTGTCGGCGAGCCGCGCCGTCCACGCCGTCCCGCTGCCGGCGTCCGATACGAACTCGACCGCCGCGGGGTCGACGCGCAGTCCCCGCCCGTCGGCCTTGAGGACCGCCTCGGTGCGCACCCAGCGCAGCAGGCCGCCGGGCGCACCCCCTGCCGCCTCACGGACGGCGTCGTCGAACGGCTCGGCGTCGATCGCGAAGCCCTCGCCGTGCGGGCTCGAGAAACCACCTCCAGCGCGAGAAACCTCCGCTGCGCGTGTTTCTCGCGCTGCAGGTGGTTTCTCGCCGTCGAGGCGGGGGGAGGGGCGGGGGGACGAGAGGGGGGAGGGGGAGAGGGGGGAGGGGCGGGGGCGGATCGCGGCCAGGGCGAAGCCGCCGGCGTACGCCACGGATGCCTGCCACGGCACGGTTCCCTCCACGCGGACGGGGCCGTGCGGGCCGCCGCAGTGCGGGCACGGGTGCGACAGCGACGCGTCGGGGTGCCCGGCCTCGCTCAGCAGCTCCCGCAGCAGTCCCCAGGCGACGGCGCGCCGGGCCGCGCGCTCCCGCGGGGCGGCCGCCCAGGCGAGCCGCACGCCGTCCACGCTCAGTCCTTCGGTTCGTGCGTCTCGATCGACACGATGCCCGACCCCGGGTGCTCTCGCGAGAGGTGGACGACGGAGAACGCGGCGGGCTCCAGCGACGAGGCGCTGCCCAGGTACGACCCGCGGAGCGTCCCGGTCGCGAGGGCGAGCTCGGCGAGGATGCCCGGCAGCACCGGTCCGTGACTGCACAGCACGGCGGCCTTGCGCGACCGGACGCGCTTGCCGACGATGGCGCGCAGGTCGGAGGTGCCGTCCTCCCACGCGTCCTGGCCGACCAGTGGCGTCCGGGTTATCGTCCGGCCGAGCTCCGCCGCGAGCGGCGTCACCGTCGTGACGCAGCGCACGGCGTCGCTGGAGACGATCCGGCGCACGCCGAAGGCGCGGAGCGGGCCGACGAGGGCCTTCGCCTGCCGCGCGCCGCGCGCGGTGAGCGGGCGGGCGGCGTCGGGCCCCGACCAGCCCTCGCGCGGCTGGGCCTTCGCGTGGCGCAGCACGATGATCGGGAAGGTCCCCAGCACGCCGTCGTCGACGTAGCGCTGGAACTGCTCCAGGATCTCCACGTCGACCGGGTACGACAGGTAGCCCCGCGCCTTGCGCACGGAGACCCACTCCAGCGCCGCGACCTCCTTGTTCGGGACGAACGAGGAGGCGCGGATCGCGTCCTCCGTCGCCTCGGCGGCCCAGTAGTGGACGATCTTCTCGCGACCGCGCGGCATGTGGTACCGCGAGACGCCGACGGGGATGCCGAGCGCGACGCGGATGCCGGTCTCCTCGAAGATCTCCCGCACCGCCGTCTCGGCGAGCGATTCGCCGGGGTCGACCTTGCCCTTGGGCAGGGTGACGTCCGCGTACGCGGTCCGGTGGATGACGAGGATGTGGAGCTTGCCGTCGACCACGCGCCACACCACGCCGCCGGCGGCGTACACGGCCGTGCTCGTCATCGCACCGCCCGTCCGCGCCGACGGCGCTGGACCTGCGTCATCGTCCGCTCCTGCAGGTCGATCAGCGGCTTGCCGTCCGCGTCCTCGCTGTGCCGGACCCACTCGCCGCTCGGCTCCAGATGCCAGGAGCTGGTCTCGTCGCCCATGGCGAGGTCGAACAGGTCGACGAGCTCCTTCACGTGCGCCGGCGCGACGACGCGCACGAGCGCCTCGACGCGCCGATCCAGGTTCCGGTGCATCATGTCGGCGCTGCCGATGTACACCTGGGGGTCGCCGTCGCCCAGGAACGCGAAGATCCGGGAGTGCTCGAGGTAGCGGCCGAGGATCGACCGCACCGTGATGTTCTCGCTGACGCCCTCGAGGCCGACCTTGAGGGAGCAGATCCCGCGCACCCAGACATCCACCCGGACCCCCGCCTGGCTCGCGCGGTAGAGGGCGTCGATGATCTGCTCGTCGACCATCGAGTTGACCTTGATGCGGATGTGCGCCGGCTTGCCGTCCAGCGCATGACGGCGCTCGGTCTCGATGAGGCGCAGCAGCCCCTTGCGCAGGTGCAGGGGCGCCACGAGCAGGCGCTTGAACTTCTTCTCGATCGCGTACCCGCTGAGCTCGTTGAACAGACGCGTGAGGTCGCGACCGACCTGCTCGTCGGTGGTGAACAGGCCGAAGTCCTCATAGAGGCGGCTCGTCTTGGGGTTGTAGTTGCCCGTGCCGATGTGGCTGTAGCTGCGCAGTGCGCCGTCCTCCTCGCGGATGACGTGCAGGAGCTTGCAGTGCGTCTTCAGCCCCACGAGGCCGTACACGACGTGGACGCCGGCCTTCTCGAGCTTGCGGGCCCACACGATGTTGGCGGCCTCGTCGAAGCGCGCCTTGACCTCCACCAGCGCGAGCACCTGCTTGCCGCGCTCGGCGGCGTCGATGAGCGCCTGCACGATGGGGCTGTCGCCCGAGGTGCGGTAGAGGGTCTGCTTGATGGCCAGGACGTGCGGGTCGCGGGCGGCCTGCTCCAGGAAGGCCACGACGCTCGTGGTGAACGACTCGTACGGGTGGTGCACCAGCACGTCGCCCTTGCGGATCGCGGCGAACAGGTCGGCGCGGCCGTTCTGCTCCGCGGGCTGGAAGGCCGTCGCCGTGACGGGCACGTGCGCGGGGTAGTGCAGCTCGGGCCGGTCGATGCGCGCGAGGTCGAACAGTCCGCGCAGGTCGAGCGGCCCCGGCAGCCGGTACACCTCCTGGTCGGACACCTCCAGCTCCTGGATCAGGAGGTCGAGGGTGACGTCGTCCATCTCCTCGGTGACCTCCAGGCGGATCGGCGGGCCGAAGCGGCGACGGAGCAGCTCCGCCTCCAGTGCCTGGATGAGGTTCTCGGTCTCGTCCTCCTCGATGACGACGTCCTCGTTGCGGGTGAGGCGGAAGGTGTGGTGCTCGAGGATCTCCATGCCGGGGAAGAGGTCGCCCAGGTGGTGGGCGATCAGCTGCTCCAGGGGAAGGTAGCGCGCCGGCGCACCGGCCGCGCCGGGGACGGCCACGAAGCGGGGGAGCATCGGCGGCACCTTGAGGCGCGCGAACTCCTGGCGTCCGGTCTTCGCGTTGCGGATGCGGATCGCGAGGTTGAGCGACAGCCCCGAGATGTAGGGGAACGGGTGCGCGGGGTCGACGGCGAGCGGCATGAGCACCGGGAACACCTGCGACTGGAAGTAGTCGTACAGCGACGCCCGCTCGTCGTCGGACAGCTCGTCCCAGGTCACGACCTCGATGCGGGCCTCGGCGAGGGCGGGGCGCACCTGGTCGATCCAGACGCGCGCGTGGCGGAGCTGGAGGGCGTGGGCGCCCTCGGAGATGTCGGCGAGCACCTCCTGCGGGGCGCGCCCGACGTTGGTCGGCACGGCGAGGCCGGTCACGATGCGGCGCTTGAGCCCTGCGACGCGGACCATGAAGAACTCGTCGAGGTTGCTGGCGAAGATCGCGAGGAAGTTCGCGCGCTCCAGCACCGGCAGGTTCGGGTCCTCCGCGAGCTCCAGGACGCGCTGGTTGAAGGCGAGCCAGCTGAGCTCGCGGTCCATGTAGCGGTGGTCGGGCAGCTGCGCGTCCGCGTCCTCGATCATCTCGTCGAAGTCGTCGTCGTCGGAGTCGCCCAGTCCGGTGTCCAGCACCTCGGTGTCGATCATTCCCTCATCATTGCAGGGCCAGGTGACCGGCGCGTTAACCGCGCGTCGACCTCAGGCGCCGGAGCGTTCGCGGGGCGCCGGGACCTGGTCGTCGTCGTAGACGTTGAAGCGGTAGCCGACGTTGCGGACGGTGCCGATGAGCTGTTCCAGATCGCCCAGCTTGGCGCGCAGGCGCCGCACGTGCACGTCGACCGTGCGGGTGCCGCCGAAGTAGTCGTAGCCCCACACCTCGCTCAGCAGCTGCTCGCGCGTGAACACCCGGGAGGGGTGCGTGGCGAAGAAGTGCAGGAGCTGGAACTCCTTGTAGGTGAGATCGAGCGGCTTGCCGTGGACCTTAGCGGAATACGAGGACTCGTCGATCGTGATGCCCGAGGTCTGGATGCGCGTGGAGACCTGCTCCGCGCTCTGGCGCCCCATCGCGAGCCGGATGCGGGCGTCGACCTCGGCGGGTCCGGCGCCGACGAGGATGACGTCGTCCACGCCCCAGTCGGTCGACACCGCCGTGAGACCCCCCTCGGTGACCACGAGCAGCAGCGGTGCGTCCAGCCCCGTGGTGTTGAGGATCTTGCACAGCGACTTCGCGCTGACGAGGTCGCCGCGCGCATCGACGAAGATCACGTCGGCGCTCGGGGCGTTGACCAGTTGCGCGGGCTCCGCGGGGATCTGCCGCACGCGATGGCTGAGCAGCTCGAGCGCGGGCAGGACGGCGCCTCCGCCGAGGGCGGAACTCAAGACGAGCAGCTGAGCCATGCGGTCCCTTCCGGTCCGACCGGCGGACCGTGAGCCCATCTTAGGACCTCGACGCGCGCTCGACGGCGCGCGCAGGTGCGGGCGACGCGCCGGTCGGCCATGATGGATGCATGACGGTTCCGGGACTCGCGCCGCGCGGCGGCTTCGGCGCCATCGTCGGGGTGTGGGGCGCCGGGGCGGCGATCGCGGTGACCGTCGGGCTCGCCGTGCCGCCGGAGTGGCGCGCCGCCTGGATGGCGGTGGGGCTCGCCGCCTGCATCCTGATCTCCTTCTCCGTGCAGCTGTGGCAGGGGCATCCGGAGGGCTTCATCCGCCGGGTCGCGGCGAGCGCGCTCGGCGCGATGCTCGTGATGGGGCTGATCGGCCTGGGCCTCGGCCTCGCGAGTCTCTTCGCCGTCTGAGGATCCCTCGCTCCTGCCGACCGAGATGCGGGCCGGTGTGCGGCCTCGGACCGGTAGAGTAGGGGCATGGACCTCGTCGCACTCGAACTCTTCTTCGTCGGGTTGCTCGCTCTCGCCTCGCTCGCGATCGTCTTCGTGTCGGGTGTCGTGATCAAGAACCTCTATCGCGGCCAGCGCTGAGCGCCGTGTTCGACCTTCCGACCGACCTTCCGGCGGACATCGTCCCGCTGTCGTGGCTGCTGGGCGTCTGGGAGGGCACGGGCGTCATCGACTACGACGCGGACGGCACCCGCTTCACCGGCGAGTTCGCGCACCGCGTGAGCTTCAGCCACGACGGCGGCGACTACGTCAACTACGCCGCGAGTGCGTGGCTTCTCGGCGAGGACGACGCCCGGACCCCGCTCGTGGCCGAGACGGGCTACTGGCGCCTGGCTCGACCGGCGGGCGACGCCGACCCGGGACCGGCCCTGCTTCCGCCCGTGTCCGCACGTCCCGCCCCACGTACTGCGGACGACGTCGAGGCGCTGCGCACCGCCGAGGGCGGATTCGACCTCGAGGTCGCGATCGTGCACTCGGACGGCATCAGCGAGCTCTACCTGGGGCAGGTGCGCGGACCGCGCATCGATCTGGCGACGGACGCCGTCGTGCGTCCCGCCGGAGCCAAGCACTACGCCTCGGCCACGCGCATGTACGGCTACGTGGACGGTCATCTGCTGTGGGCGTGGGACGTCGCGGCGCTCGGCGGCGCGCTCGCCTCGCACGCCTCCGCGCGGCTCGCGCGGGCGGAGTGAGCGCGGCCGTGTCCGGCGCGTCCGACGATCCCTTCGCGGCGCTGCCGGGCGCCGTCGTCGACGACGACGGGATCGCGCACCTCGGCTCGCCGGTGCGCGAGCAGCGCGACCTGGCGTCTGGCCGGGCCCTCGCCCCGCTCGCCCACCGGACGGTGCTGACCGTCTCCGGCCCCGACCGTCTCACCTGGCTCGACTCGATCACGTCGCAGGCCCTCGCCGCGCTCGCGCCGGGGGAGAGCACGGAGCTGCTCGTGCTCGACCCGCAGGGCCACGTCGAGCACGCGGCGGCGGTCGTCGACGACGGCGAGCGCACCTGGCTCATCGTCGATCGCCCGCGGGCCGCAGCGCTGCTCGCGTGGCTGACGCGGATGCGCTTCCGCCTGCGCGTCGACCCCCAGGACGCCTCCGCGACCCACCGCGTCGTCGCCGGGACGACGGCGGCGGTCGCGGGTCTCGACGCCGACGCGCTCTGGCGCGACCCGTGGCCGGTCGTCGGCCCGGGCGGATGGGGGTACGCGGGCGTGGATCCCCATCCCGGCGCGGAGCGCGACTGGGCCGAGGCCATCGTGTCGACCGACGAGTACGCCCGGATCGCGCAGGCGGCCCTCGCGGGCGCCCAGCCGGTCGCGGGCCACCTGGCCGCCGAAGCGCTGCGGGTGGCGGCGTGGCGGCCGCGCGCCGGCGCGGAGTCGGACGGTCGCACCCTGCCGCACGAGGTCGACTGGCTCCGCACGGCCGTCCACCTCGACAAGGGCTGCTACCGGGGCCAGGAGACCGTCGCGAAGGTGCACAACCTCGGGCATCCTCCCCGACGCCTCGTCCTGCTGCAGCTCGACGGCAGCGACGCCGCTCTTCCCGCGCCGGGAGCCGACGTGCTCCTGGGAGAGGAGGCGGTGGGGTCGGTGACCTCCGTCGCGCGCCACCACGAGGAGGGGCCGATCGCGCTCGCGCTCATCCGCCGGACCGTCCCCGTCGACGCGCCCCTGCGCGTGCGCACCGACGACGGCGAGATCGCCGCCGCCGCCGAGACCATCGTCCCTCCGGACGCGGGCCGCACCGCGGCGCCCCCTCGCCTGCCGCGCCTGTCGCGGCGCCGCTGACGCGCTGCACGATGCTCGAGCCCGACCCCGCCACGCAGACGGTCGCCGTTCCCGTCGGCTGGCGCGCCCGCCTGTCGCCCCGGCCCGGCCTCGAGCGGGTGCGGGCGTCGCTCCCGGCGATCGTTCAGATCGTCGTCGCGGCGACCGCCGCCTTCGCCGTCGCGCACTACGCGCTCGGCCACTCGGCGCCGCTGCTGGCGGCGACCGTGACCATCTCGAGCCTCGGGCTCGTCCGGGACGCCCGTCCGCGCCGCGTCCTGGAGACGGTCGTCGGCATGATCGTCGGCATCCTGGTCGCCGAGCTCATGGTCCTGGCGGCAGGCATCGGATGGTGGCAGCTCGCCCTCACGCTGGCCCTCAGCCTCACCGTCGCGAGGTTCCTCTCCGATCAGCCCGGGTTCGCGCTCGCCGCGGCGATCCAGTCCGCGATCGTCATGGTCGTCCCGGCCAGCGTGCCGTTCGCGCGTCTCCTGGACGGCGCGATCGGCGGCGTGGCGGCGCTCCTGGTGACCGCCCTCGTGCCGCGCAGCCCCCTGCGGTCGGTGGCGGCGCAGGGCTCGGACGCGTTCGCCGCCTTCGACGGAGCACTCGGCACCCTGGTGCAGGCGCTCCGCGGGGGGAGCCGGACCCGCGCCGACCGGGGCCTCGCGAAGGCGCGCCTCCTGCAGGCGCGGATCGACGCCTGGCACGGCGGCATCGACTCGGGCGCGGCGATCGCCCGCATCTCCCCGCTGCTGCGGCGCCAGCGCACCGAGTTCGACCGGCAGCGGCGCATCTGCCTGCACCTGGACCTCGCCAGCCGCAACCTGCGCGTCATCGGCCGTCGCGTCGTCTACGTCTGCGAGGACGGCACGCCCCGGCCGATCGCCGCCGAGCTGCTCGCCGAGCTCGGCGCCGGCGCGCGGCTGGTCGCCGACTCGCTCGCGGACATCTCCTACGAACCTGCGGCGCGCGAGGCCGTGCGCGTCGTCGCGGCGCGGCTCGATCCCGGTGTCCTCGCCGCCGGGAGCACGAGCGTCGACCAGACGCTCATCGGCGCGCTGCGCCCCCTCGCGGTGGACCTCATGACGGCGGCGGGGATGCCCCCGGCCGAGGCCAGCGCCGCCCTGCCGCGGGTCTGAGGCCGGCGCTCACCGGTCGCCCGGGGCGACGACCTCCCACGGCACGGTGACCTCGCCCAGCCGGCGCCGTCCGCGGCCGAGCAGCGGCCATCCCGCCGCGTCCAGCGCCTGCAGCGCCGTCCGCCAGCGGTGCACGGGGCCGAAGGGGGCGGCCGCCGCCGCCCGGACCCACTCGTCCTCCAGGGCGGAGAGGAAGGCGTGGACGCCCTCGCCGGGGACGTTGCGGTGGATGAGCGCCTTCGGAAGGCGTTCGGCGGCGACGGCGGGGGAGTCGAGGCCCTCGAGGCGCAGCGACAGCGTGAGCGTCCGCGGCGCCGCGTCGGCGCCCACCTCGATCCACGTGCAGACCCGGCCCAGCTCGTCGCAGGTGCCCTCGACGAGGATGCCGGTCGGCTGCAGCCGCGCGCACATGAGCCCCCAGGCATCCGCCACCGCGCTCTCGTCGTACTGCCGGAGGACGTTGAAGGCGCGGACCACGGCGGGGCGCCTGTCCGCGGCTACGGGCACCTCGAAGCCGCCCCGGGCGAACGAGACGCGCGCGTCCGCGGCGAAGGGGGTGCGGCCGGCGCGGACCTCGGCGAGCTGCTCCTGGGCGCGCGCGACGCGCCCGGGCTCGATCTCCAGCCCTCGCACCTCGACGTCCGGGCGGGCGCGGCGGAGGCGCGCCTCCAGCTCGAAGGCGGTCACGCCGCTCGCGCCGTAGCCGAGATCCACGACCAGGGGGTCGTGCGTGCGCAGCAGTGCGGGGTGCCGGGCGAGCCACCGATCGACGCGGCGGAGCCGGTTCGTGCCGGTCGTCCCGCGGGTGATCCGGCCGACCGCGCCCCGCGTCGCGCGCACGGGCCGGCGTCCGGCGGAGCCCGAGTGGGAGGCCGCGGGACGGGGCGGTTTCTCCGGCGGCATCACCCCATGATGCCAGGGCCGCCTTCGATAGGATTGCGGCATGACCGCGCCCTACACGCTGATCCTCCTCCGCCACGGGCAGAGCGAGTGGAACAAGACCAACCAGTTCACCGGATGGGTGGACGTCCGCCTCACCGAACAGGGCCGTGGCGAGGCCGCGCGCGGCGGTGAGCTGCTCAAGGAGTCCGGCATCCTGCCCGACGTCCTGCACACCTCCGTCCTCAGCCGTGCGATCCAGACCGCGAACATCGCGCTGGACGCCGCCGACCGCCTCTGGATCCCGGTGAAGCGCTCCTGGCGCCTCAACGAGCGGCACTACGGTGCGCTGCAGGGCAAGGACAAGGCGCAGACGCTCGAGGAGTTCGGCAACGAGCAGTTCATGCTGTGGCGCCGCTCCTTCGACGTGCCGCCGCCGCCCCTCGCAGACGACGACCAGTACAGCCAGGTGGACGACCCGCGCTACGTCGGCATCGACGGCGAGGTGCCCCGCACCGAGTCGCTGAAGATCGTGATCGACCGGATGCTGCCGTACTGGGAGTCCGCGATCAAGCCCGACCTCGCCGCCGGCAAGACGGTCCTCGTCACGGCGCACGGCAACTCGCTGCGCGGGCTCGTGAAGCACCTCGACAAGATCAGCGACGCCGACATCGCCGAGCTGAACATCCCGACCGGCATCCCGCTCGTCTACCGCCTCGACGAGAACTTCGAGCCGATCGGCACGGCCGAGTACCTCGACCCCGAGGCCGCCGCCGCGGGGGCCGCGGCCGTGGCCAACCAGGGCAAGAAGTAGGACAGACACGACGAAGGGGGATGCCCGCGGGCATCCCCCTTCGTCGTCGGCGGGTGTCTCAGTCGACCTGCTCGGCGGACTCGTCCGGGAGCACGGCGTCCTCGCCCGCGATGATGACGGCGATCGCGTCGGTGTCGGGCGTCCAGTCGCCGGTCGCGAGGTAGGCGACCTTCTTGGCGACCGACAGTGCGTGGTCGGCGAAGCGCTCGAGGTATCGGCTGGCCAGCGTCGCATCCACGGTGGCGCCCGCCTCGCCCTGCCAGTTCTCGCTGAGCACCTTCTCGAACACCGACAGGTGGTAGGCGTCGACGCGGTCGTCGAGCGTGCGGAGGGTCTCGACGAGCGCGAGGTCCTCGGTGCGCAGCAGGTCGGTGAGCGTGCGCGCCACCTCGACGTCGACCTCGCCCATGCGGGTGAACGTGTTCTTCAGGCCCTTCGGGATGGCCCGCTCCGGGAAGCGCATCCGGGTGAGCTGGGCGATGTGCTCGGCGATGTCGCCCATGCGCTCCAGGGACGTGCTCACGCGCAGGGCGGCCACGACGATGCGCAGGTCGCGCGCGACCGGCTGCTGGCGCGCCAGGATCTGGATCGCGAGCTCGTCGATGGCCACGGCGCGCTCGTCGATGACTTCGTCCGCCTCGATGACCTCTTCGGCCAGGGCGACGTCGCTCGTGCTGAACGCGCGGGTCGCCTTCTCGATGGCCACGGTGACCAGCTCGCCGATCTCGACCAGGCGCGTCTGCACCTCTTCCAGCGACTGGTGGAACACTTCGCGCATGATGGACTCTCCTCGAGCGGTTCGGGACGGCGGAGCCGGACACGGTGCGCACCGGAAAGGTCACGCGACCGCGCCGATCCTGCCGTCCGAAGGTTAACGAACGGTGCTGACACGGTGAACACTGCCGACCTGCGCGCGGCGGCTCGGTCGAGGCGGTGAGGTCGGGGCTCGCGCCCACCTTACGCTGGTGGTCATGGACTCGACGAACATCGCGATCGTCGCGCTGACCGTCGGTGTTCTCATCGGCGGCGGCGTGGCGACGCTCGTGCTCATCGCCCTGCGTGCGCGCGACCGGGCGCGGGTCGCCGCCTCCCTGGAGCTGCCCGACGGCACGCGTGCGGTCCTCCAGGGCATGGACGAGGTGGCGGTCGTCGTGGACGGATCGCTGCGCGTGGTGGCCGCATCGGCGCCCGCGGAGCTGTTCGGCATGGTCGAGGAATCGATGCTGCCGGGCGAGGATCTGCGCGAGCTCGTCCGCGAGACCCGCCGCGCCGAGCATCCGGAGACCTCGACGATGCGGCTGCGCCGCGGGGTCGAGCTGCGCCTCGTGTCGGCGCGGGCGAGCGCGATCACCGTCCGGCTCACCCTCATCGTCATCCGGGACATCACGGAACACGAGCGGGTCGAGCAGATGCGCCGGGACTTCGTGTCGAACACCAGCCACGAACTGAAGACGCCCGTCGGCGCCGTGACCCTCCTCGCCGAAGCGGTGCACTCGGCCGCCGACGATCCGGATCAGGTGCGCCATTTCGCCACCCGGCTGAGCGCGGAGGCGACGCGCCTCGGCCAGCTCACGTCGCGCATCATGAGCCTGTCCCGGCTGCAGTCCGCCGACGACCTCACCGAGCTGCGCAACGTCGCGGTCGACGAGGTCGTCGCCGCCGCCATCGAGTCGCAGTCCATCGCCGCCGGCGCGGCCGGGATCGGCATCGTCCGCGGCGGCGCGCGCGGCGCGCACGTGCGCGGCGACGTGCAGGTGCTGACCGAGGCGATCGCGAATCTCATCGCCAACGCCGTGGCGTACTCGCCCGAGGGCTCGTCCGTCGGGGTCGGCGTCCGCCTCGACGACGGCGTCGTGGAGATCGCCGTCACCGACCGGGGCATCGGCATCCCCGAGGAGGAGCAGGAGCGCGTCTTCGAGCGGTTCTACCGCGCGGACCAGGCGCGCTCGCGCCGCACCGGCGGAACCGGTCTCGGGCTGTCGATCGTCAAACACGCCGTGCAGCGCCACGGCGGCGAGGTGGAGCTGTGGTCGCGGCCCGGCCGGGGCTCCACGTTCACCGTCCGCCTGGCCGCCATCGACGCGCCCGACGCCATCGACGACAAGCCCAAGCGCCGCAAGAAGGCGAAGAAGTCCAAGAAGGAAGTCCGCGCCGTCGTGCGGACGGAGGGAGAGTCCGTATGACCCGTGTCCTGATCGTGGAGGACGAGCCGGATCTCGCCGACCCGCTCGCGTACCTGCTGCGTCGTGAGGGCTTCGAGGTCGAGATCGTCGAAGACGGTCCCTCCGCGCTCGATGCCTTCGCCGCGCGCGGCGCCGACATCGTGCTGCTCGACCTCATGCTCCCGGGCATGCCCGGGACCGAGGTGTGCCGGGTCATCCGGACGACCTCGAAGACGCCGATCATCATGCTGACCGCGAAGGACTCCGAGGTCGACATCGTCGTCGGCCTCGAGCTCGGTGCGGACGACTACGTCACCAAGCCGTACTCGTCGCGCGAGCTCCTCGCCCGCATGCGCGCCGTGCTGCGTCGTGCCTCGGCGCCGGAGGCCGACCTCGACGACCGGATCGTCGAGGGCGGCCGTGTCGTCATCGACATCGACCGGCACACGGTGGCCGTCGACGGCACCGTCATCCCGATGCCGCTGAAGGAGTTCGAGCTGCTCGAGGTCCTCATGCGCAACGCCGGCCGCGTGCTCACGCGGGGTCAGCTGATCGACCGCGTGTGGGGGAGCGACTACTTCGGCGACACGAAGACGCTCGACGTGCACATCAAGCGGATCCGCTCGCGCATCGAGACGAACCCGTCGGAGCCTGTGATGCTGCTGACGGTGCGCGGGCTGGGCTATCGCTTCGAGGCCTGACCGCGGGCGAGCCGGGGTCGGTCGGGCGGGCTCGGCCCTCGCTGCGAGGCCCGACCCGCCCGCGTCCGTCAGGAGGCGGGGACGAAGTCCGCGAGGTAGTGGAGCTTGCCGTCCAGGACCGGGATGGAGACCATCACGCCCTCGCCGTCGCCGGACTGGAAGGTGACGTCCAGGTCGGCGCCGGCCTGGGTCGACAGCTTCGTGAACAGCAGCGGCTCCGCGTCGTCGAACCCGAGGCTCACCGTGGAACGGGCCGGGACCCGGACGCTCTTGTTGGCGCCGTCGACGCCGACGAGGAGGGTCGCCGCCTCGTCGGTGTCGTTGACGATCGCCGCGAGGAAGTTCGCGTTCGTCCCCGCCTTGTCGGCGACGAACAGGGCGTTGCGCACCTTGAGCGGGCCCGAGTCGGGGACGTTCACCCCGTCCGCGGGGGAGTACGGGATCGTGGTCGCCTGCGGCGAGATCATGCTGCAGCCGGTCATGCCCAGCAGGAGGGCGGCGGCGAGGGCGACGGGCGCGAGACGGCGCGTGTTCACGGGTCCTCCTGGTGACGGTGCGGGGCGCCGCCCCGGGATCCCGGTACGGCGCGTCCCCATTCTAGGGGGTGGGCGATCGGCTCCGTCGGACCCGTTCCCCCCGCGTGGAGGGGGGTGAGCCGGCAAACCTTAGCGTATGTCGCCTGTGGTATCCTTGAGGTTGCCGAAAGGACATAACTGCATGCTTTTTGAGGTTGGCGAGACGGTCGTCTATCCGCACCACGGCGCCGCGACGATCATCGAGGTCAAGGACCGGATCATCAAGGGCGAGACCAAGAAGTACCTGAAGCTGAACGTCACCCAGGGAGACCTCATCATCGAGGTCCCTGCGGACAACGTCGACCTGGTCGGCGTGCGCGACGTCATCGGCAAGGACGGTCTCGAGCGGGTGTTCGACGTGCTGCGCGCGGCGTTCACCGAGGAGCCGACCAACTGGTCGCGCCGGTACAAGGCGAACCTCGAGAAGCTCGCGTCCGGCGACGTCATCAAGGTGTCCGAGGTCGTCCGCGACCTGTGGCGCCGCGATCAGGATCGCGGACTGTCGGCGGGTGAGAAGCGCATGCTCGCGAAGGCTCGTCAGATCCTCGTCTCCGAGATCGCCCTCGCCCTGAAGGCCGACGAGGAGCACGCCTCCGGCGTCCTCGACGAGGTCCTCGCCTCCTGACGTCCCCCGCCGCGAGGCGGTCGCACGCGTCTTTCCCCGCGCGGGTGGTTAGGGTCGGGGCATGGCTTCCGAACTCATCCCCGTCCCGCGGGTCGCCGTCATCCTCGTCGCCGCCGGCTCCGGTCAGCGCCTGGGCGCCGGGGTGCCCAAGGCCTTCGTCGGGATCGACGAGCACACGGTTCTGCGGCACGCGCTGCGCGGGGTGTTCTCGGCCCCGCTCGCCCAGGTCGTCGTCGTCGCCCCGGCCTCCCGCGTCGGCGACGCGCTGACGGACGTCCGCGCGGAGGCCGGCGCACGCCACGACCTCGCCTCCGTCGTCGCCGGCGGCGCCACGCGTCAGGAGTCGGTGGCGGCGGGGCTTCACGCGGTGTGGCCGGACGTCGAGGTCGTCCTCGTCCACGATGCGGCCCGCGCCCTCACCCCCGCCGCCGTGTTCACGCGCGTGATCGACGCCCTCGACGCGGCAGACGCCGTCCTTCCGGTCCTCCCCGTCGTCGACACGATCAAACGCGTCGACGGGGAGACGGTCGTCGAGGCCGTCGACAGGTCGAGCCTCGCGGCCGCGCAGACGCCGCAGGGCTTCCGCCGTCCGCTCCTGGATGCGGCCTACGCGACGGCATCCGCCGACCACACCGACGACGCGGCGCTCGTCCAGGCCGCGGGCACGCCCGTACGCACGGTCGTCGGCGACGAGCGGGCGTTCAAGATCACGACGCCGACCGACCTCGACCGGGCGCGCGCGATCCTCGCCGAGGGATCGGCGGCGGACCGGGCTCGCGCCACGGCCCCCCGGGTCGGCGTCGGCACCGACGTCCACGCGTACGGCGGCGAGGGCGACCTGTGGCTCGCGGGCATCGCCTGGCCCGGCGAGACCGCCCTGCACGGACACTCCGACGGCGACGCGGTCGCGCACGCCATCGTCGACGCCGTGCTCGCCGCGGCGGGGCTCGGCGACATCGGCACCCACTTCGGCACCGCCCAGGCCGAGTACGCGGGCGCGCACGCCGACGCGTTCCTCGCGCGGACGCGCCGACTCGTCGAGGAGGCCGGGTTCTCCGTCGGCAACGTGTCGGTCCAGGTGCAGGCCAACCGCCCGAGATTCGCGGCACGACGCGCGGAGGCCGAGCGGGCGCTCTCGGCGGCCCTGGGTGCGCCCGTGTCGGTGACGGCGACCACGACCGACGGCCTGGGGTTCACCGGCGCGGGCGAGGGCGTCGCCGCGTTCGCCGTGGCCACGGTGATCCCGACGACCTGAGCTCGCCCCGTCGGCGCGTCGTCAGAGCGTCCTGGTCATGAACACCGACAGCGGATCCGCGTCGTAGTCGCCGAACGGCGCGCACGGGGCGAACCCCTCGCTCTCGTAGAGGCGGCGCGCCGGGAGGAACCCCTCCTCCACGCCGGTCTCCAGCCACAGGGTGCGCACGCCCCGTGCGGCGGCTTCGGCGACGACGTGGCGGAGGATCGCGCGTCCCGCGCCCGTGCCCAGGAACCTGTCGTCGACGCGCATGGACTTCAGCTCGGCGTTCTCGGGATCGAGCCGTCGGAGCGCGCCGACCCCCACGAGCTCGTCCTCGCGCCAGGCCGACCACACGGTGACGTCCGCTCCGCTCAACCCCGTCAGATCCAACGCGTGCACGCTCTCCGGCGGGCTCTGCGCGTGCATGCCGTCGAGGTGGGCGGCGATGAGGCGGCGGGTCTCGGGGGCGGAGAGGTCGTCGACGACGATGCGGAGGCTCACCCGATCAGTGTGCCGTCCTCGGGTTTCGCCCCCGTTTCGGGCGACGGGAGCCGTCAGGCCTCGACGGCGAACGGTGCGGGGTCGCGCGGCCGACGGGAGCCCCACGCCAGAAGGGCGAGCCCGGCGGCGAGCACGACGATGCCGACGGTCGCGAGCGGCGAGAGATGCTCGCCGAGCACGGCGAGTCCGAGGACGGCCGCGGTGAGGGGCTCACCCAGGGTGAGCGTGGCCGCCGTGGCCGCCGAGACGCCCTGCAGCCCCCAGGTGAACAGGACGTACGCCACCGAGATGGTTCCGAGCCCCAGCCACAGCGCCATTGTGAGGCCGCGAGGAGCGAGCAGCCAGGTGACGTCGACGAACGGGAGGGCCAGGGCGCTGACCACGGCGGAGCTCGCCCCCATCGCCCCCACGATCGTGAACGCATCCCACCCGCCGTCGAGGAGGCGGCGTTGTGCGTTCGCGATCACGGCGAAGGAGGCGCCGGCGCCGACGGCGCCCAGGACCCCGACCGGATCGGTGCCGCCCGCGCCTCCGCCGCCGATCCCGAGGAGCAGGACGCCCGTCGTCGCGAGCGCCGTCGCCCCCATCCATGCGCCGGAGGGCAGACGCCGCGTGAGCGCCCACTCCAGCAGCCCGGCCAGGACGGGTGCGGACCCGAGTGCGATGACCGTGCTCACCGCGACGCCGTTGCGCGCCGTGCCGAGGAAGAACAGCGGCTGATACACCGCCAGGCACACGCCGGTCAGGATCATCAGCAGCACCGGCCGGACGCCCGCGCGGGGCCGGATGAGACCGGGCCGGCGCCGGGCCTGAGCGCGGGCGAGGGCGAAGGCCAGCACCGCGAGGCCCGTACCGCCGATGACCATGCGCAACGCGCCCACCGACAGCGGTGTGGTGCCGTCGGGGCCGAGCGCCTGCGAGGTGCCCGTCGTGCCGAACAGCACCGCCGCGGCGAGGATCGCGATCACGTGCAGCACCCCTCTCTTCTACCGCACATCCGTCGCACGTGTGATCGCGCACCGCCCCGTCGGAGGGCGGCGTCGCCGGTAGGCTGGGTGGGTGACGGTCCGGTTCTACGACACCCAGGCGCAGGCGCTGCGCGAGTTCACGCCGATGGACCCCGCCAACGTCACGATGTACGTCTGCGGACCGACGGTGCAGTCGGGCCCGGGCATCCACCACCTGCGGGCCGCACTCGCCTTCGATCTGATGAGGCGATGGCTGCAGCGTCGCTTCGGGTGCGTCACGTTCATCCGCAACGTCACGGACATCGACGACAAGGTCCTCGCGAACGCGACCCCGAGCGAGCCGTGGTGGGCGCTCGCGTACCGTGTCGAGGCGGAGTTCTCCGCCGCGTATGCCGCGATCGGCATCCTGCCCCCCACGTACGAGCCCCGCGCGACGGCGTCGATCCCGCAGATGCAGGAGCTCATCGCTCGACTCATCGCCGCGGGCCACGCCTACGCGTCCGGCGGCGACGTCTACTTCGACGTGCGGTCGTGGCCGTCGTACGGGGCTCTGACGCACCAGAGCGTCGACGCCATGGAGGCCGGCGACGGCGCCCTCGAGCGGGGCAAGCGCGATCCGCACGACTTCGCGCTCTGGAAGGCGGCCAAGCCCGACGAGCCGGCCGACGCCTCCTGGGAGTCGCCGTGGGGCCCCGGACGCCCGGGCTGGCACATCGAGTGCTCGGCGATGAGCCGGCGCTACCTCGGCGCGGAGTTCGACATCCACGGCGGCGGTCTCGACCTGCGCTTCCCGCATCACGAGAACGAGCTGGCGCAGTCGACCGCCGCGGGGGACCGGTTCGCGCGGTACTGGGTGCACAACGGCCTCGTCACGGTGGGCGATCAGAAGATGTCCAAGTCGCTCGGGAACTTCCTGCTCGCCCACGATGTGCTCGCCGAGGTCGATCCGCTCGTCGTGCGGTACGCGCTCGCCGCCGCCCACTACCGATCGTCGCTCGAGATCTCGCCCACGACCTTCGCGGAGGCCGAGTCCGCCGTGGAGCGGATCCGGACGTTCCAGCAGCGCGCCGCCCGCGCGCTCGGCACCGCCACCCCGCTCGTGGCGGCGGACCTGCCGGCCCCGTTCGCGGCGGCGCTGGACGACGACCTCGGCGTGCCGCAGGCGCTCGCCGTCGTGCACGAGACGGTGCGGGCGGGAAACGCCGCCCTGGACGACGGCGACCGGGAGGGCGCGGCGCGGGCCCTCGTCGAGGTCGGCCGGATGACGGGCATCCTCGGGCTCAACCCGCGCGACCCGCAGTGGCAGGTCGCCGACGGCGAGGCCGCGCCGGTGCTGGATGCCCTGGTGCAGGAGATGATCACGCAGCGCGCACGGGCGCGCGGCGACAAGGACTGGGCGGCAGCCGACCGCATCCGCGACGCGATCGCGGCGGCCGGCATCGTCCTCGAAGACGGTCCCGACGGGACCCATTGGAGTGTGAACCGTGGCTAAGCCGGGCAACCCCTCAGCGGGCAAGGGCAAGAAGAAGGGACCCACCAAGGGGACGGGCGGCCACGGCCGCAAGTCGCTCGAGGGCAAGGGCCCCACCCCGAAGGCGGAGGACCGCAGCTGGCACGTCGCCGGCAAGCGCAAGGCGGCCGCAGAGCGCTACGCGGCGGCCGGCGGCAAGGGGCGGCCCGGGCAGCGCCCGGCACCCGCGCGTGCCCCCAAGGCGAAGGCCGGAGACGACACCGAGAACGTCACGGGCCGCAACTCGGTGCTCGAGGCGCTGCGTGCCAAGATCCCCGCGACGGCGTTCTACATCGCCCAGCGCGTCGAGATGGACGACCGCGTCAAGGAGATGCTCTCGATCGCCACGCATCGGGGCATCCCGGTCATGGAGGTCACGCGGCCCGAGCTCGACCGGATGGCCGGCTTCGACGGCGTGCACCAGGGCGTCGCGCTGAAGGTGCCCCCGTACGAGTACGCCCACCCGCAGGATCTCCTGGAGGAGATCGTCGAGACGGGCCGGACGCCGCTGCTGGTGGCCCTCGACGGCGTGACGGATCCGCGCAACCTCGGCGCGATCCTCCGCTCCACGGCGGCGTTCGGCGGCCAGGGCCTCATCATCCCGCAGCGCCGGTCGGCGGGGGTCAACTCGGCCGCCTGGAAGACCAGCGCCGGCGCTGCGGCACGCGTCCCCGTCGCCATGGCGCCGAACCTGACGACGACCCTCAAGGAGTTCAAGAAGCAGGGCGTGTTCGTCCTGGGTCTGGACGGCGGGGGAGACGTCGCCCTGCCCGACCTCGAGCTCGCCGACCGGCCCGTCGTCATCGTCGTCGGTTCGGAGGGGAAGGGCCTGTCGCGCCTCGTCACCGAGACGTGCGACCAGATCGTGTCGATCCCGATCTCCTCGGCCACCGAGTCCCTCAATGCGGGGATCGCCGCATCCGTGGCGCTCTACCAGGTCTCGACGATCCGAGCCGCCTCCGAGTGAGCCCTCGGCGGACTCATATCTCCGTGCGGGAATACTTCTGCACGGGTCGTCGCTTCCCCCTGCGACACTCCTGACGGAAGGACCATTCATGGCCATCATCGCAGTCCTCGGCGGCACCGGTTACGCCGGCCGCCACATCGTCTCGGAAGCGGTCGACCGCGGGCACACCGTGCTGTCGATCGCCCGCTCCGTGCCCGCCGAGCGCGTCGCCGGGGCGACGTACATCGAGGGCACGCTCCTGGACGTCCCCGGCCTCGTCGAGCAGCTCGCGGGCGCCGACGTCGTCGTGAGCGCCGTCGCCCCCCGCGGCGAGATGGAGGGGCTCGTGCGTCCGAACCTCGAGGCGCTCGCCTCGGTCCTCCCGGACAGCGTGCGTCTGGGCGTCGTCGGCGGCGCCGGCGGCAGCCTCGTCGCACCCGGCGGGCCGCGGCTGATCGACGCCGGGTTCCCGGAGGAGTTCAAGGCCGAGGCGCTCGAGATGATCGGCGTCCTCGAGGACCTGCAGAGCGAGCAGGGCGACCGCGACTGGTTCTTCATCCACCCCGCCGGCGGCTTCGGCGCGTTCAACCCGGGCACGCGCACGGGCGCGTACCGCGACGGCGGCGACGTGCTCGTCACGGACGCGGACGGTCAGTCGAACATCTCCGGCGAGGACTTCGCGATCGCCGTCGTCGACGAGATCGAGCAGCCGAAGCACTCGCGGGGTCGCTTCACCGTCGGCTACTGACCGCCGGAGCGCATCCCGCATCGACCGACGCCGACCGGCGCGGCCTCAGACGAGGTCGCGCCAGTCGACGTCTTCGTCATCGTCGTCCAGCGTGCCGATCGCGGCGGTGATGACCGGGATCGAGAGCGTCTCGGTGGGCGGGCCCATCAGGGTCGCCTCATCCCTGCGGTGGCGCAGCACCGTGTCGACGTAGGACGACAGGACCTCGGCTATCGGCACGGACTGTCCGCGCTCCTGCGACATGTACCACCGGTGCTCGAGCACCTGATGGAAGACCTCGGCGGGCTCGAGCTTGCTGCGCAGGTCCCACGGGATCGCCTTGACGACCGGCTCGAACACGCGGGTGAGCCATTCGTGGGCGACCATGTCCTCGTCCGAGCCCAGCCGCGAGACGCGGGCGCGGAACTCGTCCATGTCGTTGAGCAGGCGCCGGGCCTGGTTCTCCTCGACGTCGAGTCCGGTGAGCCGCAGCAGGCGTCGCTGGTGGTGTCCGGCATCCACGACCTTCGGCTGGATCGCGACGCGGGTGCCGTCGGCGGCCTGCTCGATGGTCATCTCGCCGATGTCGAACCCGAGATCGTTGAGGCGCTGCACGCGCTCGGTGATGTGCCACGCCTCGTTCGCCGCGAACGTCTCGAGATCCGTCAGCGCGGCCCACAGCGCGTGGTAGGACGAGACGATGCCGTCCGCGATCGCGACGGCGTCGACCCCGCCCTCGAGCCGGCCGCCCGCTTCCAGATCCATGATCTCTCCGGCGATGTTGGTGCGCGCGACGTCGAGGTCGTGCTCGCGCTGCCCGCGGGTCAGTCCTGTCTCGTGCAGCTCTCCGGTCTCCGCGTCCACGAGGTAGGCGGCGAAGGCGCCGGCGTCCCGGCGGAACAGCGTGTTCGACAGCGACACGTCGCCCCAGAAGAAGCCGACCGTGTGCAGGCGCACGAGGAGGGCGGCGAGGGCGTCGACGAGACGTCCGGCCGTGTCGGGGCGCAGGGTCTGCGTGAAGAGGGCCCGGTAGGGCAGCGAGAACTTCAGGTGCGCGGTCACCAGCGCGGCGGGGAGGGCCTCGCCCCGCGCGGTGCGTCGCCCGTCGATGACGGCGACCCGTTCGACGCACGGTACGTCGAGCCGGGCGAGCATGCCCAGCATGTCGTACTCGCGCCGCGCCATCTCGGCCGTGGTCTCCTTGACGGCGATGACGCGTCCGGAGAGGTTCGCGAACCTCACGAGATGACGTGAGAGACCCTTCGGCAGCGACACGATGTGGTCGCTCTTCCATTCGTCGAGCGGCGTCGACCAGGGGAGGGCGAGCAGACCCGCGTCGATGCTGCTGGCGGTGATGCTGAGGGTGTCCACCTCGGACGCTCTGCTTTCGTGCGGGTCGGATGCGACGCGGCGCGGGGGGCTCGTGTGAGCCACCCGCGCCGCGTCAGGATCGATCAGGCCGAGGCGATCGCCTTCTTGGTGAGGCGCTCGCCCGACTCGAGGTCGAACGCGTGCACGTGGTGCGGCACGGGGGCGAGGACGACGGTCTCGCCGGCGTTCGGGTGGTTGCGGCCGTCGACGCGCGCGACGATGTCGGTGCGCTTGCCCGCGATCTCGGTGTGCCCGTAGAGGTAGCCGTCCGCGCCGAGCTCCTCGACGAGGTCGACCGTCACCGACAGGCCCTGGCCGTCGGCGGGGTTGACCACGATGTCCTCGGGGCGCACGCCGGCGGTGACCTGTGTGCCGCTCGTGGGGCGGTCGATGTCGGCGTCGACGACGGCGGTGCCGAACTGGATGCCGCCCGCGCTGGCGAGGTCGACGGGGAACAGGTTCATCGCGGGCGAGCCGATGAAGCCGGCCACGAACACGTTGTTCGGCTTCTCGTACAGGTCGCGGGGCGTTCCCACCTGCTGCAGCAGGCCGTCCTTGAGCACCGCGATGCGGTCGCCCATCGTGAGGGCCTCGGTCTGGTCGTGCGTGACGTACACGGTCGTGACGCCGAGGTTGCGCTGCAGCGACGCGATCTGGGTGCGGGTCTGGACGCGGAGCTTGGCGTCGAGGTTCGACAGCGGCTCGTCCATGAGGAAGACCTGCGGCTTGCGGACGATCGCGCGGCCCATCGCGACACGCTGACGCTGACCACCGGAGAGCGCCTTCGGCTTGCGGGTCAGGTAGTCCTCGAGGTCGAGGAGCTTGGCGGCCTCGAGGACGCGCTGTGCGCGCTCCTCCTTGCCCACGCCGGCGATCTTCAGGGCGAAGCCCATGTTCTCGGCGACCGTCATGTGCGGGTACAGCGCGTAGTTCTGGAAGACCATCGCGATGTCGCGGTCCTTCGGCGGGATGTCCGTGACGTCGCGGTCGCCGATGAGGATGCGGCCCGAGTTGACCTCTTCGAGGCCGGCCAGCATGCGCAGCGACGTGGACTTGCCACAGCCGGAGGGTCCGACGAGGACCAGGAACTCTCCGTCGCCCACCTCGAGGTTGAGCTTGTCGACGGCCGGGCGGGTGCCGCCCGGGTAGAGGCGGGTTGCGTTGTCGAAAGTGACAGTCGCCATGTTTTCTTCTCCTTCACCGGCAGGTACGTGCCGGACGATCCGTAGTGATGGAATGAGCGGGGGCTTGGCCCGCGCACCCGTCATCGGGTGCACCTCTCAGTATCGCACGAACAGCCCGTGCCCGATGCACCGACCCGGGCGGACGCGCCGCGTCCGGACGCGGTCGTGAAGGGCCCGCGCGTCTGGGCATTTCCCAGGCTCGCGATCTACCATCGTGGGGGTCGCCGTTCCCGGGGCGGCCCCGCACCGCGCCGCCCACGGCGCGACGCCACGCATCGTTTCTTCCGAGAGGTCCCATGTCCCGCGACGACATCCCGAACGCGCCGGCCGACGACGACTCCACGCCCTCGTCGGCGCCGTCCGCCGAGGCGTCCGAGACCGCCGGCGACACCGGTGTCGTGCAGCGGGTCGACGGCGCGGACTCGAGCGTCGACGAGGCCGCTCCGCTCGGGCGTCGCGACGCCGTGCGGGAGAAGGCCCAGCAGGTGCGCGTCCAGCAGTCGCGTCGGCGACTCATCCGTCGCTCGGCGATCACCTTCGGTGTCGTCGCCGTCGTCGCCGCGGTGGGGACCGTCGTCGCCTGGACCGTCGGCGGCGCCGCGAGCAAGCCACAGCTCTCGCCCGACGGCACCGATCGCGACGGCTTCGTCGTGTCCTCCATCTCCTCGGCCGCCGCCGCCCTCACCTCGCCCGACGACGCCACCGCCGCGGCGAGCCCCGAGGGCGATCAGACGGCTCCCGCCCCCTCGCCGACCGCGACGACCTCCACGCCGGTGGACATCCACGTCTACGTCGACTACCTATCGCCGGCGGCGCGTCAGTGGCAGCTCGCGAACGCCGACAACCTCTCGTCGTGGGTCGCGGACGGAGCGGCGACGCTCACCTACCACCCCGTGGCGATGCTGACGGCGAAGTCCAACGGCACCAAGTACTCCCTGCGCGCGGCGAGCGCGGCCGCGTGCGTCGCGTCGTACGCCCCCGAGTCGTTCTTCACGTTCAACGACGACCTGCTCACGCGCCAGCCGTCCGTCGACTCCGACGGCTTCTCCGACAAGGACCTCGCCGACATCGCCCAGGCCAACGGCGGCGACCCGGGCCTGCTGCGCGACTGCATCGAGTCCGAGCGCTACGCCTCGTGGGTCAAGGCGGCCACCGAGCGCGCGGTGTCGGGCATCGAGGGATCGCCCGGTCTGGCGCTCACCAGCAACTCGATGGTCACCGTCAACGGTCAGGCCTACATGGGGGCGATGGACGACCCCGCCGAGTTCTCGCAGTTCGTCCTGACCACGGCGAGCGGCAAGTCCTCGAAGAACGCCACCCCGTCGCCGACTCCGACCGCGTCCCCGACGCAGACGCCGGCTCCGACGACCACGCCCTGAGTCGTCCGGGCCGCCCGGCCCCGCGGTGCTCCTCGGTCGTCCGTCAGACGAGCGCGGCGGCGAGCGAGGACAGGTGGGCGCGGCTGAGGGCGCGTGCGGCCGCGGCATCGCGGTCGGCGACGGCGCCCGCGAGCGCCTCGTGGCTGACGTGATCAGGGTTGGCGCCGTGGTCGCCGCGGAGGCGGAGCATATCGATCATGGCCGCCCTCAGCCGGGGCGTGAAGGTGTCGAAGAGCTCGAGCAGGATCGGGTTGTGTGCGGCGACGACGATGGCGCGGTGGAACGCGGTGTCCGTGTCGACATGGCTGTCGAGCTCGGTCCGGTGCTGCTCGCGTAGCGCGAGCGCGCGTCTGATGGCGCGGAGGTCCGCGGGCGTGCGTCGTTCGGCCGCGAGAGCGGCGGCTTCGCTCTCGATCGCGATGCGTGCCTCGATGACGGCGACGATGCCGGAGCGGGTGAGGATCGCGTCCCACTCCTCCGGGGCGTCGAGAGCGGCGACGAACACCCCTGAGCCCTGGCGGGTGGTCAGGACCCCACGGCCCGCGAGCTGCCGGATGGCCTCGCGGACGGTGGAGCGCCCGACGCCGAGCTGGGGGGCGAGGGTAGTCTCCCCGGGCAGCTTCTCGCCCAGCTCCCACTCGCCGGAACGGACTCGGTCGAGGAGGATCTCCGCGGCCTGATCCGCGAGCGGTGCTCGCCTCGCCTGTGTCATGCCGTCTCCTATTCGTCTACTTGTCTGAGGAGTCTGGTACAGTCTACCCGTGATCTCGTTCTCGCTCGCTCTTCTTCTCCGCCACGACGGGGTATAGCCGGACCGGCTCCCCGTCGTGGAGCCGAGATGTGCGCCGGTCCGCTGCCCTCGCACCACCCGGAAGAAGAGCCGACGACATGAACACGACCACTGCCCGCTTTTCGCGAATTCAGACGCCTGCCGGCCCGACGCCCGAGACGGCACCCGCCTGGAACCGACAGCGGCATTCGCAGATGCCCTTCCACCGCTACCGCGACGTGTACTCCCGCGTCGAGGTGCCGCTCGTGGAACGGGTATGGCCCACGCGTCGACTCGTCGACGCGCCGCTGTGGGTGCCGGTGGATCTGCGTGACGGCAACCAGGCGCTCGCCGAGCCCATGGATCCGGCCCGCAAGCGCCGTTTCTTCGATCTCATGGTGCGGATGGGCTACAAGGAGATCGAGGTCGGCTACCCGTCCGCGTCGCGCACGGACTTCGACTTCGTGCGGCTCATCGCCGAGACCGGCATCGCACCCGACGATGTCACGATCGTCGTCTTCACCCCCGCGCGGAGGGATCTGATCGAGCGCACGGTGGAGTCGATCCGCGGCATCCGGAACCCGGTCGTGATCCACCTCTACACCGCGACCGCGCCGGTCTGGCGCGATGTCGTCCTCGGGAAGGATCGAGACGAGCTCCGGGCGCTGATCCTCGCCGGCGGCCGCGACGTCATGGCGCTCGCGGGGGATCTGCCGAACGTGCGGTTCGAGTTCAGTCCGGAAGTGTTCACCCTCACCGAACCCGACTACGTCATCGACATCTGCGACGCGATGACCGCGGCGTGGGAGGCGACGCCGGAGCGGCCGGTGATCCTCAACCTCCCGGCGACCGTCGAGATCGCCACGCCCAACGTGTACGCCGATCAGATCGAGCACATGCACCGGAGTCTCGCGCGCAGAGACGCGGTGATCCTCTCCGTGCACCCGCACAACGACCGCGGCACCGGGATCGCCTGCGCGGAACTGGCCCTGCTCGCCGGAGCGCAGCGCGTCGAAGGGTGCATCTTCGGCAACGGCGAGCGCACCGGCAACGTCGACATCGCCACCCTCGCCCTGAACCTGCACGCTCAGGGCATCGACCCCATGATCGACTTCTCCGACATCGACGAGATCCGCCGCACGGTCGAGTACTGCAACCGCATCGAGGTGCACCCGCGCCACCCCTACGTCGGCGATCTCGTCCACACCGCCTTCAGCGGCACGCATCAGGACGCGATCAACAAGGGCTTCGCCGAACACCGGGCCCGGGCGGCATCCCAGGGTCTCCCGGAGCAGGAGATCGAGTGGCGCGTGCCGTATCTGCCCATCGACCCGGCGGACATCGGCCGCGACTACGACGCCGTCATCCGCGTCAACTCGCAGTCGGGGAAGGGCGGCATCGCCTACCTGCTGCAGACCGAGTACGGCATCGAACTGCCCCGACGGGCCCAGATCGACCTCTCCCGCCATGTGCAGCAGCACACCGACGCGACCGGCGAGGAGGTCACCGCGAGCGATCTCTGGGATATCTTCGAGCGCACCTATCTCGATGCCGCGCGGGGTGAGGTCGAGCTGGTCGACTATCGCACCACGGACGCCGGAGACCGCACGCACCTGACCGTCCGCCGGGGCGGCACCGAGCACACCTCCCAACACCGCGGGGTCGGTCCCGTGGAGGCGTTCGTCGCGGCGGTCGCCCGCCTCGGGATCGACGTCGAGATCCTCTCCCTGCACCAGACCTCCGTCCGTGCGGGCTCCGGAGCAGAGGCGCTCACCCTCCTCGAGTACCGCAGAGGCGGCGAGACCGGCTGGGCGGCCGGACGCGACAGATCCGTTCTCACCGCCACATTCGAGGCCGTCGTGCGTGCGATCGACCGCGCCGACGGCCGCTGAGGAGTGCCGGCTACAGGACTCGAACCTGCAACCCCCTGTTTACAAGACAGGTGCGCTACCAATTGCGCCAAGCCGGCCGGGCCCGCAACCGAGCCACCACAGAGTCTAGATGCTCGTCGGGCGGCGATGCAGCGCGCACCGGCGACATCGGCGGGCGCACCGCCTAGGGTCGTGGGCATGTCCCGGCCACTCGTTCCCGCCCTCGCCCTCGTCGCTCTCGTCGTCACGGCCGTGACGAGTGGATGCGCGCCCTCGCCCTCGCCGCAGGCCCCGGTCCCGACCTCGAGCGCGGTCGAACCCTCCGTAGACCCGACGCGGACACCCCCGTCCCCGTCGGCGAGCCCGTCCGCTCCGCTCGACGAGATCACGGCCATCCCGGAGTGCGGCGCGCTCGTGAGCGTCGACCGGATGCGCACGGTGACCGGCGACGCTCGTCTCGAGGGCTTCGGCGAGGACCGCACCCGCACCACCGATTCGCTTCCGGGGCCCGTCGCCGGGGCGACCTACGACGGGTCCGGCCGCACGCGCACGTGCGCCTGGGGGATCGCGTCCTCGCCGATGTCCGTGATGCTCTCGGTCGCCGTGATCGACGCGCAGGCCCGTGACACGCTGACCTCGGCGCTGGACGCGTCACCCGAGTTCGAACGCTCTCGCAGCGGCGATGTGACCGTCTACACCACGCCGAAGGAGGGGGAGGATCGCGCCTACCTCGCGTACGGGTTCGACGGGCCCGTGTGGGCGATCGTCGACGGGACCCTCGTCGACGCCGCGTCGTCGGCGACGCTCGCGGCGGAGGCGGTGAGTGCAACCCTCGACTGAGCGGCCCGGCGGGTCCGCGTAGCACGCGGTCGGAGGGCGCGCAATCCCCGCGAGGGCCTGTGCGTCCGCTCGTAGCGTCGGAGCATGGCCACCACCCAGAAGACAACCCCCGCCAAGAACAAGCGCAAGCCCGCCCGCGGTGCGCAGCTCACCCAGGAGCAGAACGCCGAGAGCGGCTTCACCGCCTCGCAGACGCTCAGCGACAACCTCCAGCGGGTCCTCGTCGACCTCATCGAACTGGCCTCCCAGGGCAAGCAGGCCCACTGGAACGTCATCGGTACGAACTTCCGCGACACCCACCTCCAGCTCGACGAGGTGATCGATGCGGCGCGCGAGTTCAGCGACACCGTCGCCGAGCGCATGCGCGCGCTGCACGCCCTGCCGGACGGTCGCAGCGACACCGTGGCCGAGACGACGACCCTCCCCGAGTTCCCCCAGGGGGAGGTCTCCACGACCGAGGTCATCGACCTCATCACGGTGCGCCTCGAGGACACGGTCTCGACGTGCCGGGACGTGCACGACGAGGTCGACGAGGAGGACCCGACGAGCGCCGACATCCTGCACGAGATCCTGGAGCGACTGGAGCAGTTCGCCTGGATGATCAGCGCCGAGAACCGCGTCGCGAAGAAGGTGTGAGCGCGATGAGCGACGCCGTCGACCCCACGACTCTCCACCCCGACGAAGGCTTCCCCGACCAGGAGCAGAGTCAGCCCGGCCACACCGACCGGACCACGCCGACGCCGGACCACGGCGAATCGTCGTACGTCGGCTCCGGCCGCCTCTCCGGTCGGCACGCGCTGATCACCGGCGGCGACTCCGGCATCGGCCGCGCCGTGGCGATCGCGTTCGCCCGAGAGGGTGCGGACGTCGCGATCGCCCACCTCCCCGAGGAGCAGGCCGACGCGGACGACACGCTCGCGCTGGTCCGCGCCGCCGGGCGCACCGCCCTGTCCCTCCCGGGCGACGTCCGCGACGAGGACTTCGCGACCTCGATCGTCGCCCGCACCGTCGAGGGGATCGGCGGCCTGGACATCCTCGTCCTGAACGCCGCGTACCAGAAGGACCGCGACGGAGTGGAGAACCTCGAGACGGAGGAGCTCGATCGCGTCTTCCGCACCAACCTCTACGGGATGATCTTCACGGCGCGGGCCGCCATCCCGCGGCTGAACGCCGGGGCGAGCATCATCGTGACCTCGTCCATCCAGGCGGCCGAGCCCTCGCCGGGCCTCATCGACTACGCGATGACGAAGGCGGCGCAGGTCGCGTTCGTGACGGCGCTCGCC
Source organism: Microbacterium sp. MMO-56 (assembly GCF_037146215.1). NCBI lineage: Bacteria > Bacillati > Actinomycetota > Actinomycetes > Micrococcales > Microbacteriaceae > Microbacterium > Microbacterium sp. MMO-56. Next base: position 148,596 of record NZ_JBBCVW010000007.1, read on the forward strand.
GAGGATCTCGGGCCGCGGGGCATCCGTGTCAACGCCGTCGCCCCCGGACCGATCTGGACTCCTCTCATCCCCGCGACGGGCTGGGATGCCGAGCGGCTCGCGACCTTCGGCCAGGACACCCCGCTCGGCCGCGCCGGACAGCCGGCCGAGCTGGCCCCCGCCTACGTCTACCTCGCCTCGGACGAGGCGACGTACGTCACCGGCGCCGTGCTCCCCGTGACCGGAGGGAAGGGGTTCCGCTGATCCGTCGGTGCCCGGGTTCCGCTGATCCGCGACGGCCCGGGCACCGCGCCGTCTTTTGCCCGGCGATGCGTGCGCCCGCCGCGGCGGGGGTCGCGTAGCCTCGGTGCCATGGAGGACCCGCACCCCACCGCCCCGATCGAACCCGAAGCCGTCACCGAGGCCATCTGCATCCTCGGCTACGACTGAACGGAGGTGGTCCGCGTCAGCCCTGCCGGCGGCACGGTCTAGGCTAACTCTCCGTGAAGGAGCACCCGCGTATGCCCGCGTGGCTGGCGATCGGGGGAGCCGTCAGTGTCGGCGTGCTCACGGCGGCGCAGGCCCGGGTCAACGGTCAGCTGGGTCTCCGGCTCGAGGACGGATTCGTCGCCGCGGTCGTCTCGTTCGGCTCCGGCATGATCGTCCTGGCGGTGCTCTCCGTCGTGATGCCCTCCGGGCGTCGGGGCCTCGCGCAGCTGCGCGACGGCGTGCGGCAGAGGAGCATCCCCTGGTGGATGCTCGCCGGCGGAGCGGCCGGCGCGCTGACGGTCGCCACGCAGGGTCTCGCGGTGGCGGTGATCGGCGTCTCGCTGTTCACGGTCGGCGTCGTCGCGGGGCAGACCCTGTCGGGGCTCGTCCTCGACCGGATCGGCTACGGACCCGCCGGCGTCGTCGCCGTCACGATGCCGCGCGTCGTCGGTGGGGCGTTCGCCCTCGGTGCGGTCGCGATCTCGCTCCAGGGCGGCGTGCTGGAGCGCGTTCCGTGGTGGATGCTCGTGCTGCCCGTGCTCGCCGGCATCGGCATCGCCTGGCAGCAGGCGACGAACGGGCGTCTGCGCCAGCGGGTGGGGACGCCCCTGACGGCGACGCTGGTGAACTTCGTCGGCGGTACGGCGATCCTGGCGGTCGCGGCCGTCGTCGAGGTCGCCCTGGCCGGCGCCCCCGCCGCGCCGCCCGCGGAGCCGTGGCTGTATCTCGGCGGCGTGATCGGCGTGGTCTACATCGCGATCTCGGCCGCTCTCGTCGTGCACACCGGTGTCCTGCTGCTGGGGCTCGGGGCGGTCACGGGGCAGCTGGTCACGGCGTTCGTGCTCGACATGCTCTGGCCACCCGACGCAGGATCGGGGTGGCAGCTCCAGCTCCTGATGATCGTCGTCGCCGGTGCGGGTGTCGTCGTCGCCGCGGCCCCGTGGCGGGCGCGGCGACGCTAGGCCCTACTTCTTCGACTTCTTTTTCTTCTTCTTCTTCTTCTTCGCGTCCTTCGAGCCGCGCCAGGCGGTGATCTCGTCGGGCGCGGTGCTCGCACCGGGCATCCGGCCGAGGTGCGCGCGGGCGTCCACGGGCTTGCGTCGACCCGGCCGCGAGCGCTCCGGCTTGCCGCCGACGTAGAGCCAGCCCAGCAGCTCCTCGTCCGCGCCGAGCCCGTGGGCCTTCGCGACCGCCTTGCTGCGCGTGTAGTGACCGGTGCGCCACAGGACGCCCCAGCCCGCCTCGTCCAGGAGCAGGCTCAGAACGTGCGCGACGCCGGACGCGACCGCCTCCTGCTCCCACCGGGGCACCTTGTCGCTCTTGCGATAGCTGGCCACGACGGCGAGCAGCAGGGGAGCGCGCAGCGGCTTGGTGGAGGGCTTGTCGTCCTTCTCCGCCGCGGCGATGGCGGCGCCCAGCGTGCGGCGATCGTCGCCGCGCAGCTCGATGATCCGCCAGGGGCGCAGCGACGAGTGATCGGCGACACGACCCGCCGCAGAGACCAGCGTGAGCAGTTCGGCGTGGCTCGGCGCGGCATCCGTGACCTTCGACCAGGACCGCCGCGAGCGGACGGCCTCCAGGGCGGGGAGCACCGTGGCGTCGTCGGTCATGACTCGGGGGAGAAGGACAGCGACAGGGAGTTCATGCAGTAGCGGTCGCCCGTCGGCGTGCCGAACCCGTCGGGGAAGACATGTCCCAGGTGCGAGCCGCAGTTCGCGCAGCGCACCTCGGTGCGCTCCATGCCGTGGCTGCGGTCCTCGATCAGCTCGACGGCCTCGGGGCGCACGGACTCGTAGAAGCTCGGCCACCCGCAGTGCGAGTCGAACTTGGTCCCGGAGCGGAACAGCTCCGCCCCACACGCGGCGCAGGTGTACAGGCCGGCCCGGTGCTCGTCGAGGAGCTCCCCGGTCCACGCGCGCTCGGTGCCCGCCTGTCGCAGGACCGCGTACTGCTCGGGGCTCAGCTCCTCGCGCCACTGCTCGTCGCTCTTGTGCACGTTGTACGTCATTCTCGGCCTTTCCGTCGTGGCGGATCGCTCCGTCCGTCCTATTCAACCGGATGCCGGGTCGCGCTGTTCCGCTCCCCGCTGACAGATGCCCGAGCAATCGGGCGCGCTCCCCGCGCGGCGCCGGGCGCGCAGGGAGGTGCGCGCGTAGCCTGGCCGCGTGCCCCTCTCCGACCGTGACCGTGTGCTCCTGGACTTCGAGTCCCGGTGGAACGGGCACGGCGCCGCGAAGGAGGAGGCCATCCGCGGCGAGCTCTCGATGGCCCCGGCGCGCTACTACCAGCTGCTCGAACGCGTCATCGACGCTCCGGATGCGGCCGCCTACGACGCGCTGCTCGTCCACCGCCTCCGTCGTCTGCGCGAGGGCCGGCTCGCCGAGCGCGCGGTGCGTGCGGGAATGGCCGCTGAGGTGCGCTCGGGCGCGGCCCGGTAGCATTCTGTGGTGCCCAAGACCCCCCCGCCGAAGGATCGTTTCGACGACCTCCCCGCCGACAGCGGGCGTGTCGGCGCCCACCGTGCCGAGAATCCGCGCATCCGCGGCGGTGTCATCCTGCTCTGGTCGGCGATCGCCACGATCGTCCTCGTGACGCTCGGCATCTTCGGATCGATGGTCGCGACCGGCCGCATCACGCTGTTCTCGTCGCCCGAGCCGACCGTGTCGGTCGCGCCGACCGTCGAGCCGGTCCTCGACACCACCTTCTCGGTGATCGTCCTCAACGCGACGCCGCAGCGGGGCCTGGCCGGAAGCGTCCGCGACACCGTGATCGCCGCGGGATGGTCGCCCGACTCCGTGCTCGACGGCGACGCAGGATCCGAGGACTTCCCCACGACGACCGTCTACTACGCGCGGGCGGAGGACGAGCCGGCGGCCCGCGGCCTGGCGGACGCCATCGGCGGTGCGCAGGTGCGGCTGGACACGAGCTACCAGCCGAGCGACGATCCGTCCACGACCGATGAGGACGAGAGCACGACGCGTCAGCTCGTGATCGTCGTCGGCCTCGACAGGACGGACGGCGCGAGTCCCGGTGCGACCCCCTGACCCCCTCTCGCGGGCGGTTGTTTCGTGCGTGTGAACACTTCGATGCACGCGTGTCAACAGTGCAGGGATCGGCGAATCCGCGGCATCCGCCGTGGTTAGCATGGCCAGGTCCCACCGCAACATCAGGAGATTCGCATGGCCGGAACGACCCGTGGCACCGTCAAATGGTTCAACGCAGAGAAGGGCTTCGGCTTCATCACCGTCGACGGCGGTGACGACGTCTTCGTGCACTACTCGAACATCGACATGAGCGGCTTCCGCGTGCTCGAGGAGGGCCAGGCGGTCGAGTTCACCGTCGGCGCCGGGCAGAAGGGCCCGCAGGCCGAGGCCGTCCGAGTCGTCGCCTGAGTCGGTCCTCCCTCCCGCCGTCCGCGCGGTGCGACGCGCCCGCCGCGGCGGCTTGCACTCGTCATGCCCGAGTGCCAGAATGAGTTAGCACTCCATCATGGCGAGTGCTAAAGACTCATCCTCACGTCCGGGAGGGACGACACACTTATGGCAAAGATCATCGCTTTCGACGAGGAGGCCCGCCGCGGCCTCGAGCGCGGCCTGAACATCCTCGCCGACGCCGTCAAGGTGACGCTCGGCCCGCGTGGCCGCAACGTCGTGCTCGAGAAGAAGTGGGGCGCCCCCACGATCACGAACGACGGTGTCTCCATCGCCAAGGAGATCGAGCTCGACGACCCGTACGAGAAGATCGGTGCGGAGCTCGTCAAGGAGGTCGCCAAGAAGACGGACGACGTCGCCGGTGACGGCACGACGACCGCCACGGTCCTCGCTCAGGCGCTCGTCCGCGAGGGCCTGCGCAACGTCGCGGCCGGCGCCGACCCCATCTCCCTGAAGAAGGGCATCGAGAAGGCCGTCAAGGCTCTCTCCGACGAGCTGCTCGCGTCGGCCAAGGAGGTCGAGACCAAGGAGGAGATCGCCGCCACGGCATCCATCTCCGCCGCCGACCCCGAGATCGGCGAGCTCATCGCTGAGGCGATCGACAAGGTCGGCAAGGAGGGCGTGGTCACCGTCGAGGAGTCCAACACCTTCGGCACCGAGCTCGAGCTCACCGAGGGCATGCGCTTCGACAAGGGCTACATCAACCCCTACTTCGTCACGGACCCGGAGCGCCAGGAGGCCGTCTTCGAGGACCCGTACATCCTCATCGCGAACCAGAAGATCTCCAACATCAAGGACCTGCTGCCGATCGTCGACAAGGTGATCCAGGAGGGCAAGGAGCTCGTCATCATCGCCGAGGACGTCGAGGGCGAGGCTCTCGCGACGCTCGTGCTCAACAAGATCCGCGGCATCTTCAAGTCGGTCGCCGTCAAGGCTCCCGGCTTCGGCGACCGCCGCAAGGCGCAGCTGCAGGACATCGCGATCCTCACCGGCGGCCAGGTCATCACCGAGGAGGTCGGTCTCAAGCTCGAGAACGCCACCACGGACCTCCTGGGCAAGGCGCGCAAGGTCATCGTCACCAAGGACGAGACCACGATCGTCGAGGGTGCGGGCGACTCCGCGCAGATCGAGGGTCGCGTGACCCAGATCAAGCGCGAGATCGAGAACACCGACAGCGACTACGACCGCGAGAAGCTGCAGGAGCGTCTCGCCAAGCTCGCCGGCGGCGTCGCCGTCATCAAGGCGGGCGCGGCCACCGAGGTCGAGCTGAAGGAGCGCAAGCACCGCATCGAGGACGCCGTGCGCAACGCGAAGGCCGCCGTCGAGGAGGGCATCGTCCCCGGTGGTGGCGTCGCGCTCATCCAGGCCGGCAAGAACGCGTTCGAGAAGCTCGAGCTCGTCGGTGACGAGGCCACGGGTGCGAACATCGTCAAGGTCGCCATCGAGGCGCCCCTGAAGCAGATCGCCCTCAACGCCGGTCTCGAGCCGGGCGTCGTGGCGAACAAGGTGTCGGAGCTCCCCGTCGGTCAGGGCCTGAACGCGGCCACCGGCGAGTACGTCGACATGTTCGCCGCCGGCATCATCGACCCGGCCAAGGTCACCCGTTCGGCGCTGCAGAACGCCGCGTCGATCGCGGGCCTGTTCCTCACCACCGAGGCCGTCGTCGCCGACAAGCCGGAGAAGGTCGCGGCTCCGGCCGGCGACCCGACCGGTGGCATGGACTTCTGAGTCGATCCCGACCCGGAAACCTCTGACAGAAGGGCCCCTCCTCCGGGAGGGGCCCTTCTGCATGCGGCCCCTCCTCCGGGAGGGGTCCTTTTGCATGCGGCGCAGCCGGTGCGGGGCCGACCCTTCCGCGTCTCAGCGGAACAGTCCGGCGGCGGCGATCTCGGTCTGGGCGTACTGGGTGCCGACGTGGGCGAGCGCCGTGCCGATGTCGCCGAGGGCCGCCTCCAGCTCGCGCTGCGCTCCGCGCCATCGATCGACGACGGACTGGAAGGCGACGGCGGCGGAGCCGGTCCACGATCCCTGCAGCTGGGTGAGCTGCCCCATCATCGCGGCGGTCTCGCCCTGCAGACGGTCGGCGGTGGCGCGGATGGACGCGGTGGCGCTCATCACCTGGTCGGAGTCGACGGAGAACTGGGCCATGGCGGGCTCCCTTCGGATCGGATGCCGCCACGGTACGGGCCGGGGCCGTGTCGCCCGGGGCCCGTGACCCCGTTCCGGGGAAGGAGCGCCGGATCGGGCGTGTGGGGAGGGGCCGGCGCTCAGAGCTCGGCGGAGGGGATCCGCCGCAGCGGCTGCGTCTCGATGAGCAGGTGCTCCGCGGCATCCCGCTCCTGCGCGAGGGGGAACGACACCCGGAAGGTCGCGCCGCCGCCCGGCGTCTCGGTGACCTCGATGGACCCGTGCAGGGCGTCCACGACGGACGCCACGATCGACAGCCCGAGTCCCGACCCGCCCGTCTCGCGTGTACGAGAGGTGTCCGCACGCCAGAATCGCTGGAAGATCTTCTCGCGCAGCTGCTCGGGGATGCCCTCGCCGTGGTCGATCACGGCGATCCATCCCATACCGGCCACCTCGTCGACGCCGGTCGCCAGCTCGATGGGGGACCCCGCGGGGGAGTAGCGGCGCGCATTGCCCAGAAGATTCGCGACGACCTGCCGGATGCGGTTGTCGTCGCCCAGGACGACCGGGGCGATCGTCCGCTCGACGGGTGCGGGTGTCGCATCGGCCTCGGCGGTCGCCTCGCCGGTCTTGGGCCGGCGTCGCAGCAGCGAACGGGCGATCCCGCCGCGCCGGGCGACCGTGGCGGTGGCCGCGGTCGATCCGGGCAGCGGCAGCGACGCGGTCGGCGTCGGCGTGGCATCCCGCACCGTCACGTCCCGCTCGGGTGACGCCGCCCGCGCGTCGAGCGCGGCGTCGCGGGCGATGGGGCGCAGGTCCACGGCGGCGACGACGATGTCGCGCCGCTCGTCGAGCCGGGCGAGGGCGAGCAGGTCTTCGACCAGGCCGCCCATGCGGATGGCCTCCTTCTCGATCCGCTCCATCGACTGCGCGGTCTGCTCGTCACCGGAGATGGCGCCCATGCGGTAGAGCTCGGCATAGCCGCGCACGGTCACGAGGGGAGTGCGCAGCTCGTGGCTCGCGTCGCCGATGAAGCGCCGCATCTGCTGCACGGTCGCGTCGCGCTGCCCGAGCGCCTGGTCGATGCGGTCGAGCATGGCGTTGATGGCCGTCGTCAGCCGGCCGACCTCGGTGCGCGGCGAGATGTCGTCCATCCGCTGGCTGAAGTCACCGGCCGCGATCGACATCGCCGTCTGCTCGACCTGCCCGAGGCTGCGGAAGGCGAGCGTGACCAGCCACCGGGTGGCCAGGGCGCCCGCGATGATCGTGAGTAGGGCCAGGAACGAGTAGATGCCGACGTAGTTGGCGACCGTCTGGTTCACCCCCGACAGCGGCACCGCGACGAGCTGCGTGTAGTTGTCGCGCAGTCCCGGCAGGGCGAGGATGTCCACGCTCGCGTGGAAGGTGCGCGTGCCGTCGGCGGAGGTCAGCCCGAACGGCTCGATGCCGGTCATGACGGTCTCTTCGAGCGAGTGCGTCGCGGGGAAGTCCGGCTGCGCGCCGGAGATGCTGCTCGCCGAGCCGACGAGCGTGCCGTCGGGGGCGTACACGGCGACGAGGAACTGCGTCGGCGGGTTCTTCTCGCTCGGGGTGAGGATGAGCCGGTCGTCCTCGACGTCGACGTCCATGAGCAGGCTCGTCATGTCGGTGGTGACCATCTGCTGCAGCGACTGGTCGAGCGCGGTGACCTGCGCGTTGCGGAGGAACACCCCGGTGCCGAACCCCGCGGCGACGAGCCCGACGGCGAGGACCGCGACGGTGACGCCGGTCACCTTGGTGCGCAGGCTCAGCCCGCGCCACCACGCCGTGATGCGGTCGTTCTTCTTCGCGTGCGCGGCCCGGACGGCTGGCATGGCGGGCTCAGGTGGTCTTGCCGGCCTTCAGCATGTAGCCGAAGCCGCGCTTGGTCTGGATCAGCGGCTCGGACGAGTACGGATCGATCTTGCGACGCAGGTAGGAGATGTAGCTCTCGACGATGCCGGCGTCGCCGTTGAAGTCGTACTCCCACACGTGGTCGAGGATCTGCGCCTTGCTGAGCACCCGGTTCGGGTTGAGCATCAGGTAGCGCAGGAGCTTGAACTCGGTGGGCGAGAGGTCGATGGAGACGTCGCCGACGAGCACGTCGTGCGTGTCCTGATCCATCGTGAGCTCTCCCGCGCGGATCGTGGACTCCTCGTCAGCCTGCATCGTGCGGCGGAGGATCGCCTGCAGTCGCGCGACGATCTCGTCGAGGGAGAAGGGCTTGGTCACGTAGTCGTCGCCGCCGGCGTTGAGGCCCTCGATCTTGTCTTCGGTCTCGTCCTTCGCGGTGAGGAACAGGATCGGAGCCGTGTAGCCCGCGCCCCGGAGTCGCTTGGTGACGCTGAAGCCGTTCATGTCCGGCAGCATCACGTCGAGGATGATCAGATCGGGCTCTTCCTCGAGCACCGCGGAGATCGTCTGGGCGCCGTTGGCGACGGCGCGGACCTGGTAGCCGGCGAAGCGCAGGCTCGTCACCAGCAGGTCGCGGATGTTGGGTTCATCGTCCACTACGAGGATGCGCGGTGCCGTCATACCCCCATACTGGCACCCGAATCGATCCGTTGGCTGGATATCCGCGGCGGCGAGGTCGGTGCGCCGGAGCATCCGATCCGGCGGCACGGCGGCCGGGTCCGCCGCACCGATCGGTCAAGATGGAGGCATGACGCATCCCGCACCGCTTCCTCCGACACCGCTCCCGGTGCCGCCGCGCGCGGCCGCGCTGCCCCCCGACGCCACCTCGGGCGGCCTCGCCTTCCACCGGCTGCTGTTCGCCCGGCGCCGGCGCGGATGGTGGACGCCGCTGGCGGTGGGCGCTCTCGGCGTCGCCTTCTACACCGTGATCCTGGTGGCCGTGATCATCGTGGTCATCGTCGCCTCGGCGCTCGGCGGCGACACGGTCACGCAGCGGCTGATGGAGTTCGGCGAGGACATGGTCATCGACCCCTCGGACCCGATCATGCTCACGCTGCTGCTGGGCACCGTGGCGGTCATGCTGCCGTGCTACCTCCTGGCCTCGCGCATCGTCAACGGGCCCCGCCTCGGTCTCGCATCCTCCGCCGCCGGGCGCCTGCGGTGGGGGTGGATGCTGCGCTGCGGCGCCGCCGCGGCCGGGCTGTCGATCGTGCTCAGCGCCGTATCGATGCTCATCCCGCAGGACGGGGGAGCGCCCGCCGCCGGCCCGGATCCGCTCTGGGCGGTCTCTCTCGTGCTGGTCCTGCTGCTGGTGCCGGTGCAGTCCGCGGCGGAGGAGTACGTCTTCCGCGGATACCTCATGCAGGCCATCGGGCGGTGGCTGCGGCATCCCGCCTGGGCGATCCTCCTCCCCGTGCCGCTGTTCGTGCTCGGGCACATGTACGACCTGATGGGGCAGCTCGGCGTGGGCCTGTTCGCCGTCGCCGCCGGGTGGCTGACCTGGCGCACCGGGGGCCTGGAAGCCGCGATCGCGCTGCACGTGGTCAACAACCTGAGCGCGTTCCTGCTCGGGATCGTCACGGGGGCGAACCCGGTCGCGAGCTCGACGGACTGGGTGAGCTTCGTCTGGTCGTTCCTGCTGATCGGCGGGTACACCGCCCTCGTCGAGTGGCTGATGCGGCGTCGCCCGCTGCCCCGCACCCTGATCCTCACCCCGCCGCCCGCGCCCGTCCCGCTGCCCCCGCCGGTCTGGCCCCCCGCCCCGGCGCCGGCTCCGGCGGTCGGCTGACGGCGAGACCGCGTCCGCGCGTCGGGTGGTGGCGAGACCGCGTGTGCGCATCGAGACCGCCGGCGTCGGCGTGGGTTTCGACGCGCGGGGTGGGTCTCGACGGGGTGACGTCGGCCTCGGCGGGCGCGACGGTACGCGGCGGGCGGCCGGGGTGGCGAGACCGCGTGTGCGCGTCGGGTTGTGGCGAGACCGCGTGTGCGCGTCGGGTTGTGGCGAGACCGCGTGTGCGCGTCGAGACCGCCGGCGTCGGCGTGGGTTTCGACGCGTGGGGCGGGTTTCGACGTGTGGGGTGGGTCTCGACGGGGTGCGCGGTACGCGGCGGGTACGCGGCGGGTGCGCCGGGGTGGCGAGACCGCGTGTGCGCGTCGGGTTGTGGCGAGACCGCGTGTGCGCGTCGAGACCGCCGGCGTCGCCGTGGGTTTCGACGTGCGGGGTGGGTCTCGACGCGACGGTGACGCGCGGGCGGGGTCTCGCCGGGGCGGGCGACCGCCGACGGTGAGGCCACCGGCGGCGGGTCAGGCGGCGATGCCGTCGGCGTCGAGGATCGTGTAGCTGTAGCCCTGCTCGGCGAGGAACCGCTGGCGGTTCTGCGCGAAGTCCTGATCGACCGTGTCGCGGGCGATCAGGGTGTAGAAGCTCGCCGTGTGGCCGCTCGTCTTCGGGCGCAGGAGGCGTCCGAGGCGCTGGGCCTCCTCCTGGCGCGAACCGAACGATCCGGACACCTGGATCGCGACGGATGCCTCGGGCAGGTCGATCGAGAAGTTGGCGACCTTCGAGACCACGAGCACGGGGATGCGGCCCTCGCGGAACGCGCCGTAGAGCTCCTCGCGCTCGTCGACGGGGGTCGCCCCGGTGATCTGCGGGGCGTCCAGTGCCTCGGCGATCACGTCGATCTGGTCGAGGTACTGGCCGATGACGAGGATCTGCTCGCCGGCATGCCGGGCGACGAGCCCGCGGACGACGTCGATCTTCGCGTGCGCGGTGGCGGCGAGGCGGTACCGCTCGTCGTCGGCCGCGGCGGCGTACTCCATGCGGTCATCCGGCGGCAGGTCGATGCGGACCTCGTAGCAGACGGCGGGGGAGATGAAGCCCTGCGCCTCGATCTCCTTCCACGGCGCGTCGAAGCGCTTGGGCCCGATGAGGCTGAAGACGTCGCCCTCGCGACCGTCCTCGCGCACGAGGGTCGCGGTGAGCCCGAGCCGGCGGCGCGCCTGCAGGTCGGCGGTGAGCTTGAAGACCGGCGCGGGCAGCAGGTGCACCTCGTCGTACACGACGAGGCCCCAGTCGAGGGCATCCAGCAGCGCCAGGTGCGCGTACTCGCCCTTCCGCTTCGCGGTCAGGATCTGGTACGTCGCGATCGTGACCGGCTTGACCTCCTTGGCCTGGCCGGAGTACTCGCCGATCTCCTCCGGCGTGAGCGAGGTGCGCTTGAGCAGCTCGTCGCGCCACTGCCGGGCGCTCACGGTGTTCGTCACGAGGATGAGCGTCGTCGTCTTCGTGTCGGCCATCGCCGCGGCGCCGACGAGGGTCTTCCCCGCGCCGCAGGGGAGCACGACGACCCCCGAGCCGCCCTCGCTGAAGGTGTCGACGGCCTTGCGCTGGTACGGCCGGAGCGTCCAGCCGTCCTCCGCGAGCTCGATCTCGTGCGGAGTGCCGGGGGTGTAGCCGGCGTGGTCCTCGGCGGGCCAGCCGACCTTGAGGAGCTCCTGCTTGATGTGGCCGCGCGCCCAGGCATCCACCGTGAAGACGCCGGGCGAGGGATGCCCGGTCAGCAGCGGCTGGATGCGCTTGTTCTTGGCGACCTCGGCGAGCACGGCCGTGTCGGTGGCCCGGAGGATCAGCGTGCCCTCCTCGTCGCGCTCGATGACGAGCCGCCCGTAGCGGTTCACCGTCTCGCGGATGTCGATCGAGACGGATGCCGGCACGGGGAAGCGCGACCACCGGTCGAGCGTCGAGAGCATGTCGTCGGCGGTATGACCCGCCGCGCGGGCGTTCCACAGGCCGAGGCGCGTGATCCGATAGGTGTGGATGTGCTCGGGGGCGCGCTCGAGTTCGGCGAAGACCGCCAGCTCGTGCCGGGCGCTCTCGGCGTCGGGATGCGCCACTTCGAGCAGCACCGTCCGATCGCTCTGCACGATCAGGGGACCGGTGAGGGGACCGTCAGCCATAGCGATCCAGTCTACCGGTGGGACGGTGCGCGGGGCGCCGCGGGCGCCGGGTGCGACCGTCCCGGGTGACGACGGGTCAGGGCGCGGTCACGCGCGTGATGCTCGCGACCGGGAGGGTACGCTCCACGTCGACGTGGCGATCGCGCCCCCGCAGCCGTCCGCCGCCGAGGCCCGTCGCCTCGATCGTGAACTCGCGTTCCACGCCGTCGGGCAGCCGCACGGCGACCACGATCGTCGCGCGGGCCTTGACGGCCTGCTCCAGCTCCCGTTCGAGCCACGCCGCGTCGGCGTCGCCGGTCTGCCCCGCGCGCACTCGCGAGAGGAGCTCTGCGTAGACCTCGGTGGGCGGCGCGTCCGAGGAGGTGCCCCGGGCGAGGCGGTGGCGGGCCAGGGCGCGACGTCTCCCGTCGGCGTCGACGGCGACGATCGGATACCGGGCGTCCGCGATCATCCAGAACGCCGTGTCGGGGCTCGACCGGGTGACCAGCGCGCCCCCCTCCGGCACGAGTCCGAGCGGCCGCAGCGCCTGGTCGACCGCGATCGTGCGCAGGAGCGCCTCGTCCTCGCTCGTGATGCGCGTGAGGCCCGCTCCGTCGGGGCCGACGCGCAGCGCGCCGTGGCGTGCCGCGGTGCGCTCGATCTCGTACGCGAGGGGCTGGGGCACGCCGGTGAGCGACACCTCGGCGAGGAACGCGCCCAGGGACTCCGCCGTCTCGCCCGCGGTGAGCGCGTCGGCCAGCGACTCGGCGGTGAACCGGTACGACGAGGCCTGCGCCCGCGACTCCCGCCGCGCCATGCCGCGCAGCCGCATGTCCAGGTGCGGGGCGAGCGAACCGGGGGCGATCGCGGTGAGATCGTTCTGCAGGAAGACCTTGTCGACCTCCGGCGGCAGGTGGCGGGCGAGGGCATCCGCGTCGATCTCGCCGCCGGTCTGCGCGTCGAGAGTCCATGAGGGGGTGCCGCCCGCGGCGTCCAGGATCGCCCACCGGCGCAGGAGCTCCGCGATCCGCGCGGCGCGCGCGGGCCAGGCGGGATCGAAGGGATGCGCCGTCGGCCAGTCGCGGAGCGGGATCCATCCGCCCGACGGGCCCCGCAGGGCGCGCGGCAGCGTGTCGATGAGGCGGCGGGCGACGCCGACCCACCGCTCCCGGGTGCTCGTCCCCAGCCAGGCGATGCCGCTCTCGGTGACGAGCCACGCGCGCTCCTCGGCGGCGAGGAGCCCCGCGACTCCGGCGATCTCGACGAGGTCCTCGGCGGCATCGGCATCCGGAACAGCCCCGCCCTCCACGAGCCGCCGCCGGTCGACCGCGCCGAGCGTGCCGGCGCCGATCCTGCCCAGGGGTGCGACGAGGGCGGCCTGCAGGATGTCGGCGAGCGAGGCGGATGCCGTGAACGCGCGCTCCGCCTCGACCGCGTCCCGGTCGCCGGGAGCCGAGCCGTCGACGGCGGCGAGGGTGTTCTCGGCGTCGGGCAGCCCATCGGTGGAGGACTGCGCGGTGCCGTGCGCCGCAGCCTCGACCGCGGTGCCCTGCGCCGCGGCCTCCACGGCGGCGCGCAGCGCCTCGGCGGTCGCCTCCCACGGGCGTCCGTCGTCGTCGAGCAGTCCGAGCGCGACGAGGGCATCGCGCTCGGAGCCCTCGGGCGCGGCGCCCGCGTCGACGGCCGCGGCGAGCGTCTCCGCCTCGCGGGCGGTCAGGTCGACCAGTGCGCGTGCGACGGACGCCGGGTCGAGCAGGTCCTCGGCAGCGTCGAACGCGTCGTCCCAGCGGGCGGACGGCGGGATGCGTCGCGCGGCGAAGAGGGCGGCCAGCTCCGCGTCGTCGCGGGCGGCGAGCCGGTGCGCGAGCGTGCGGGCGTCCGAGGCGGCCACGGTCAGCGGCGCTTGCCGGCCTGCGCCTTCCGGACGAAGGTCATGATGAGGACCGTCACGAGCAGCAGGAACGCCACGATCGGTGCGATGTACACCGTTGTCCCCACCGCGGGCCAGACTCCCGCCGCGAAGTCGTCGTGCTTCATCCCCGTGGCCGAGCCGATCATGATCGCCACGAAGCACAGCACCGACAGGACGAGCAGACCCAGGGACATGAACGCCAGGATCCGGTCGATGCGGCGCACCGGAAGGTCGGCGGATCGATCCGGGGTGCGAGGAGTGGTGGGCGACATCGGTGACAGCCTACTGCGTCGGACGGCAGACGTGCCGACGACGGCGGGCGGGGGATGTGCCTCGTCCGTCGGACGGCGGACACCGCGGCCAGGCGTGGCGCCCGATGGTCCCGGCGGGGCGTGGCGTAGGCTGGTATCGGGCCATCCGGCCCTTCTTTCATGGCGCCCGCCCGCGGGCACGATCAGCGAGGTTCAGATGCCCACCGGCAAGGTCAGGTTCTACGACGACGAGAAGGGTTTCGGCTTCATCACCACCGATGACGGCCAGGACGTCTTCCTGCACGCCACGGCCCTTCCGGCGGGGACGGTCGTGAAGACCGGGACGCGTCTGGAGTTCGGCGTCGCCGACGGCAAGCGCGGGCTGCAGGCGCTCGCCGTGCGGGTGCTCGACGCTCCCGTCAGTCTCGCCAAGCGCAACCGCCCGAAGCCGGACGACATGGCGATCATCGTCGAGGACGTCGTGAAGCTCCTCGACAAGGTGGGCGGCGACCTCCGTCGCGGCCACTACCCGAACGGTGGCCAGGCCTCCAAGGTCGCGGCGATCCTGCGCAAGGTGGCCGATGACCTCGACGCCTGACGCCGACGCGCGTCTGCTCGAGGCCCACGACCTCGCCCTCGCGGCGCTGCACGAGATCACGCCGGCCGCCACGGTCGGCGCACCCGCCGGCTACACGCTCGAGGACGACGGCGTCGTCTCGCTACGCTTCGCCACGACGATGGAGGGCTACCCGGGCTGGTTCTGGACGGTGAGCCTCGCCGCCGTCGAGGGCGCCGAACCGACCGTGCTCGAGGCCGAACTGCTGCCGGGCGAGGGCGCTCTGCTGGCCCCCGAGTGGGTGCCGTGGGCGGTGCGTCTGGCCGACTATCAGGCGGCGCAGGCCGCCCTCGCGGCCGACGAGGCCGACGCCTTGGACGAGGACGGCGAGGATCTCGACGACGCGGACGAGGATGACCGGGACGAGATCGACGACCTCGACGATCTGGATGCGGCGGACTTCGACGAGGACGGATCGCCGATCCTGCATGCGGGCGACGTCGACGGCGTCGACATCGACGTGCTCGACGAGTCGGCGGACGACGAGGACGAGGACGACGCTCCCGAGGGTCTCGAGGACGAGAGCGACGACCTCGACGCTGACGACGACGACGCTGACGACGACGAAGACGAGGACGACGAGGGCCTCGACGACGACGATCTCAACGACGCACCCGAGCGCGGTTCGGACGGCGACGTCGCAGCAGACGCCTCCGACCGCAACGCCGAGGACTGACCCCCGACGTCCCGGATCGACGCCCTGGATCGGGAGCGCCCGGCACGGCCGGCGCTCCCGATCCGGCGGGTGATCAGCCGCGCTGGTGGTCGATCGTGTACTCGATGCACTTGACGAGCTGACGCACGTCGTCGGGGTCGATCGACACGAACGTCGCGACGCGCAGCTGGTTGCGGCCGAGCTTGCGGTACGGCTCGGTGTCGACGATGTCGTTCGAGCGCAGGCTGGCGGCGACGGCCGCGGCATCCACCGTCTCGTCGAAGTCGATCGTGACGACGACCGGCGAGCGGTCGGCCGGGTCGGCGACGAACGGCGTCGCGTACGGCACGGACTCGGCCCAGTCGTAGAGCACGGAGGAGGACTCCGCCGTGCGGGAGGACGCCCACCCGAGTCCGCCGTGCCGGTTGATCCACTCGAGCTGCTTGTCGAGGAGGAACAACGTCGCGACCGCCGGGGTGTTCAGGGTCTGGTTGAGGCGCGAGTTGTCCAGCGCGTTCTTCAGGCTCAGGAACTCCGGGATGTAGCGGTCCGAGGCGGCGATCCGCTCGATCCGCTCGATCGCGGCGGGGGAGACCGCGGCGAACCACAGACCGCCGTCGGAGCCGAGGTTCTTCTGCGGCGAGAAGTAGTAGACGTCCGCCTCGGAGATGCGCAGGTTGATGCCGCCCGCGGCGCTCGTCGCGTCGATGACGGTCAGGGCGCCCTCGTCGCCGCGGACGCGGGTGACCGGTGCCGCGACGCCGGTCGAGGTCTCGTTGTGGGGCCATGCGTAGACGTCCACGCCCTCGACGACCTCGGCGACGGTGCTCGTGCCCGGAGCGGACGTGCGCACATCGGGCGCCTCGAGCCAGGGGGCGGCGGCCGCGGCCGCGAACTTGCCGCCGAACTCGCCGAACACGAGGTTCTGCGCGCGACGCTCGATCAGACCGAAGGCGGCGGCGTCCCAGAACGCCGACGCGCCGCCGTTGCCGGTGATGATCTCGTAGCCGTCAGGCAGGCGCAGCAGGTCGCTGAGGCCCATGCGGACCTGTCCGACCAGGTTCTTGATCGGGGCCTGCCGGTGCGAGGTGCCCATCAGCACCGAGCCGGGGCCGGCGAGCGCCGACAGCTGCTCGGGACGGACCTTCGACGGTCCACAGCCGAAACGGCCGTCGGTGGGCAGGATCTCGCGGGGAAGGGTCACGTGGGCCATGCCCTGATTCTAGGGCGGCGGGGCGGCGCGTCCCGTGCCGGGGCCGGGTCAAACCCCGCGGGCGCGTCTCGAGGGGGCTCGAACGGATAGGCTGGACGCTCATCCCCCACCGGCGCACCGAGGCTGACATGACCGATCTGATCGACACCACCGAGATGTACCTGCGCACCGTCCTCGAACTCGAGGAAGAGGGCATCGTGCCCCTGCGCGCGCGCATCTCCGAGCGCCTCGGCCACTCCGGTCCGACGGTGTCGCAGACGGTCGGACGGATGGAGCGCGACGGTCTGGTCGTCGTGACGGATGACCGGTCGCTGGCTTTGACCGAGGCCGGGCGGCAGAAGGCGGTCGACGTCATGCGCAAGCACCGTCTCGCCGAGCGTCTGCTGAGCGATGTCATCGGCCTCGACTGGGCGTACGTGCACGACGAGGCCTGCCGCTGGGAGCACGTCATGAGCGAGCTCGTCGAGCGCCGTCTGATCGAGCTGCTCGGGCATCCGACCGAGTCGCCCTACGGCAACCCGATCCCGGGGCTCGACCAGCTGGGGGATGCCCCCGCGCACACGTTCGACGACGGCGTCGTCGGGCTCGTCCGACAGCTGAACGAGACGGGCGGACCGCTGACGGCGACCGTGCGCCGCCTCGCCGAGCCGGTCCAGGTCGACCCGGAGCTGCTGACGCAGCTGCGCGACGCGGGCGTCGTCCCCGGCGCCGCCGGCGACTTCCGGTTCAACGAGGGCTACGTCCTGGTGCAGATGGACGGCGCCGACGAGGGGCTCGAGCTGCCCGTCGAGGTCGCCTCGCACATCTTCCTCGTGGACGCGGCGCCGCGCGTCTGACGCCGCGTGCGGCATCCCGTTCCTGGACGTCCGGTGAGAGACGCCTGGGTGCGTCGAGCTGTGCGTGACATATTCGTTACCTTCCGGTAGCCTCGAAAAGTCCCAGTGGCGAGAAGCCCGCCACGGACCGCCGCTCGGATTGCCTCACCGGTTCGTCGTTCGCGTGGTGAAGCCCGTACATCTGTGCCCGACACCGAGTGCCGACGAGCCAGTGCATCTCCCTCCCGAGGGGACCTGCGCGGAGGCGCCGGAGGACAATTGGCTGAAACGTTCGACCCGTCGCCCGAGACACCCGAGTCCGAGCCGACGAAGATCGCTCTGCGGAGCCGTGCACGACGCCTCGTGACGCCCCGCTCCGCGGCGATGGCCCCCACCCGTCAGACGCGCGCTCAGCGCCGCGCCGCCGGCAAGCCGCACCCGATGCGCAGCTTCCTCACCGTCGCCGCCGTGGCCGGTCTGGTCGCGACCGTGGCCGTGCCCGCGGCGGTCACCGCCGCCGGCACCGTGCCCGCCGAGGCTGCGGTGACCACGATGCAGCAGGTGGCGGCCGACAACGCACAGTCGCTGGTCGTCGCCTCGGAGGCGAGCCCCGCGGCCCTCGCGCGCGGCTCCTACTCGGCGACGACGCCGGAGGAGATCCAGGCCAAGAAGGACGAGGAGGCCGCGAAGGCCGCCGCGGCCGCCCGCATCGCCGCCGCCGCCTCGAGCTCCGGGTCCGGGTCGTCCTACTCGGGCTCGCTCGCCGACGCGATCGCCCCCGCCGGGTCCGTGGTCCGTCCGCTCCCGTACTTCGACCACTTCGGAGAGCCGTACGCCGGCCACAAGGGCACCGACTACATGGTCGGCCGGGGCACCCCGATCTATGCGATCGCCGACGGCGTCGTCGTCTCCTCCGACGAGGACGGCCCGGGCTGGGGCGTCTACATCAAGATCGCGCACAACATCGGCGGCCAGAGCGTCACCTCCCTGTACGCGCACATGCTCTACGGCTCGCGCCGCGTGACCGTGGGCGAGACCGTCCGGGCCGGCCAGCTCATCGGCCAGGTCAGCGACACCGGTCGGGCTTTCGGCACGCACCTGCACCTGGAGATCTACGTCAACGGCTCGTGGATCTACGCCGAGGACTTCCTGGCGGCGAACGTCCGCTGACGCGTCTCGCGTCGCCGGTGCCCGCCCGCTGTGGGCCCGGCGACACGCGGCATCCGTTCACCGGGTTTTCGCCTCGGCTTCTCCCTGCTGTATTACTCTGAACCCGACGCTCGCAGAAGCCGAGGGGGAGTCGATGGACACAGCAGGAGACCGCATCCGCACCATGGATGCCCTCTGCCGGAACACCTCCGGTCGCTACGTCCTTCGGCATCGGGTGCACGACTGCCGCGGTGTCCGCGGTGAGATCAAGGCGCTGTCTTCATGACAGCGCCTTTTTTCGTGCCCGGATCCTGCTCGACCCCTGCGATGTCGCACCGAAGAGGCCGCTGAAGCCGTCACGGCCGTTCGAGAGGACAATCGCATGCGCACCCTGGTACTCAATGCCGGATACGAACCCCTGGCCGTCGTGTCGTTCAAGCGAGCGCTCGTGCTCGTCATGAACGAGAAGGCCACCGTCATCGAACGGATCGATGAGAGCCCCGTCTGGGGCGTCCGCGGTCAGGTCGATCGTCCGGCCGTCATCGTGCTGACCCGCTATGTGCGGGTCCCCGGTGGCCGTCGGGTGCCGGTCACCCGTCGGGGGGTGCTGCGCCGGGACGGGCACCGCTGCGCCTACTGCGGCAAGGGGGCGACCACGATCGACCACGTGCTGCCGCGCTCGCGCGGCGGGGCGGATTCGTGGGAGAACCTCGTCGCCGCGTGCCTGCGCTGTAACAACGTGAAGGGCGACCGCACGCCGCAGGAGATGAACTGGGAGCTGCGGTGGGTGCCGCAGCCTCCGCGGGGCACCCAGTGGACCGTGCGCGGCACGGAGCGCTCCGACCCCGCCTGGGAGCCCTACCTCTCCCTCGCCGCCTGACCCGCCGCTGACGTCCCGGGGCGTGACGCCTCGGGTGCGAGACCGCACGAACGCGCGCTTTTCGGGCGTGAAGCGTGACATCCGGGCGGTCTCGCGGGTCGGGGTGCGTGTCGGAGGGCGAGGTTATCTTCGATCTCAACGGATTGAGACATTAGAACGAAAGTCCTAATCTGTTGAAGTGAGGTCGATCGTGGGGAACGTCGCCGTTGCGGATGTCGCAGGCACCGTGAGCTCCCTGCGCGCGCAGCTCGCGCAGATGCAGGGGCGTCGCGTCGATGCACCCGTGCTGCCCGTTCCGCCCGCCCTCGCCGCGCTCCTGCCCGGCGGCGGCCTGCGCCCGGGGGCCGCGTACGCGCTCGGGCGATCGTCGTCGCTCCTGTTCTCCCTGTTCGCCCGCCCCTCGCAAGAGGGCTCGTGGTGCGCCGCCGTCGGTATGCCGCACCTGGGCGCCGAGGCCGCCCGCGCCGCCGGGGTCGACCTGTCGCGGCTGGTCCTGGTGCCCGATCCGGGGGAGCGCTGGCTCGCCGTGACCTCCACCATCGCCGACGTGCTGCCCGTCGTGGCGGTGCGCCCGCCCGCCCGCGCCAAGGACGGCGACATCGCCCGGCTCGCCGCCCGCATGCGCGAGCGCGACACGGTGCTGCTCGTGCAGGGCACCTGGCCGCAGACCGAGGCCATGATCGACGTCGGCGATCCGTCCTGGACGGGCCTCGGCGACGGATGGGGCCTCCTCGCGGAGCGCGAGCTCACCGTCACCGTGACCAGTCGTCGCTTCCCGTCGCCGCGGACCGCACGGGTGCTGCTGCCCGATGCCGGCGGCTCCGTCGCGGATGCCTCGCCCCGCCGCATCCCCGCGGGCGGCCCGGTTCCCCTGGCCCGGGCGGTGTGAGCATGGATCCCCGACCCTCGGCGTCCGACGCGCCGCCTCGGAGCCTCGTCCTGTGGGTGCCGGACTGGCCCATCGTGGCGCTCGCGCGCGACGGCGATGACCCGCTCGACCCCGCCGAGGCGATCGCCGTCTTCGCGAAGGGCGCGGTCGTCGCCTGCTCCCCGGCCGCCCGGGCCGAGGGGGTCCGGCGCGGCCAGCGCCGCCGGGACGCCCAGGCGCGCTGTCCGCACCTCGTCGTGGTGGCGGACGACCCGGTGCGCGACCACCGGGCGTTCGCCCCTCTGATCGCGGCCGTCGAAGAGACGGCCCCCGGAGTGCAGCTGATCCACCCGGGGCTGTGCGCCCTGCAGGCCAAGGGCCCGGCGCGCTACTACGGCGGGGAGGCGGCCGCGGCCACCGTGCTCTCCGGGGTCGTGGCGGCGCTCGGCGTGGACGACGTGCGGGTGGGCGTCGGCGACGGAGCGTTCACCGCGGAGCAGGCGGCGCGCGTCGGGACGACCGCCGCCGACCCGGTGCGCATCGTCCCCGAGGGGTCCGCGGCGTCTTTCCTGGCACCGCTGTCGGTCGCGGTGCTGGACGGCGAGACCCCGGGGATCTCGGGCCTGTTCGCCCGGCTCGGGGTCCAACGACTGGGCGAGGTCGCCGAGCTCGGCGTCGACCGGCTGACGGAGCGCTTCGGGGCGAGGGGCACGCGCCTGCACGCCCTCGTCACGGGGAGCGACCCCCGGCGCGTGACGGCACGCGTGCCGCCGCCGGAGCTGCACCGGGAGGTCGTGTTCGAGCCGCCCGTCGCGCTGGCCGATCAGATCGCGTTCGGCCTGCGGATCCCCGCGGAGGAGTTCACGGTGCGTCTGGGCGCCCAGGGGCTCGTCTGCACGGAGCTGCGTGTCGTGCTGACCGGGGAGCACGGCGATCGCAGCGACCGCGTGTGGCTGCACCCGGGCGCCTTCGACGCGGGGACGATCGTCGACCGGGTGCGCTGGCAGCTCGCCGAGCAGGCTCCGGCCGCGGGTCGCGGCCCCGGCCGCCCCGCCGGAGGGCTCCGCAGCGCCGTCACGAGCGTGCGGATCGAGCCGGAGGGCGTGGATGCCGCCGCCCACCACACCGCGCGCCTGTTCGGATCGGGGCCGGAGGAGCGCGTGCACCACGCCCTGTCGCGGGTGCAGGCCATGCTCGGGCACCGGGGCGTCCTGATGCCCGAGATCGGCGGCGGGCGCTGGCTCGCGGAGCGGCAGCAGTGGATGCCCTGGGGGGATGCCCGTGCGGACGACGCCGCGGCCGACCGGCCGTGGCCGGGGTCGCTGCCGGGGCCTCTTCCGGCGAGCGTCTTCCCCCGGGCGCTGAGCGTCGCCGTGCTCGACGGCGACGGGGACATGGTCGCCGTGGACGCCCGGGGCGAGGTGACCGCCGAGCCGGTGTGGCTCGTGACGCCGGGCGCCTCCGGGCCAGGGCAGCGCCGCGGCATCCGGCATTGGGCGGGGCCCTGGCCCGTCATCGAGCGCGGGTGGGATCCCGAGCGGGCGCGGTGGGCGCACCGCTTCCAGATCGTCGACCACACGCAGGGCGCGTGGCTGCTCGTATGCGAGGACGGCGCCTGGCAGGCGGAGGGGGTGTACGACTGATGGGGTTCAACAATCCGTCGGTGCCCTGGTCGGAGATGGAACGCCTGCTCAGCAGCCGCTCCGCGGAGCCCGACGGCGGTGACGGCCCGGCGTTCTCGCGCAAGCGCGGCCCGTACCGGGCTCCGAAGATCGAGCGCCCCGACGACGCGGTGCCCTACGCCGAGCTGCACGCCCACTCGTCGTACTCGTTCCTCGACGGCGCCTCCTCGCCCGAGGAGCTCGCCGAGGAGGCCGAGCGCCTGGGGCTGCATGCCCTCGCCGTCACCGACCACGACGGCTTCTACGGGATCGTCCGCTTCGCCGAGGCGGCCGAGCATCTCGCGCTGGCCACCGTCTACGGCGCCGAGCTCTCGCTCGCGCGCGCGCCCGACGCGGCCCTCGCCGGCGTCGCGCCCCTCGCCGGCGCCGCGCCCGCCCGCTCCGGCGCCGCCGATCCCGACGCCGAGCACCTGCTCGTCCTCGCCCGCGGGGAGGAGGGATACCACCGCCTCGCCGCGGCGATCACGCACGCCCAGCTCGCCGGCGGTGAGAAGGGACGCCCCCGCTACGACCTCGCCGCGCTCGCCGAACGAGCGGAGGGGCACTGGGCGATCCTCACCGGGTGTCGCAAGGGCGCCGTGCGACGAGCGCTCGCGGCCGGGGGAGCGGTCGCCGCGGGCCGCGCGCTCGACCGGCTCGTGGGACTGTTCGGCGCGGACGCCGTGAACGTCGAGCTCATCGACCACGGCGGACCGGCCGACACGAGGGACAACGACGTGCTCGCCGCGCTCGCCGCGGAGCGGGGTCTGCCGGTCGTCGCGACCAACAACGTCCACTACGCGGCGCCCGAGCGGGTGCATCTGGCCGCGGCGATCGCCGCCGTCCGCGCGAACCGGGGCCTCGACGAGCTCGACGGATGGCTGCCCTCGCACGCGAGCGCGCATCTGCGCTCCGGGGCCGAGATGGAGCGTCGCTTCCGCCGCTACCCGGGTGCCGTGGCGCGCACCGTCGTCCTCGCCGACGAGCTCGCCTTCCCCCTCCGGCGCGCGAAGCCGGCGCTGCCGAAGCTGCCCGTCCCGGAGGGGCACACGCCGATGTCGTGGCTGCGGCACCTCGTGTGGGACGCCGTGCCGCAGAAGTACCCCGATCTCGACGACGACGGCCGGGCCCGCATCGAGAAGGAGCTCGGCGTCATCGAGCAGAAAGACTTCCCGGGGTACTTCCTCATCGTCCACGGCATCGTCGCCGAGGCGCGGCGCCGGGGCATCCTGTGCCAGGGGCGGGGTTCCGCGGCCAACAGCGCCGTCTGCTACCTGCTGAACATCACCGCGATCGACTCGATCTTCTACAACCTGCCGTTCGAGCGCTTCCTCTCCGCGATGCGCGAGGAGGAGCCCGACATCGACGTCGACTTCGACTCCGACCGGCGCGAGGAGATCATCCAGTGGGTGTTCGACACCTACGGGCGCGACCGCGCCGCGCAGGTCGCGAACGTCATCCAGTACCGGCCGAAGAACGCGGTGCGCGACATGGCGAAGGCGCTCGGGCACTCTCCCGGGCAGCAGGATGCCTGGTCGAAGCAGGTCGAGCGCTGGGACGGTCCGGTGCCGGGCAGCCACGACATCCCCGACCGGGTGCTGGAGTACGCGGGAGCGCTCATGAAGGCGCCGCGGCACCTGGGCATCCATTCCGGCGGCATGGTGCTCACCGAGCGCCCCGTCGGCGAGGTCGTGCCCATCGAGCACGCCCGCATGGACAAGCGCACCGTCATCCAGTGGGACAAGGACGACGCCGCCTGGATGGGGCTCGTGAAGTTCGACCTGCTGGGGCTCGGGATGCTCGCCGCGTTGCAGTACTGCTTCGACCTCATCGCCGCCTCGACGGGGGAGCGGTGGACGCTCGAGACGATCCCCAAGGAGGAGGCGGCCGTCTACGACATGCTGTGCCGGGCGGATTCGATCGGGGTGTTCCAGGTCGAGTCGCGCGCGCAGATGGGTCTGCTGCCGCGTCTGCAGCCGCGGCGGTTCTACGACCTGGTGATCGAGATCGCCCTGATCCGCCCGGGGCCGATCCAGGGCGGCGCGGTGCACCCGTACGTCCGGCGCAAGGTGCAGGGCGAGACCGTGACCTACGTGCACGACAAGCTGATCCCGGTGCTGGAGCGCACGCTCGGGATCCCGATCTTCCAGGAGCAGCTCATGCAGATGGGCATGGCCGTGGGGGACCTCACCGGCGAGGACGCCGACGTGCTCCGCCGGGCGATGGGGTCCAAGCGCGGGATCGAGCGGATCGAGTCGGTCAAGGCCAAGCTCTACGCGGGGATGGCCCGCAACGGGCTGGTCGGAGAGGTCGCCGACGACATCTACGCGAAGATCCAGGCGTTCGCGAACTTCGGCTTCGCCGAGAGCCACTCCCTCTCGTTCGCCCTGCTCGTCTACGCGTCGTCGTGGCTCAAGCTGCACTATCCCGCGGCGTTCCTCGCGGCCCTGCTGCGCGCGCAGCCGATGGGGTTCTACTCTCCGGCTACCCTCACCGCCGATGCGCGGCGTCACGGGGCGGTCGTCCGGCGCCCCGACATCCACGCGTCCGGGGTGGATGCCGGGCTCGAGCCGGTGACGGCGGAGGCCACGGATGCCGCCGGCGTCTCGGATGTCGCGGATGCCACAGGTGCCACCGGGCCCACGGGGCGACCCTCGTGCGCGCATCCCCGTCAGCCTCCGGTCGCCCCGTTCGACGCCGCCGCCCCCGACGAGTCCGCCGCCCACCGGCGCGACGGCGGGTTCGCCGTGCGGCTGGGGCTCGCCGCGGTCACCGGGGTGGGTGCGGCCCTCGCCGAGCGCATCGTCGCCACGCGCGACGCCGACGGGCGCTTCCTCGACCTGCGCGACCTCGTACGTCGCACAGGCGCCACCGCCGCCCAGGTGGAGGCGCTCTCGACGGCGGGGGCGTTCGAGAGCATGGGCATCACGCGGCGCGAGGGCATCTGGCTGGCGGGGGACGCCGCCCAGGATCTGCCGCAGTTCCTCCCCGGATCTCTCGTCGCCGTGCAGCCGCCGCTGTTCGCCGATCAGACGGCGTACGACGTGCTCGCGGCCGACCTCTGGGCCACCGGGATCTCGACCGACGACCATCCGCTCGCCCACTACCGCGCGCCGCTGGATGCCCGGGGCGTCCTCAGCTCCCGCGAGATGCGCGCGCACGAGGTCGGACGGCGGATCGAGGTCGCGGGGCTGGTCACTCACCGGCAGCGGCCGGCGACGGCATCCGGCATCACCTTCCTGAACCTCGAGGACGAGCACGGGCTCGTCAACGTCATCTGCTCGAAAGGCGTATGGGACAGGTATCGGCGGGTGCTGCGCGACTCACCCGCGCTCATCGCCCGCGGCATCCTGGAGCGCTCGCCCGAGGGCGTGACGAACCTCGTCGCCGATGCCTTCGAGGACCTGCGCATCGGTGTGCGTCATCGATCGAGGGACTTCCAGTGAGCGGGCTGCGCACGGGCGGCCTGTCCCCGAGCCGACGGTGCGAGGCCCGCGACCCGGTCAGCGGCCGGCGTGCTGCTCCGTCTTCGCGAGCTGGTCGTGGAGGTCGTCGGGGGAGAGCGCCGCCTCACGGAACTCCGCGGTCAGAGGCAGGCGCAGGTGCAGGTCGGTGCACAGACACAGCTCGACGGTGCCCTCCTCGAGGGTGAAGTCGAGCACGTGGCCGCCGTGGGTGTGGTCGTCGTCGATGAAGTGCGCGTGGCACCCGGGCACACCGATGCCCTGCTCGTACAGCGGGGTGCGGAAGGCGACGATGGTGCCGGGCACGTCGTCGAACTGCAGCACGGCGTCGTCGTCGGTCGCCTCCGTCATGGGACGGTACGGCTTCTCCTGACGGGTGACCGTGCGCGCCGTCACCTGGCGGAAGCGGCCCGTGATCCGCAGCGCGTACATGTAGTTCGCCGACGCCGTGATCGCGTCGATGGCGGCGCCCGCTTCGGCCCGCGTCGCCCCCGGGGGCAAGGTGCGGGTGACGGTCGGGACGAAGTCGGTGACGACCGCGTACGGCGTCGCCGCATCGAGGGGTGCGACCGAGGCCGTGCCGTCGCCGCGCAGGCGGTACGCGACGCCGTCGATGACGACCATCTCGCCGTCGAGGGCGTTGAAGGTGCCGATGCCGAAGTCGCCGTGCATGAGCAGCTCGTCGACGGTCATGTCGTCCTCATAGATGCCGTCGAGGAGAGCGGCCATGAGGCTCGTCTGGAAGAGGGAGTGGCGCTGGACGGGGGTCACGTCCGGTCCTTTCGGGTCGAGGTGAGGGTCGGGGTCGAGGTTCGGGTTCTGGTCTCGCAGGTTCCTGGCCTGGCAGGGGCGGGGCCGGTGGCCGCCGCGTCAGAGCAGCACGTCGGCGAGCAGGTCGCCCCCGAGCCGGCGGAGGTTGTCGCGATAGTCGACGGGGACGTCGATGACCGACGGGCCGGGCTCGGCGAGGGCGGCGGCGATCGTCGGCACGAGATCGTCGATGCGGGTGACGCGGTGGCCGTGTGCTCCGAACGACTCGGCGAAGGCGACGACGTCGTAGGCGCCGAGCTCGACGGCGGCGGTGCGCCCGTACTTCTCGACCTGCTGGAAGGCGACCATGTCGTAGGCGGAGTCGTTGAACACGATGTGGGTGAAGTCCGCCCCGACCCGCACGGCGGTCTCCAGCTCAACGGCGGAGTACAGGAATCCGCCGTCGCCCGACACGGACACCACCGGGTCGCCCGCCTCGGCGAGGCTCGCCGCGATCGCCCAGGGAAGGGCGACGCCGAGCGTCTGCTGCCCGTTGGAGAACATCAGCGAGCGCGGCCGGTAGGTGCGGAAGTGCCGCGCCATGTAGAGGTAGTTCGAGCCCACGTCGCACAGCACGCTGGCCTCGTCGGGAAGGGCGGCGCGGATGCCCGCCACGACCGCGACCGGGTCGAGACCGAACGCGTCGTCGTGGTCCGGGTCGCCCACGTCGGTGTTGTCGGCCAGGCGCGTCCGCTCGCGGGCGACGATCCGGGCCGTGTCGGCGTCCGGCTCGGGCATGCCGCCGGCCGCCGTCACCGCGCGGGTGAGGTCCTCGAGCGTCGTCGCGAGATCGCCGACCAGTTCCACGGTCGGGCGGTAGTCGTTGTCGATGTCGGCGGCGATCGTGTCGAGGTGGACGATGCGCCGGCTGCCGCCGATGTTCCACTCCGCGGGGACGAACTCGACGGGGTCGTAGCCGAGGGTGAGGACGAGATCGGCGTGGTGCAGCAGCACGTCGCCGGGCTGGTTGCGTGCGAAGCCCACGCGGCCGAGATAGTGGTGCTCGAGCTCTCGCGAGACGATGCCCGCGGCCTGGAAGGTCTCCACGACGGGGAGCCCCGTGGCCCGCAGGAGCGCGTGCAGCGCCTCCACGGTGCGCGGGGCGCCGCTGCGCGACCCGGCGAGGATCACTGGGAAGCGTGCCGAACGCAGCAGATCTGCGGCGCGGTCGACGGATGCCGTGGCGGCCGGGCCCGCGATCGCCGGCACGATCGGGTCGCGGAATCCGATGCCGGTCGTCGCGGTCGACACGTCGTAGGGGAGGACGACGGCCGCGGCGCCCCGGGGCTCGCGCGTCGCGGCGCGGAACGCGTTCACGACCGCCTCGGCGACGTTGTCGGCTGCGGTGACTTCGCACGCCGAGACGGTCACGGTCTGCAGCATGCCCACGGCATCCATCGCCTGGTGGGTCCGCTTGAGGTGCTGCGTGCGCGACACGGCTCCGCAGATCGCGACGACGGGGTCGCCCTCGGTCGTCGCCGTCAGCAGCCCCGTGGCCAGGTTCGCCGTTCCGGGTCCGCTCGTGACGAGCACGACGCCCGGGATGCCGGTGAGTCGCCCGATCGCGGCGGCCATGAACACGGCGTTCTGCTCCGTGCGGCAGGTGATCAGCTGGGGCGCCCCCGAGACGCCCTGCACCGCGGCGAGCGCATCGAAGACGGGGTCGATCTTCGCCCCGGGAACGCCGAACACCCAGCGCACGCCGTGGGCGCGCAGCACCTCGACCACGCGATCGGCCGCGCGGACGGTGCGGGGGCCCGCGAAGGCGTCGGTCAGGGCCGGTGCGGCCTCGTCGGTCGGGGCTGTGGCGGCCTCGTCGGCCGGTGCGGGAAGGACGGTGGGGAAGGCCGGTGCCGTGCTCATGCCTCCATGCTCCGCCCGCTCGTGCGGCGGAGGAAGACGGCGATCGCGATGCGACCGATCTGATCCCGCGATGGGTCGGGGTGTCGCGGTGCGGTTCGACGTGGCCGCCGCGCAGGAGCATGATCGAAGGATGGATGTCCGTCACCTGTCGGTCTTCGTCGCCGTGGCGCAGGAGATGAGCTTCACGCGCGCCGCGGATCGGCTGCTGCTCGCGCAGTCCGCCGTCTCGACGACAGTGCGCGAGCTCGAGCGCGAGTTGGGGGTGGACCTGTTCGACCGTTCTCATCGGCAGATCCGCCTGACGGGTGCGGGGGAGGAGCTGCTCGCCCGCTCCCGGGACGTCCTCGAACGGATGCGCGACCTGGCGAGCGCCGTGGGGGCCGCCGGTACCGAGCTGCGCGGGACCGTCACGATGGGTCTCATGACCGGCGTCGACCTCGTCGACGTGCCGCGGCTGCTGGGGGCGTATCACGCGCGGCATCCGTCGGTGATCGTGCAGCTGCGCGCGACGGGACTGGGGTCGACCGGACTCGTCGCCCAGCTCGAACGCGGCGAGATCGACCTCGCGCTGCTGACGGCCGTCGACGGACTTCCGGCGACGCTGCAGGGGGAGGTCGTCGCCTCGTCGCCGTACGTGCTGGTCGTCCCCGGAGACCACCCGCTGGCGGAGGCCGAGAGTGTCACGCTCGACGATCTCGAGGGCGAGAGCTTCGTCGACCTGCCACCGGGCTACGGCTCGCGGCGGATCGTCGACGACGCCTTCGCCCACGCGGGGGTGAGCCGACGCGTGCTGATCGAGGTCGCCGAGATCTCGACGGCCGCCCAATACGTGCCGCAGGGTCTGGGGCTGGCGCTCGTGCCGAGATTCGCGGCCGCCCCGGTCGCCGGCACCCGCGTCGTGCCGATGGATGCCGTCGTGCCGGCCTTCGACCTCTCGCTCGCGTGGGCGCGGCGACGCCCCCTCGCCTCGGCGGGACGGGCGCTGGTCGACCTCGTGCGCGCGGACCTCCTCCCGCCCGCCTGATCGACGCTCACCACCAGCCGCGCGCGGGAACCGATTGCGCGCCGCGCAATGAGCCGTCACCGGCGGCGGGGTCGATCAGAGTCAGAGCGGGAGCGCGCCGCGCCCGGCGATCATGTCGACGACCGCGAGCACGAGGCCAAGACTCAGCGCCGTGAACGACGCGAAGGAGACGATCTGGAATGTCTTCGTCGTCGCGACGGTGCGCGAGAACGCCATCGGGATGAACGTCGCCGGATTCACGACCCCGCCGATGAGGACCAGGGCGGCCGTCAGCGTCGTCATCTGCGGAACCCCGAGCGCCGTCACCGCCATGACGGTGCCCATGATGATCCAGTCGAGGTGCACCTGCCGCACGCGCACGGGGTCGACGATCCCGAGCGACCTCAACCGGTCCGGGTGGTCGACCGCTATGAGCAGAAGGAAGCCGGACAACGCTCCGACGGCGAGGGAGATGAGTCCGACCAGCAGCAGGACCGAGCTCACAGGGCATCCCCGTCGGTGAACCGGGCCGCCGCCCGCCGCCGGCGGTCGACGCGGAGGTCGAAGACGTCGGATCGCGAGTAGTGCCCCACCACATCGAGGTCGAGGCTCATCCGATCCCGCTCCACCAGGGGGAGTTCGGCGTGGATCGTGGTGGCCTCTCCGCGCACCGGTGGCACGAGCCAGGACCCATCGGGGCCGACCACCCCCGACCCGCCGTCGAAGAGGACGTCCGGGTCGTCGCCGCTCGGTCCGAGTCCCGCTCGGAAGAGGCCCAGCAGGTCGTCCGGGACGTCGTCGACCGTCAGGTACTGGCCCACGGCGAGCACGAAGCATCGTCCTTCCGCCGCGTACATCCGCGACGCGACGTGGTGCATGTCGGGCATGTCCGGCCACGCGGCGACGTGGATCTGCTCGTCTTGGGCGTGCATGGCCTGGCGTGCGAGCGGGTGGAAGTGCTCCCAGCAGACGAGCCCGCCGACCCGGCCGACCGCCGTGTCGAGGACGCGCAGGCCCGCTCCGTCGCCCTCGCCCCAGACGATCCGTTCGGTGTGCGTCGGGGTGAGCTTGCGGTGCACGTTGCGCAGCGCGCCGTCGGGACCGATCGTCACCAGCGAATTGAAGACGGTGCCGCTCGCGGGTGTGGGGCGCTCGTTGATGCCGACGACGACGGTGACGCCGCTCTGCTGTGCGGCACGTCGCAGCGGCGAGAGGCCGTCGTCGAGGTCATCCGCGTCGCCCAGCACGACCGCGTCGGCGAGCAGCCGCGCGTGCCAGGTCCGCGCGACGGGGTCGTCCCAGCCCGCGGCGCCGAAGGCCCACGCCGGATAGCAGGACACCCAGGTCTCGGGGAAGACGATCAGCTGGGCTCCGCGCGCCGCGGCGTCGGCGATGTGCGTCGCGCCGCGCCGCATGGTCTCGGCGGAGTCCAGCACGCGCGCAGGCTGCTGGACGAGCGCCACGTGCGCCGTGTCGTCGGTCATGCCTTCACCGTTTCGATGATCTCGAGTTCCGCCTCGCTACGGGCGATCGCCGCGGCCTCGCGGTCCCGATCGATCCCGCGGGCAAGCAGAGCGTACACGCCGCCGCCGACGATCAGGCCCGGGATGAAGGCGATGTCCGCGCCGCCCAGCGCCGCCGCGATCGGGCCGATGAAGAACGGGAGGGCGAAGAAGGGCACCATCGCGAGGAAGCCGAGCGCGTAGGCCAGGATGCCGCGCCACGCCCACGTGCCGTAGACGCCGTGCCGCGCGAAGATGTCCGTGATCGCGTAGTGGCCGTGGCGGACGAGGTAGAAGTCGACCAGGTTCACCGCCGTCCACGGGACGAGGAAGTAGAGCATGAGCGCGACGAAGCCGTTGAAGCTCGTCAGGTAGGCATCCGGGATGGCCAGGGCGATCGCGGTCGCCACCGCGCCGACCAGCACCAGACCGAGCACGCGCAGGCGCAGCGTCGGCCGCACCGGAACGAAGCCGTCGACGGCGGTGATGCCGGTGAGCATCGTCCCGTAGCAGTTGACGGCGGTGACGGTGAGCTGGGCGATCGCGCCGATCACGACGACGGCGAGGCCGAATCCGGGGAAGACGAGATCGCCCGCTGTCGTGAGCGCCGCGATGGCGTCGCTCTGCTGCAGGTAGCCCGCGAGCAGGGCCCCGAGCGACATCAGCCAGATCGCCGAGCCCGCGGCACCGAGGTAGGTCCAGCCGATGAGCTTCGGCGCGGACGAGTCCTCCGGCAGATAGCGGGAGTAGTCGGAGACGTAGACCGCGTAGCTGATGTTGTAGCCGGCGGCGAGGGAGAGCTGGATGAGGAAGGCGGGGCCGTCCCACGTGTCTGTGGCGGTGACCGGGGTCGCGGTCATCGGCAGGGTGACGGCGGCGACGACGGTGAGCAGACCGAAGGCGGCGATGAGGAGGTAGGTGAGCCAGCGCTGCACGAAGTGCAGAAGGTCGTAGCCCACGATGGCGATGAGGATCGCGACGCCGATGACGAGCGGATACCAGAGGAACTTCGACCCCGGCAGGAAGAGCTGGATGACCTGGGTGATCAGGACGGTGCCGAACACGGTGAAGCCGATGTAGACGAAGATCGTCGCCACGAAGGGGATGATCGCTCCGCGCAGTCCGAACTGCGCGCGGGACTGGATCATCTGCGGCAGGCCCATCCGTGGGCCCTGGTTGGCGTGGAACGCCATGAAGAAGGTGCCGAAGGCCGCGCCCAGGGCGACCGCGAGGATGCTCCAGGTCACGCCGAGGCCGAGGGAGGGCCCGATGAACCCGACGACCATCGTGAGGAACACGAAGTTCCCGGTGAACCAGAACGGGCCCTGATGCCAGACGCGACCGCGACGCTCGGTGCGGGGAACGTAGTCGATGGAGCGCTTCTCGAGGGTGATCGCACCCGTCGTCAGGGGTGCGCGCGCCGGCGACGACGCCGTCGAGGTCGAGCGGGAGGGGATGGTCATGATGCGTCCTTCTTTCCGCTCCGCGCCATTGCGGAGATGATCTCGTAGGCGACGTGGCTGGCGGCGACGGCCGTCAGCTGCGCGTGGTCGTAGGGCGGCGACACCTCGACGACGTCGGCCCCGACGATGCGATGGGTGCCGAGGGCGCGGAGCAGGCCGAGCAGTTCACGGCTGGTGAGCCCGCCGGCCTCCGGCGTGCCGGTGCCGGGGGCGTGCGCAGGGTCGAGCACGTCGATGTCGACCGAGACGTACACCGGCCGGTCTCCCAGACGTCGATGCATCCGATCGATCGCGTCGGAGAGTCCCTGCCGCTGGAGGTCGTCGCTGGTGATCTGCGCGAACCCGAGGCGGGCGTCGTCGGCGAGGTCGGCTTCGGCGTACAGGGGGCCGCGGATGCCGATGTGCAGGCTGGCCTCCTGGTCGATCAGGCCTTCCTCCGACGCGCGTCGGAACGGGGTGCCGTGGGTGATCGGAGCGCCGAAGTAGGTGTCCCAGGTGTCGAGGTGCGCGTCGAAGTGCACGACGGCGACGGGGCCGTGCCGATCGGCGACGGCCCGCAGGAGCGGAAGGGCGATGGTGTGGTCGCCGCCGAGGACGAGCAGGCGGTCCGCCACACCCGCGAGCTCGCGCGCGGCGGCCTCGATCTGCGCGACCGCGGTCGCGATGTCGTACGGATTGATGGCCATGTCGCCGGCGTCGGCCACCTGCTGGGCGCCGAACGGGTGGACGTCGACCGCGGGGTTGTAGGGCCGCAGCAGGCGGGATGCCTCGCGGATGTGCGCCGGGCCGAACCGTGCGCCGCTGCGGTAGCTGACCCCGGCGTCGAAGGGTGCTCCGACGACCGCCACGTCGGCCCGTGTCACGTCGCGCAGCTGGGGGAGCCGGGCGAAGGTGGCGAGGCCGGCGAAGCGGGGGGTGACGCTGGCGTCGATCGGGCCGACGGGCGGGGTCGGCGGAGTGTCGGACGAGTGGGTGGACACGAAGCTCCTTCTGAGTACTAATACGCAACCTGTGATGCGTAATAGGAAACAGCGTCAGCATGCCTGATGAACGCGCCGTGCGCAAGCCCCATCCCGGCGGACGGCGTCGAAGAACCGGTCAGGCGCTCCAGAGGGCGGGGGTGAGCACCCAGATCACCTCGGCCTCACCGCCGACCGATCGCCAGGTGTGCGGCTCGCGACCGTCGAAGGTGAGCGAGTCTCCCGTCTCCAGCACGAGGCTCTCGTGGGAGAACTCCACCTCGATGCGGCCCGACAGGACGTGCACGACCTCCACCTCGGCGGCGAGCGAGTAGCGCTCCTCTCCGCCGTGCCCGCCGTCCGCGATCTCGGAGCGCACCACCTGCACGCGCGACTCGCGCCGCGGCGTGATCAGCCGATCCGTGCTGTCGACGCCGCCGAGGTTGAGACGGAGCCGCTCGTCGTGGCGCACCAGATGCACGTCCGGCGCCTGGAAGAGCGAGCCGACGTCGAGCGAGAGCACGTCGCACAGGGCGATGAGGGTCGCGACGCTCGGCGAGGCGAGATCGCGCTCGACCCGGGAGAGGAATCCGCGCGTCACTCCGCTCGCCTGGGCGACGTCGTCGATCGTCATCTGCTGCTGCTGACGCGCGGCGCGGATGCGCGACCCGATCTCGATCCGGTTATTGCCGGCTTCGATGGGGGCGGATCTCATAGCTGCATCGTAGCCCGGGGCGATCCGGCGGATCGGAGGGCGGGCGCGCGGATGTCAACGCATTGTCCGCCTCGATTCGGACGGCGTAGCGTCGAGGCATGGCGACCGTTGCGGACTTCTTCATCGAGACTCTCACCCGGGCAGGCGTCGAGCGGGTCTGGGGGTTGCCCGGCGATTCTCTCAACGCCTTCACCGACGCGCTGCGGCGTGAGGGCGACGGCGGCATCCGCTGGATGCACATGCGTCACGAAGAGGCGGCGGCCTTCGCAGCGGGCGCCGAGGCGGAGCTCACCGGCGAGCTCGCCGTCGTCGCCGGCTCGTGCGGACCGGGCAACCTGCACTTCATCAACGGCCTGTTCGACGCCAACCGCAACCGGGTGCCGGTGCTGGCGATCGCCTCGCACATCCCCTCGGCCGAGATCGGCAGCACCTACTTCCAGGAGACGCACCCGCAGGAGCTGTTCCGCGAGTGCAGCGTCTACTGCGAGCTCGTGAGCGACCCCGCGCAGCTGCCGTGGGTGCTCGAGATCGCGATGCGCACCGCCGTCGAGAAGCGCGGCGTCGCCGTGATCGTCGTGCCCGGCGACGTCTTCTTCGCGGATGCGCCGGAGCGGCGGCCCACCGCGCCGATCCGCGCCGCCGGCTCGACGGTGCTGCCCGCGGCATCCGCTCTCGCGGACGCCGCCACGGCGCTCAACGGGGCGAAGAAGGTCACGATCCTCGCCGGGTCGGGAGTCGCCGGTGCGCACGACGAGGTCCTGGCGCTCGCGCGGGCGCTGCAGGCGCCGATCGTCCACGCGCTTCGGGGCAAGGAGCACATCGAGTGGGATAACCCGCACGACGTCGGCATGACGGGTCTGCTCGGCTTCGCGTCCGGCTACCGGGCCATGGAGTCGTGCGACACGCTCCTGATGCTCGGCACCGACTTCCCGTATCGGCAGTTCTACCCGTCGAAGGCGACGGTGATCCAGGTCGACGTGCGCGGCGAGCAGCTGGGCCGACGCACCCCGATCGACGTCGGCCTCGTCGGCGGCGTGAAGGAGACCGCGGCCGCGCTCCTGCCGCTGCTGCACGGCGACCGGTCGTCGGCGCACCTCGACGACAGCGTCGCGCACTACCGCAAGACGCGGGAGCGCCTCGATGACCTGGCCGTCGACGACGGGCGGGCGCCCGTCCGCCCCGAGTACGTCGCGCGGGTCGTCGACGAGCTCGCGAGCGCGGACGCGGTCTTCACGGCCGACGTGGGCAGCCCCGTGGTGTGGGCCGCCCGCTACCTGACGATGAACGGATCGCGCCGGCTGCTCGGATCGTTCGCCCACGGCTCGATGGCCAACGCCATGCCGCAGGCGCTCGGCGCGCAGGCCGTCGACCGGTCGAGGCAGGTGATCGCGCTCGCCGGCGACGGCGGTCTCGCGATGCTCCTCGGAGACCTCCTCTCGATCCGTCAGAACGACCTGCCGATCACGATCGTGGTCTTCAACAACTCGTCGCTGAACTTCGTCGAGCTGGAGATGAAAGCTGCGGGCATCGTCACCTTCGGCACCGGCCTGGAGAACCCGAGCTTCGCCGACATCGCCGAGGCCGTCGGCATCCGGGGCATCCGGGTGGAGAAGGGGAGCGAGCTGCGCGGCGCGATCGCCGAGGCGCTGGCGACCGACGGGCCCGTGCTCGTCGACGTGGTGACCGCGCGTCAGGAACTCGCGATGCCGCCGTCCATCACGGCCGCCCAGGCCAAGGGGTTCTCGCTCTGGGCTCTGCGCACCGTCCTCTCGGGGCGCGGCGACGAGCTGCTCGACCTCGCCGACACCAACATCTGGCGGCGCCTCTTCCACTGAGCCGCGGCCCATCGCCGTCGCCCTCGTGACGCGAGATCGCGCGAATGTCACGCTCCTGCGGCTGAAGCGTGATATTCGTGCGGTCTCGCGGGCGGGGATGGGTGCGGCGCGCCGGTAGCGTGGCGGGGTGACGGACATCGCGGGACACCGGCCGGGGGAGCCCGCGTATCGGCGGCTGATCGCCGGGCTGTTCTTCGCCGGTGTCGCCACGTTCGCACAGCTGTACTCTCCGCAGGCGGTGCTGCCGTTCCTCGCCGCCGACCTCGGGACGACGCCCGCGACCGCCGCTCTCGCCGTCTCGGCCGCGACCCTCGGGCTCGCCGTCGCCGTGATCCCGTGGTCTATGGTCGCCGACCGGATCGGGCGCCGGCCGACGATGGCGATCGGAGTCGTCGCGGCCACCGCCGTCGGCCTGCTCGCCCCGCTCGCCCCCACGATGGAGGTCTTCCTCGCCGCCCGCTTCGTGGAGGGCGCCGCTCTGGGCGCCGTGCCCGCCGTCGCCCTCGCCTACCTCAACGAGGAGGTCGACGCCGGCCACGCCGCGCGCGCGGCGGGCAGCTACATCGCCGGCACCACCGTCGGCGGACTCGCCGGGCGCATCATCGCCGGCCCGCTCGCGGAGGAGGGGTCGTGGCGCGTGGGCGTCTTCGTCGTGGCCGTCGTGTGCGCCGCGAGCGCCGTCCTCTTCCTCTGGCTCGCGCCCCGCGCACGACGATTCGAGGCATCACCCGCCCGGATCGGCGCCGTCCTCCGCCGACTCGGCATCGTCCTCCGGTCGCCGGCGCAGCTCGCGCTCGCGGCGCAGGGGTTCCTGCTCATGGGAGGCTTCGTCGCCGTCTACAACTACGTCGGCTTCGTCCTGGCCGCCCCGCCCTACGTCGTGCCACAGGCGATCGTGAGCCTGCTCTTCCTCGCGTACCTCGCCGGTACCGTGTCCTCGCCGCGCGCCGGCGCTCTGGCCAGCCGATTCGGCCGGATGCCCGTGCTGCTGGGCTCCACCGCCGTGATGGCGGCGGGCGCCCTGCTCATGCTCGTCCCGTCGCTGCCGGTGCTCGTCACGGGGCTCCTCGTGCTCACCGCGGGCTTCTTCGGGGCGCACGCGGTGGCATCCGGATGGACGCCCGTGGTCGCTCCGCCGGGCACCGCCGCCCAGGCATCCTCGCTCTACTACCTCGCGTACTACGCCGGGTCGAGCGTGTTCGGGTGGGCGCTCGGCCTCGTGTTCGCGGGAGTGGGATGGATCGGCGTCGCCGGCGCCGTCGTGCTGCTCTGCGCTGCGGCGGCGGGGTGCGCCTACGGCGCGCTCCGTCGTGCCGGTCGGTGACGGGGTCAGCGCGACCGAAGGCGCTGTCGCGTCGACGCTCGCCGGGCTGGCATCCCGCGCGTTCAGCCGGGTCGGATGAGAAGGCGGCGGGCATCGTCAACTCCGGCACCGGGCTCGAGAACCCGAGCTTCGCGGCGCTCAGGGGCAGGTGGCGTAGAGATAGCCCGCGTTGTCGGGAGTTGCGAGCGCACGGTCGCGCAGGATGAGCGAGGCCGGGCGGCCGGGCCGAGCGCAGACGTCGGCGAATGAGGCGGTGAGGCTGTCGGGATACTCGATCTCGAGCACCTGCTGCCCGTAGACATCCGTGTACGCAGAGCACTCGTCGAAGGCGGCGCACTCCTCGGTCACGGCGAAGTCGAACCCGGCCGTCTCACGGAGGTGCGCGGCATCCTGGGCGGCGTTCTTCTGCCCGGCCGCGAGCCCCGCCTTGTGAGCGGCAGCGACGAGGATGCCGGCGACGGCCGTGTTGTGGTCGCGCGTCAGCACTCCGTCGGTGCGGGTGTAGGTGTCGAGGTTGTCGAACTCGACCGCGGCATAGCCGGCGTCGGCGCAACCGCGGATCCACGGCAGAACCACCGCGGTGACCCGGTCTGTCTGCCGGGTGTCGACGATGACCTCGTCCGGCCAGTCGGGGTCGATCAAGGGCGCGCCGGAGGCATACCGAAGAAGGACATCGGTCGGCCACTTCGCCTGCTCGCCGGGCTGAGTCTGGAAGGCGTTGACGTAGCAGATGCCGTACTTTCCGGGCGCGGGGTCGGCGGTGCGGTCTCGCGCCACGATCTCGACGCCCGCGGGCGGGTCGTACGCGCCGCCGAGCTGATAGTCGAAGGCCGCGCCCGCCGGGGGCAGCGCCACCGTGCGTGACGAGGTGGTGGGCTCGGGCGCAACGGACGACGTCTCGGTCGCCGTCGGCGCAGGGGTAGCGCTCGGGTCGGAGGGTGTCGCGCTACAGGCGGACAGGGCGAGGATGCCGGTGAACACCGCTGCCAGGAGAGCACGCGACCGGTGTCGGGATCGGCGCGCGGAGGGCTCGTTCGAGAGAGCGTGCATCCGGCGACTCTAGTGCTGCTCCGTCCCGCTCCCTGCCGATGCGGAGGACATGCACAGGCCGCGTCGCCGCGTGTCTGAGGCTTTGTCCGGATAAGCGTGGGACGATCTCGGGATGACCGTCCGTTCCTGGCACTTCCTGGCGATTGCCGCCGGGCTCGTCGTCGCGTTCGTCGGGTCGTACCTGTTCTTCGTGCACGGATACATGGGGCAGCTCCTGGATGAGCAGGCACGTATCGGCGCGCAGTCGAGCGGCGTCACGCGGTTCGCGGACGCGCTCGACCTGGTGCCGCTGGTGAGCGCCGGCGTGGTCCTCGTTGCGGTGATGATCGGCCTGGTGCGGCGCCAGGTGCTCGCAACCGTGGTGGCGCTCGGCGTCGTGGCAGCCTCGAACCTCACCACGCAGCTGCTGAAGCATCAGCTCTTGAGCCGTCCCGATAACGGTGCGACGGGGGAGTGGCACAACTCATTCCCCTCGGGGCATACAACGGTCGCGGCATCCGCGATCTTCGCGCTGTTCCTCGTCTGCGCACCGCGGCTCCGTCCCCTCATCGCCGCGCTCGGCGCGATCATCATGATCGTCATCGGAGCGCTGCTCGTCGGTAACGGATGGCATCGACCGAGTGACGTCGTCGGAGGCATCCTCGTCGTGGCGATCTTCGTCTTCTTGGGTGGGGCGGTGCTCGCGCCGCTCCGACCGCCCGCGTCACGCGCGCGACCCGGCGTGGCCGGCACGATCGCTCTG
Source organism: Microbacterium sp. MMO-56 (assembly GCF_037146215.1). Taxonomy (NCBI): domain Bacteria; kingdom Bacillati; phylum Actinomycetota; class Actinomycetes; order Micrococcales; family Microbacteriaceae; genus Microbacterium; species Microbacterium sp. MMO-56. Next base: position 187,240 of record NZ_JBBCVW010000007.1, read on the forward strand.
CTTGTGGTGGCTTCCGTCGCCTGCGCCGTCGCGTTCGGGGCGGCATACCTCGCCGTGGCGGGCGGTGATGAGGCGCCGGAGGTCTCCATGCTCGCGGGCCTCGTCGCGATCACCGTGACCTCGGGAGCGACGGCGCTGCTGGCGGCGCGGCTGTTCCGCCGCGTCGGGTGACTCCTCTTTTCCGTCGTGGGCGAGGAGTTCTCTCTGGTGGGTGGGGAGCTCTCTATATGGTGCGTGGCGGGTTCTCTGTGGTGCGTGGCGAGTCCTCTTTGGTGCGTGGAGAGGGATCGGGACGCCCGGGACGGTAAACTCGACACGCCTGCCTCTGTAGCTCAGTGGAAGAGCCACTCCGTCCTAAGGAGCGGGTCGGGGGTTCGAATCCCTCCAGGGGCACCGTGTGATGAGTCGCGACATAGGAGACATCTGAGTCGCGACATAGGTGACATTCATGAGAGGGAGCCCGGCCATCGGCCGGGCTCTTTTTCGTTGTTTCGCCAGTAGCTCTTGTCGGGGTCGTTGAGTCAGCAAACGCCGACACGGGCGGTATTCGGGATTGCGTTGCGCGCCGCGTGGACAAAACAAGCCGTCGCGGACGATGACGGCACCGACCACCTCGACGCGCCGCTTGCGAACTGACACGTAGTTCTTTCGTCCTCGGAGACGCCCGCTTGGAGTCAATCGTCAGCCTGGCGCTGCCAGACGATCCGACTGAGATGGGCCAGGATGGAATGGTTCGCGGCGTCGCTGCCGCTTGTTCGCTAGCTCTACAGCAGGAGTGCCCACCTGTGGTGAATCACGTCGCCTTCATCTGGAACATCGCCGAGTCTCTTCGCGGCCCGTTCAAGCCCTCGGAGTACGGGTCGGTCGTGCTCCCGTTCACGGTGCTCCGCCGCCTCGATGCCGTCCTCGCCGACACCAAGCCCGCTGTCCTGGCGGCCGCGAAGGGCATCGAGACGCTCCCCGAGATGCTGCAGGCGATCAAGCTCCAGGAAGCCGCCGGCCACCAGTTCTACAACACGTCCCCGTTCGACTTCGGCAAGCTCGTCGCCGACCCGGCCGACCTCCGCGCGAACCTCTCCTCGTACCTGGCCGGGTTCTCAACGAATGTTCGGGACATCTTCGAGCGGTTCGAGTTCGACAAGACGCTGAACAAGCTGGCGGAGAAGAACAAGCTGTTCGCGGTGACGGAGAAATTCGCGCAGGCCGATTTCCACCCCCGCACGGTCAGCAACATTCAGATGGGTCTGGTGTTCGAGGAGCTGATCCGGTTCGCGAACGAGAAGTCGAACGAGACCGCCGGTGACCACTACACCCCGCGTGAGGTCATCAAGCTAATGGTCGAGCTACTGTTCGCTCTCGACGACGACGCCCTTTCGAAGTCGGGCGTGGTGCGGTCGATCTACGACCCGACCGCCGGCACCGGCGGCATGCTCTCCGTCGCCGACGAGTACCTCCGCACCCTGAACCCGGGCATCCAGCTGAGCCTGTACGGGCAGGACTACAACGACGCGTCGTACGCGATCTGCAAGGCCGACATGGTCATCAAGGGCCAGGACGTCGACAACATCGCCCTCGGCGACACTCTCACCGAAGACGCCTTCGACGACAAGAAGTTCGACTACGGCCTATCCAACCCTCCCTTTGGCGTCGACTGGAAAGACCAGCGCACCTTCGTCGACGACGAACACGCCAAGCTCGGCTTCAACGGCCGATTCGGCCCCGGCACCCCTGCCGTCAGCGACGGCGCCATGCTGTTCCTGCTCCACCTGGTGTCGAAGATGCGCAAACTCGAAGACGGCGGCTCCCGCATGGCCATCGTCCTCAACGGTTCGCCGCTGTTCTCCGGCGGCGCCGGAGGTGGCGAGTCGAACATCCGCAAGTGGCTGCTCGACAACGACTTCGTCGAAGCGATCATCGGACTGCCGAAGGACATGTTCTACAACACCGGCATCTCCACCTACATCTGGGTCCTCACCAACCGCAAAGACGACAACCGCAAGGGCCGGGTACAGCTCATTGACGGCCGCGAGATGTCTACCAAGCTCCGTAAGGGCGTCGGCTCCAAGCGCAACGAACTCTCGCCGAAGAACATCGAGACCATCGTCGACCTGTACGCCGGATTCGAGGACGGCGAGCACTCAAAGATCTTCCGCAACGAGGACTTCCTCTACCGCACCATCACCGTCGAACGCCCCCTCAAACTCAACTGGCACGCCACCCCCGAACGCATAGACACCGTCTTCGAAGCCAAAGCCATCCAGAAGCTAAACGAGACGGATGCCGCAGCCCTCCGCGCAGCTCTCGACAGACTCGGAACCGACACGATCTGGACCAACCGGGCAGAGTTCCAAAAGGTGCTGAAGGATGCCGCTGAAGCCGAAGGCCTCACCCTCCCCGCACCGCTCCTCAAGACCGTGACGACCGAGCTTGGTGCGCAGGATGACACCGCCGACACCTGCACCGACGCCAAGGGAAACCCGGAACCGGACGCGTCACTCCGGGACACTGAGAACGTGTCGTGGGACGAGGATGTCGACAGCTACGTCGCCCGCGAAATCCTCCCGTACGCGTCCGACGCGTGGGTCGATTACGACAAGACCAAGGAAGGCGCGGAGATTCCCTTCACCCGACACTTCTTCCAATACGTCCCACCGCGTTCACTTGAGGAGATCGACCACGAACTTGACGCCGTTATGGATCAACTCCGCGCGATGCTGGTCGAGGTTGAAGGTTGACTCGCGCGATGCGTGACTCCGGTGTCGAGTTTCTCGGCGAGGTTCCCTGGCACTGGGACGTGCAACCCGCGGTCACGCTGGCGCGGGTGCTTACGAGCACGGTCGACAAGAAGTCATACGAGGGTGAACAGCCGGTGAAGCTGTGCAACTACACCGACGTCTACTACAGCGACCGGATCGTGGACAGCTCACACTTCATGATGGCGACTGCAACCTCGGAGCAGATCGCGAAGTTCTCGGTGCGCGCTGGGGATGTGCCATTCACCAAAGATTCGGAGACCGCAGCCGACATCGGGATTCCGTCCTACGCGCCAAGAGATCTGCCGGGCACCGTTTACGGGTATCACCTAAGCATCTTCAGGCCCATGGACAAGCGGCGAGGTCGGTTCCTCAAGTATTTGCTTGAGTCTGACTACGCAAAGGCGTACTTCGAAGCCAAGACTCCGGGAGTGACGAGGGTCGGTCTCGGCCAGGCGACGATCCGATACTTTAGGGCGCCAACGCCGCCCGTTGAAGAGGCCGTTGCGATTGCGGACTATCTGGATCGGGAGACTGCGCAGATCGACGCGTTCATCGCGAAAAACGAGCAACTCATCACCCTCCTCACTGAACGCCGCGGCGCCGTAATCGCGCGCTCCGTGTCTCGCGGTGTCAGAGACGGTATCGCCCTTAAGCGGCTCTGCGCATTCTGGGTGGGGTGAGGCGCTCGGGCGTGGCGTGACGGGGTGAGGTGGGTCGAGGCCCGGAGGATCGGTAGCGACCAAGCAACCTGTTCGTCCGGAGAC